>REDJ01000097.1 GCA_007693555.1 Bacteroidota bacterium
CCTGCCGGTCGGATATCCCGATGGCAAGTATTACGGCTTCGTCTAAATCGGCAAGAGCATGAAGCATTGCCACGGCCCCCACATCATCCACGTCGTAATTGAAATCGGTGTCAAAGATCACGCGTACTTTTTCACTTTCCGCCCTGGTGGATGAACAGGCAAATAAGGTAATTGCTGATAGGGAAAGGATAAAAAATTTGATTGCTTTTTTCATCCGTAAATAATTTTTAGTTTAAGGTCGGATGGAACTCCATGTTTGCTATTTTCATTGGTGTTTGTGTAAATTCGCAAACATGTTCGTTTCATAACTGTTTAATATTATAGTTAATTGTCAATAAAAACATGTGTTAAATGTTAAAGTGTTGGTATCAGTCCTGCCATAAGCCTCCATAGGGCCACCACGGGTTTTTGTAATAAGGCGATTCGACCACAATTTTGTGGCCATCACGAAGATAGGTGAGCCTTGCTTTGATCCAATGTTCACCCACCATAATATCCTGGTTAATCTCATCTACAAGCCATTCTTCCAGGATATGTTGTGATTCAACTACCGTTTTGTTGTTTACAATGAGTTCGAGCCTCCTGACTTCCATTTCTGCAGGGCCTCCATCCACTTTCAGGCTGATCTTTTTCCCGATTCTTTGCGAAAAATCAAGGGTAATATCGGGTGTGCCCGGGTAGCCGGTGATTTCTGCAAGCAGGTTGAAAAAATCGCGTTTACGTTTTGACGAAATGCTCCAGTTTACAGGTATGCTCTGGAAACCCTGGTTGTAATCGTACCTTTCATCAGGCAGCCGAAAATCGAAATAACCCCAGCTTGTGTAACTTTTCACGCTGGCAACAAAATTGTTGTCCTCTTCTCCCCATCCCTGATCAGGATTTCGCCACGGTATATCGTCTTCATTATTCACAAGGGGCATGGGCCTGTAACCACTTTTTTGCCGAACCTCCTTTGATATTTCTGTGATTCGTTTATGATCCTGTACCCCATTCCCATGAATAAGAACATAGTCCGACACTTCAATGATATTGTCCGTGGGTACGAGTCCTCCTGCAAGTGAGGTGGTAACATAAAGTGAACGGCCATCTATCTCAATTTCCTTTACCAGTTTTATCAATTCGTGAACCCGTTCGCATCTCAGTATCTCATGATTGTAGGCCGGAGCAGTGCATTCATTGTTTATTTCAATGATCACGTTGGTGTATCCTTTGTTAAGTACCCATCGGGTGGCATTTTTTACAGCATTTTTTACCGCATCTTCGTCCTTAAGGGTTCCGTCTTCTCCGAAATAAAACAGCCCCAGGATAACCACCATGCCCAATTCATCTGCCCGGTCAAGAATTCGCTCTGCACGCTGCATGAAGGGCTCCCTTAGTGAACCATCGGGAGCAAATGCCGAATTATCCCACGGAAAACCACTGCAATATCCGTATGGACAACCGCCCTGCAAGTTGAGTGTGAATGCAAGCAGTCCATTTTCCTTCCAGGATGCCATAGCCTTGATAAATTCGTTTGTATTCCGGTTAGGATCCCACTCTTTGGTATCAGGATATGCCCATTGCCCGCGGGTTTTTTCATTCAGATCATCAAAAACACCCTGCACAAGCCGGGCATTCATCAGCAGGCCTTCAACCGGATACTGTCCACCATAGGATGTTATCCAGGTTATGCCTTCATAGGTGGGTGAGCCATTGATGTAAAATTTCTCACCTTCTATGGTAACTCTGGTTTGTCGAAGGGGAGCAGCAGGGTTTTCAGCTGCTTGTCCATGCATAATCATGGAAGAGGTTGCGAAGGAGAACCATATAAAAAATGCGATTATGTATTTGATATTTGAAATCATAGAATATAGAGTTACTATTTTTATTGTGTATGATTTATCATACCGGAGACACTACCACTACAAAACCTCCCAATGGTATCATATCAATGGCGATTTCTTCATCATGCTGTATGTTTTTGGTATCGAAACGGAAGGTCTGGAAGTCTTCCCCATCCAGGTAAAAAGAGGCCTTGTATTCTCCTGGTTCCAGGAAATCAGGGGTAAAAGAGATGGTTCTGTTATCCTTCTTTCCGTTAATGCCCGAAATATACCATGTGTCGCCTGATTGGCGGGCCAGGGCCGAGTAATCTCCCGGGTATCCTGCAATAAATTTTATTTCATCCCACACCACCGGTACATCCCTAAGGAATTCAATTATGAAATCGGGCTGCTGCCGGACATAATCAGCCCATTCGGCAATATGCAGGAGACCGGTTTCATAGTGCACCACCAGGGCCAGTTCATGGGCGTTGCTGGTAATTCTGGGATATCCGCCTCTGCGTGTTGACAGGGTAAAGGGTGTATAGTCGGTTGGCCCCACCACATCGCGGATAAAGGGATAAATGGTGTTCTGGATGGGGGCAAGCTCAGGCCAGTCGGGAGTTCCATAAAATTCAGCACCCATTACTGCTTCCATGGTCAGCAGATTCGGGAAGGTTTTGGTCCAGCCACGCGGGATAGTAGAGCCATGGGTGTTGATCAGAATTTCATTTTTGGCGGCTTCCCTGAAAATATTGATGTACATTTTGATGATCTCCTGTTTGTCGCTGGCAAAGAAATCCAGCTTGATGCCCCGCACACCCCTTTCTCTGAGAAGCTGGAACTCTTTAACCCTGGCTTCTTCTTCGTAAAAACGATCGCGCGGGCGTGCATTGCGGTTGCGGGCTGCCAGGATGATCTGCTCGCCCCAGCGATTAAAGTCATCATCACCCAAATGCGTATGTACCACCTCATAATATTCTTCTTCGGGAAAAAACCCGGTGTTATAAATAGGCCTGAGTTTGCTGAGTACTTGCTGAGGAACTCCTTCCACACGGAGGTTTGCGACCACTTCATCGGTGAGGTTGAAATACCACATCACCCTGTTGTTGGGGCCACCTGAGTTGTACCATATAAACAGCTCCACCCCCTGCTCATGGGCATATTCGATCAACTGGTCAATATTGCCGTTTCTCATAATATCCCAGTCGGCATCTACCAGGGAGTATTTCCAGCCCATTTCAGCCGAAAGGTCAACATGGTCTGCAAGGGGAATATAGTCGCTGCTGCTGGCCGGGTCGTGCCACCAGCTCCATGAAGATATGCCGGGTTTTATCCAGTCAGTATCTTCAAATTCGGTGGGGCGGCTCAAATGGTCTACGATATTAGATTCTACAATATCGCCAAGGTTTTGAGTAATGATGGCAAATCGCCAGGGTGTTGTCCAGGGCAGTTTGCTGGAAGGGAATCGGCTAAACAGACCATAGCACTCATATTCTTCGGGGAATTCGAGCATGTAGTTTCCGCCGGGGGCATGTTGTCTCACGTGCATGCCGGCATAGTGCTCATCCAGATCGGCTTCCGAAACCAACACCCAGGTACCGTCATCCTTTTCAAAGAGCAAGGGAAGTGCCCAGCCATAACTTACCGGGGCTGATGTGCCGATGGGAATTTCCCTGTCATAGGGAATTTCGTAGCCCAGGCTCCAGTGGCGAATGGTATCGTAGGTCTGCATCCAGGCTTTGCCACCGGTGGTATTCAGATTAAAGGATGATAATTCGTCGATCACGGTAAACCACCGGATCGTATCTTTTGCCGGAAAATGGTAACGGAATGCCACCCCTTCATCGTAGGCACGGAAGGACATTTCAATAATTTCATTCTCCTGGTTCTTAAATGCAATGGTGATTTCGTTGCAATTGTTAACATCGTTTATTCGTTTGCCGCTGATAACAGTATACGGCTCGTATATGGATTGTTTTCGGAATGAGTGAAATCGAAGGTTTTTTGAGAAATCCATGTCTTTACGCACCAGCCCCAACGTTGAGTTTTCCAACGCAGTAAAGGTGTTGCTTTCTGACATGAGAAGAGCATCATAGGTAACCGTTCCCGAAGACGGGTCAAGGGTTACCTGTACCAGGATATTACCATCAGGTGAGGATACCTGCCAGTTGGTTTGATTCTGTTGGCAGGAGATGACAAAAAGCATAGCGCTGAGAAGCGGAAGCAGAAATAGCTGTTTTTTACTTTTCATGTGTAATTTATTTACGATTACTTAAAATAATTTTATTTTAATCTACATTCAAGATCACTCTCCTGTAGCGTGTCATAGGAAAAGATGCATTGTCTTTAACTTCACATATTACATGAATGGTTTTTCCAGCCGCATCTGAAGGAACAGTCATTTGTGCCTCAGGATTGTCATTATTTTGAATTTCAACGGACGCTCCATAAGTTCCGGCTTCGGGATAAACCCACCAATTGAAGATCAGCTCATCGCCATCGGGATCGTAAGTGGGTGAAGCATCCAGCTTTATAGCACTTCCGGGCTTAACCAGGAGATTCTGAGAATGGGCCAACTTAACGACCGGGGCATGATTGGCGTCTTCAAAGTTTGAAGCAGCAGTCCATTGCATACGTGCAGCAAAATCTTCCTGTATAGGGATGATGAAACGCCACAAGGGTTTAAGGTTGTCGCCATCATCTTCAGCGTCGATCCAGAAATTGCCAGGCCCAATCCTTTCAAAGCGGCCACCCCAACCACCCCATGAAGGATTTTCGTGGCTGCGCATACCGGTATTAATCACATGGAAGAAGGCCGGTGAGTCTCCCTCTTCCAATTCATCGCGATCGTAGATAGCTCCAAAACTGCTTACCTCCTTTATGTTACGTGTAGTCCATTCCCGGGTATAAACTTCGTGGTCCTTTAATGGATTCAAGCGGTCCCAGGCGTAGGCCACCACGCGCCAGAACTGACTTTGATTCAGGATATAGTTTACCTGTGGAAACTCCTCATGCATCCACTCTCTTAAGTCGTCCTGCTCGGCAATGGCATAGATCCATGCTTTTTCAGATGCTTTTTCCAGTTGGTCGGGGTAAGATTCTTTAATGCGGTAAAGGGCCTGTGCAATATTGTTGAGTCCGCCCCATGCCTGCAACCAAACCGGGCGGGGGTCATCATCCAGCAATACTTCCACTATTTTGTTTGATCCGGGAGTGTCCCATCCTTCACCCACAGCAGCTCTGCCTACTTGCTCCATCTGACCTACGTAGATCTTTGATTTCAGATATTCAGGTTCGGGAAAACCTGGATGGTGTGCCTTTAGATTTGGATATACTCTGGCATATTCGTCGATCATGTCGTGCATCCACTCCGTACCATTGCCCTGAAGGTGCCACATAGAGTTGGTGTAAATCAGGGCTTCAATGTCGAAATCGGTGGTATAAAGCAGGAAGCGCAGAAAAGAAGCCTTATCGTCGGTTTCGCCATCGGTGGTTACGATGATGCGGGGCCGCTCGGCTGGTTCATCTGCCAGCGATGTTGAACAACTGTAGATTATTGCTGCCATGACCAGGCAACAAATGAACGTTGTAAGTTTACGAAGCATTGATGTTTGCATAGTTTTCAGGTTTTTGTTTACAATCTTAGCTTTAGTGTCGGGCTGACTGGAAGTTGCCCTGTCACTGATTATTATCATTAAAAATCATCAAGCATAAACGAATAAATGATTTCGGCCATCTCTTTCGGGTCTTTTTTCAAAACCAGGTAGGCATGGTTGGTGGGCCGGTCGTTGACCTCCATCCAGTAATTGCCTCCGGTGCTGTCGGCCACGCAAATACCGTTTTCAACAATATTCCAGTATTTTCCGATTCCGCCCCTTACCGTGTAAAGAACAGATGTCTGATCATAAGTGGAATTAGGCGTAATCGTTCCGTCCTGATAGTATTCCTTCATCCAGGGTGCATAGCGGCTGAAATGTTTATACCCCACGTACAATGGAGAGTTTTTTCCTGCTTCTGAAAGTCGGGGCCCTGTTTTGATCTCAACCCCAATCTCATAGCCAGAGAAAACAATAGGAACCGTTAGGTTTTCCAGCACATACTTTGTAACTCCGGGCATACCACCATAAAAGTTCCATTCCCATTCCCCGCCGGGGAATTTTCCACCCATAATGGAAAACTCTTTTACCTTGAGCTCAATAAGCTCTTTTCCGGTAAGTGGTGAATACACATCAGGGCCGGATTGAATGAGATTCCTGATGTTGGCAAGTGGTCCTGTGGTAATGATCACTACGCTGTTATCGGGTTGAGATGCCAGGATTTTCCGGTAAAGGTCAGTTGCAAGGGGTACATCACTGTTGGTGAGTTCATGATGAAAGGCTTCGGCGATGGGCCGGGCATGCTGCCAGTCAAGCGTAAAGGTATCATGAGATCTTACCCCGATTAGAATTTCCGGATTTCCATAATAGCGGTTGATAGCGTCAATGGCTGGTACAGTGTATTGCTCGGGGTTCCATAGCATAATGGCCAGGAGCTCACATTCGCCCCTGTTTTGAAAATTATGCAACATGGCAATGGCCCCCAGGTCATCAGCGTCGCCACCAAAATCGGTGTCGAAAATGATTTTTACTGGTGGTTCAGCGGCTTCGGAACAAGCCATCAAAAGCGGGAAAAGCGCAATTATAAATAAGCTTTTTATGGGATTTAAGTATTTCATAGTATTTTTTTTTTTGGAACTTGGATGACGCTGATTGTTATAGTTGATTTGTTGATCCTGAAAATGATTTAATCATATTTGTCAGCATCATTTGCGTTAATATTATTGATTTATGTTATTATACTTTTTACTGTTTATCCGGATTATCTGCTCCCTGACAAATCTTCCAGATTCAGAAAGATGTTTTTCGGGGTCCCAGTTGCCTGAAACTGGAGCACCAGGTTGCAGAGCTGCTGAGGCTTCTTCCTTGTCGAAAACCGACCAGTTGTTCATGCTTAGGTTTCGCTCCAGTGCCCAGTCGAGCCACTCCTTAGCTTTGTCTTTATGAACAATCATGTCTTGGCCACCATCAGCATGGGATGTGCCCCACTCGGAGATGAAAAGAGCAATGCCTTTGGAAAGGGCATAATCGCCCATATCTCTTAGTTCTTGCCCATGTGTACCTGCATAAAAATGGAGAGAATAGGCCGTGTTTTTATCAGGTAAGGGATTATCAGCAGGTTCGTTTACCATTTGGCTCCAGTTTCTTGTTCCGGAGATGATCAGGTTATCGCTATGAGGCCTGATCACTGATGTTACCGCATTGGTAAAGACAGCTATCTCTTCCCAGCTTTGGTTTACAGGCTCATTAAAAGTCTGCCATAACAGATTGGGGTACCTACCGTACTTTTTTGCCAGGTATTCGAAAAACTCCTTAGCTGCTTCAGTATGAATATGGTGGGTGTGCCAATTTACAAGAACATAGATTCCATTATCAATGGCAGCCTGTATGATGGTTTCAGCAAGTTCAAACTGACCTTCTTTATTGTATATCCAGCCTTGATTCCCCTCTCCGTCGTCGTTTATATCCACTGCGATAGAAACCCTTATCATATCAATTTTCCAATCTTTCACCAGCCAGTCCACCACATCTTTATTGTAATATTTCTGAGCTCCCCAGATGGACCAGAAAAGGCTCATCCCCATAAGTTGCACAGGTTTGCCATGCTCGCTAACAATCTGGTTGCCCGATACCTTTAGTCGCCCATGTGTTTCCACCGGAGTTTGAGTGAAGGATGGCGTCATTGAAATCATTACGAAAAGGATGAGCATTAATGCGGTTTTACAATAGATTCTCATATTCTTTTTTTTTGAATGGGTTTCAAAAGTTAATTGCTTTTCAATTTATTCCCAAAAGGAAGACTAAAATTGGGAGCTTTCAATCTCATGCAAATTAGGAGCTGAAGGTTGAGCTCCTAATCGTGTTACAGAGATGGCCGCAGCCCTTTGTGCAAAATCGATGGCTTCCCGGATAGGTTTTTCAGCTGCAATACTTGCAGCTAGTGCCCCATTGAAAACATCGCCTGCCGCGGTGGTGTCTACTGCTTTCACTTTGTATCCCGGGATCGCTTCCCTGATTTTCTCATTACAAAGGTAAACCCCCTTGCTGCCCAGGGTAATGATAACTGTTTTAATCCCTTTGGCCAGAAGTTCCGCAGCCATTGATGGAATGTCATCCGCTCTGACTTCCTTTCTGCCAGTTAGCAGAGCCGCTTCAGTCTCATTGGGTGTCAGAATACTTACTTTTCTCAGCAGCTCATCACTAAGCAGAGCTGCAGGAGCAGGGTTCAGAATTAAAGGGATGCCCATGGACTGAGCTTTATCAGCAATAGCAGCTATTGTTTCCAATGGGGTTTCCAGTTGTGCAAGAATTAACCTTGCCCCGGTAAATGCATCCTTATATTTTACAATATCTTCTGGCAGCAAATGGCTGTTGGCTCCTGAAGCAACAGAAATACTGTTTTCTCCGTCGTCAGAAACATTGATCAGGGCCACCCCGGAGTGCGTTCCGGTTTGCACTTTAATGTATTGGGTGTTTATGCCATCTTTACGGTAGTTTTCAATAGCCTGCAACCCGAAGGAGTCATCGGCCACACAGGCTATAAAGGTTACTTCTGCTGCGGTACGTGCTGCGGCAACAGCCTGGTTGGCACCTTTTCCTCCAGGAATAACAAAAAATTCATTCCCAAGAATAGTTTCTCCCGGTGCCGGAATCCGTGGTACTTTTAATACCATATCGGTATTGGAACTGCCTACAACTATTATTTTTTTACTCATAATAACCCGGTTTTTTGATTATAAATTAAAACAGGTGAGCTACCTGGGACACCCACCTGTTTTCCTTTTTTTCCAACCTTATTTATGAAAAAGAACCAACAATCATCCAGGTATACTTCAAACCCACTTCTCCACCTATTATTTACTAAAAATTCTATAACATTATCCGTTTGATCCGGCATCGAACCGGGCTGCTGCTTCATCCAGCATGGCTGCAGTAGCGGTGGCTCCAGAACGTGTTGCACCCACATCTCTTACTGCAATCAGCTGATCGAGTGTGCGCACACCTCCGGCAGCTTTCACTTTTACTTTATTTCCGGAATGTTGACGCATCAATCGCAAATCATCAAGTGTAGCACCGGTATAATTATAATTACCATCAGGCTGTTTGACAAAACCAAAACCGCTGGATGTCTTTACATAATCAGCGCCAACTCTGGTGCATATCTCACACAACTTAATCTTATCTTGTTTCTTTGTAATGAAATCTGTTTCAAAAATAACTTTTACAATCGCATTGCCGGCATGACAAGCTTCTGTAACCGCCCTGATTTCATCTTCGATATACTTCCAGTCTCCACCAAGAGCCTTCCCGATATTGATGACCATATCAATCTCGACAGCCCCGTCAGCAATGGCTTGCTTTGTCTCAAACACTTTCACTGCGATACTACTATTGCCGGCTGGAAAACCGATCACACATCCAACCAGGACATCAGAACCTTTTAACAGTTCTGCAGCACGTTTTACCGCGTAAGGCTTTACACATACGGAAGCCACATCATATTTCACAGCGATGCGACACTCACGCTCCAAATCTTCATCAGTTAGGGTTGGATGTAAAACAGAATGGTCAATCATTTTTGCAAAGTCCTTTACTGTTGTAGTCATATCATTTCTTAATTAAATTCATTGTATAAACACTTCACCAAAAATAAATCAACCACCAAAGCAATCTCATGCTAAAAATCTCATATTTTATTACATATGTCTCATTATGCTGCCATGGAATTTGAATTAAAACTATGATATTTAAAGGATATCATGTGTATATTATTATATATGGCACCCTCCGTTATATAATGGCAACCCGGAATTACTAACATATTTTTTCAGTATATTTGCTTTCATGCTTAAATCATCATTAATCTTTTGATCAATGCCCAAACATATTTGTTTTTTATTCTCATTTTTCTTTTCATTGATTGCTTTCGGGCAATTAAAACCCGCCAGTATTTTTATGACCAGACACTTTTCAACTTCTGATGGATTGTCAAACAATACAGGTTATACCATCACCCAGGATGGGAAAGGGTTTATCTGGATAGGAACAGACGAGGGTGTCAATCGTTTTAATGGTGTTGAATTTCAGCATTACTATAAAGATGCTGCCAATGATAAAACCTTGTTTTGGAACCGCGTTTACAATCTTCATACAGACAGCGATGGAGATATTTGGATTGCCGCCGATGCCGTTTCATTATTTAACACAAAAAAAGAGACTTTTACACACTGGAAATATACTGATGGGAACCCTCCTGGTCTGGCATACATCAGAATTAACTCAATCAGTACGGATCATTCAGGTAACATATGGGTTGCCACTTATGAGGGTGTAAACATGATAAACAAAGCATCAGGCAAAGTGTCATCATTTTTTCCGGAAACGATGTATACTGTAACCCATTCAACTGTCGAATATTTACTACACAATAACTATCCGGCCTATGTAACTTCCGCTGCAGCCATGGTGTTAAATCATACTTTCAAAAATGAGGCTGCAATCATTGACTCATTAAACCTTCTCTTCAATCACAACGAGAAAGCATTTTACTTTGAACGTATTCTTGAAAAAGCGGAGCAGGAACACAACCCGAACTCATTGCTTGAAAGGAGTGTAAAATTCATTGATACGGATCCAACCGGGAGAATATGGTTCGCATACCATCAAAGAGGGGTGAGCAGTTACGACCCATCTTCCGGAACCTTCAGGCATTATCCTGATGCCGTGGATTCCGGCAAGGCAACCGGTGATCTGATCAACTCCCTTGTTTTTACTGAAAACAAAGTATGGATGGGAACCACCCAGGAAGGTTTGAAAGTACTTGATGTTGAAAGTGGTGAAACCAGTAAAATCACTACAGATGGAGAAAGTTATATTTCACATTTAAGACTGGATAATAATGAAATCTGGATTGCTGACAACAGTGGCGTTTTGATTTACAACATCGTGTCAGATACCTATAACCGCATAAGACTCCTTCATCCGGATTATGGTATTCTTCCGAATATGATAACCCGTTGTACTTTTCAAGACAAACAGGGTAATATATGGGTAGGCACAGCCAATAAGGGCGTCTTTTTATTGAAAACAAAAAATAATTTCATTTATTTCGAACACCATCTGAGGGGTATTTGGGAAGACACAGATTATATTGTTACATCAATCACTCAAGACAAAGAAAGCAATTTTTGGATTGGTTATGCCAACGGAAGAGTTGACATCATAAACCCCGAAGGAATATTTAAAAATACTTTGCACAGACCTAAATATTACGAAACACTCATGCTTGATATCTTTACGATATTTCGCGATGATGAAGATAATATGTGGATTAGCTCATATGAAGGAGGCGTTGAAAAATATGACAGCCGTGGTAATTTCATCAAATCATGGCGTCAAAGTCAGGGAACTGACATACAAATCAAAGGCAATGATATCCGTTCTATCGCGCAAGATTCCAGCGGAAAACTTTATTTTGGGATTCATGGCAAAGGGATTGCAATCCTGGACCAAAAAACAGGATACATTAAACATCTTACCAATGACCCTGCTAATCCATCTGAATCACTGGCCAGCAATTGGATATACTGGATAATGGTTGATAAACAAGACAATTTGTGGGTGTCTTCCGTATTGGGCCTAACCAAATACGCAACAAGCACCGGAACCTTCAACCATTTTAACTTCGGACAAGAGGAAAGCAGTCTGTCCATTGCACATACATTTACCATTGACTCAAAAGGACTTATCTGGGTTGGCACCGAGTTTGGGCTTGTCCTTTTTAATCCATTGAACCACAGCTTTTTGAGACTAACCAACGAACATGGTTTGTCAAGCAACCTGATCAGTGCCCTTGTGGAAGACAGCAACAATAATTTATGGATTAGCACTCCCAATGGTATTGATTTTTTAGATTTGAATGGATTAGACTTGCATAAGGAACAAAACTTCTGCTCAGATAATTCCGAATTGTTTGCTAATCGCATAAGATCTTTTAACCGTGAGGACGGCTTGCTTTCCGATAATTTCACCAAGAATGCCTTTTATAAATCCAATACAGGCATGCTTTTTTTTGGTTCATCGCATGGAGTAGCAGGTTTTAACCCTGACTCCATACATATACATACCCTGACACCCCCGGTATATATTACAGGCCTCAGTCTTTTTAACAAAGAAGTCACCGGTCATGATGATACCGGTATTTTAAAACAAAGCCTGATAGCTTCAGAAAGCATTAAACTCAAGCACTTCCAGAATGTAATTACATTTAAATATGTATCTCCGAATTTTACCGGAACTTCCAAAATTCGTTATGCCTATAAGCTGGAGGGATTTGATGAAAACTGGAACTATGTTGGAAATCAGCGTTTGGCAACTTATACCAACCTGGGGCCCGGCACCTATAGTTTTCGTGTCAAGGCGACTAACAGCGATGGGATCTGGCTCGCTGAACCGGCATCCCTGCAGGTCATTGTATTGCCGCCCTGGTGGAAAACAACCCCTGCTATCATGATTTATTTCTTTATGCTTTTAGGCCTGTTTTACGCGTTACGTATTATTTGGACAATTAAAACAAAGGCCAGGTTGGAAATCGAAAAGATGCAGGAACTAGATGCGCTTAAAACAAGGTTTTTTACCAATATTTCACACGAAATTCGAACACCACTAACCTTAATTGCCGGACCGATCAAAAAACTGATCAGAGAAAAGGAACAGTTTAACTGGACATCTGACTTTCAACTGATAAACCTGATGTACCGCAACCTTCTCAGACTTCAAACATTGGTTAACCAGTATCTTGACTATCGAAAAATCGATACCGACAGTTTTCATTTAAGCGTTCGTAAAGGTGACATTGTTCTCTACATCAATGAAATAAAAGAAGCATTTGAATATGTCGCAATAGAGAAAAACATTAAGCTATCGCTTCTTGCAGAACAGCATTCTATAAATGCCTGGTTTGATCCTGAACTGATTGAAAAAGTTACTTTCAACCTTTTGTCCAATGCATTTAAGTTCACCCCGGCCAAAGGCTCCATAGATATTCGTATAGAACGCATCAAACACTCGGCAACCCCCCTGGCCAAAGCATATGCGGATGAATATATCGCAGTTAGCATCAAAGATACCGGACCCGGCATACCAGAAAATCTCAGAGAAAAAATCTTTGACAGGTATTACCAGATCCAGGATGGGGCTAAAGTGAGGGTAAAAGGCACAGGTATTGGCCTTTCACTCGCCAAAGATCTGATGGAACTGCATAAAGGTGTTCTGAAGACATATCCTGCAAACCCATCTTCTTACCAGGATGGCAGTGTATTCGTTTTTTATATTCCTTATGGTAAGGAATATTATGAAGAAAACATAGCTCCAGACACGAAAGACCTGCCTATCAAAAAGCGCATGATGGATTTACCAATGACTTTTAAAACAGATGGTGTATTGCAGGATGATAGCATCCCAACCACTAAACAAGAGGACCTGCCTTTGATCCTTATTATAGAGGACAACCCGGATGTGCGACAATACCTGAAACACGAGCTACGAGCATCATACCGGATACTCGAAACTGCCACAGCAGAAGAAGGTTATGAAATTGCCAGAAACGAGATGCCCGACCTGATCGTGTCAGATATCATGCTGCCAGGGATGGATGGGGATGAATTGTGTAAAAAGATAAAATCCGAGGTCCAAACCGATCACATACCGGTAATCCTTCTTACTGCCCGATTTGGGGACCATGAAAAAATATCCGGTCTTTCCTCGGGTGCTGATGTCTATTTGACAAAGCCATTTATCCCTGAAGAGCTCATGGTAAGCATAAAAAATCTGATTGAATCAAGGAAAAAAATGATAGAAAAGTTTAATCTTGATTTCAGCAGCAAACCACTTAATATAATACAACAATGTGCTAAGGACAAATTCCTGGAAAAAGCACTTGCTATCATTGAAGACAACTTATCAAATACTGAATTGGATGTTGATTTTATGACATTGCAAATGGGCATAAGCAGGGCGCAACTTTACAGAAAATTCAGCGCAGTTACTAACCAAACTGTTAAGGGTTTTGTTAAACTGGTACGATTGAAAAAAGCTGCAGAACTTCTGGCAACCGGTGATTTGAATGTATCTGAGGTTGCATATTCAGTCGGTTTCTCTGACCTGACATACTTTACAAGATGCTTTAAAGCCCAATACAAAATGACACCTTCGAAATATGCCTCGCAACATGGGCTAAAAGAGAAAGCATAAAAACTTCCTGTTATTCTTCCCGGATTTCTCTTTTTTGGTCATTATTTCTCAATAATGACAACTAGGGAATTATGTCAAAAACATTGAGATTTAAAACGCGGCTCCAACAAAGGCAGGGTATTAATTTAGCTCAGTATAAAAAAGATTATCAGGTTCAGGGGTTTTTCACGAAATCATAAATGGGCCAATAAAAATTCAGTATTTACCTATCTGTTAACAATTTTTCTATATGCATTCGACAGCGCCCATTCTCTCTTTTAAAGAAAAGGTAGCATACGGATTTGGTGATCTTGCTTCAGTTTTATACTGGCAGACATTCATGCTCTATTTTACCTATTTTTATACCGATGTGTTCATCATACCGGCAAGTGCTGCTGCCACCATGTTTCTGGTAAGCAGACTTTTTGACGGTATCAATGACCCGATCATGGGTATGATTGCAGACCGCACAAAAACACGTTGGGGTAAATTCAGGCCTTATCTGCTGTGGTTGTGTGTACCTTTTGCTGTTTCAGGTGTTTTGGTTTTTACCACACCCGATTTTGGTGAATCGGGTAAGATCATATGGGCATACTCCACCTTTATACTTATTATGATGCTTTACACAGCTATAAATATACCTTACACCAGCCTGCTGGGGGTCATTTCACCAAACTCTCAGGACAGAACATCTGTGTCATCCGTCAAGTTTATCTTTGCCTTTGCTGCGGGGATTATCGTTTCAGCAACTCTGTTGCCGTTGACAAAAACATTGGGTGGCGGCAATGATCCCAAAGGATGGCAACTGACTTTCGTTCTATATGGAATAGCGGCAGTTGTTTTCTTCCTGATCGCTTTCAAAGGAACACGTGAAAGGGTGATCCCCCCAGCATCTCATAAACCCTCTGTAAAAAGCGACATCCGCGCTTTATTTACAAACAAACCGTGGCTTATCTTGTGGGCAACCACCATAACATTCATTCTATTTGTTGCCATAAGAAGCAGTGTTACTGCACACTATTTCAAATATTTTATTGGAGAACAAGCTTTAAGCTTACCTTTTGCCGGAAATCACGTTTATAGTTTTGAAACACTCGTTTCTGTTTACAATACGATTGGCCAGCTTGCTTCATTGCTTGGGGTGATTTTGATTCTGCCAATATCAAGGATCTTTGGAAAAAAGAAAACCTTCATAGCATTCTTTATGATTGCCATTGTTTCAACCGCATCAATGTATTTCCTAACTGCAGATCATTTGGGTATAATCTATTTTTTTCAGATCATCGGTTCTTTGACCGGAGGACCCCTTGCCGTCCTGCTGTGGGCTATGTACGCCGATACGGCGGATTACGATGAATGGAAACGTGGACAAAGAGCAACGGGGTTGATCTTTTCAGCCTCGACCATGTCGCAAAAGTTTGGATGGGCCATTGGAGCCTATATAGCCCTTACCCTAATGGCTGGTATCGGATTTGAACCCAACGTGGATCAATCGCCGGACAGTTTAAGAGGAATAGTCCTTTTGTTTAGTTTAATTCCTGCAATGATAGGTATTGTGTCTCTGCTTATATATTTTGTATATCCTTTAAGTGAAAGCAAGGTGGAGCAAATGACCGCTGAACTTGAAATACGCAGAAAGGAGTCTGAGTAACATTTTTAGGTGAATTTAAAAGTATGAAACTCACATGATGATGACTATTTGAAATACAACTGGATATCAACGTAGAAAACAAACTATGGATGTTCCCCAGCATAGGCACAGGTATCTGACCGTTTAAAAATAAATTTAACAGATGAAATACGGTTTTTTCGATAATAAAAAAAAGGAATACGTAATCACGCATCCGGCTACCCCTGCTTCCTGGAGTAATTACCTGGGAGATACACGTTATGGAGCAATTATAACAAATAACGCAGGAGGATACAGCTTTTTCAGATCAGCCGTGCAGGGGCGTTTCATGCGTTTTCGAAGCAATACGATTCCGATAGATCAGCCGGGGCGCTTTATCTATTTCTATGACATGGAGACCAGAGAATCATGGTCGGCATCATGGCAGCCAATGGCAAAACCGCTAAATGAGTTCGAATCTGTTTGCCGGCATGGTACAGCTTATAGCATCATCACATCAGGATACAGGGGTATAACATCAGAAACAACCTATTTTGTACCATTAGGACAGGCTTTTGAGTATTGGCTGTGCAAACTCACAAACAACAGCAATAAAAAGAGAAAAATAAGGGTATTTACTTTTGTGGAATTTGCGAACCACTGGCATATGTATCATGACACGGTCAATCTGCAGTATTCACAGTATATTATTAAATCCCGGGTAGCCGAAAATATTATAGAGCATGGAATTAATGTGAATCTTTCTCTTGATGAGAAAGGGTCAGCGAACGAGGCGGCCAAATATTCTTTCATCGGGATTGCGGGAGCAAATGTCTCGGGTTTTGATACAGATCGTGAAGCTTTCCTTGGACGTTATGGTGATTATAAAAACCCGGAAGTAGTTTTGCAGGGTAAATGCAAACAATCGCTTGCCGAAGGATACAACGGTTGCGGTGTGCTACAGACAGAGGTTGAGCTTGAACCGGGCGAAAGCAAAGAATTTACTGTTGTAATGGGTATTGGAAGGATAAATGATACTGGAAAAAGGGTAATGGAAGAAGCCAGTAACACAGCACTTGTAAAAGATCGCCTCAAAGAACTTATCCAACATTGGCATACCAGGCTCAGCCATTTTACAATAGAAAGCCCCGACAGCAGTTTTAACAGCATGATTAACACCTGGAATCCATACAACTGCCTGATTACCTTTGCATGGTCTCGCGCTGCAAGCCTTGTTTACGCAGGAGAAAGAGATGGCTATGGATACCGTGATACGCTTCAGGACCTGTTAGGTATCATACATATTTTGCCGGAAGAGGCCAAAAAAAGATTAGAACTGATGATCACAGGTCAGGCATCCACAGGTGGTGCCATGCCCGTGGTAAAATTCTATGGCCATAAACCCGGTATGGAAAAAGCCCCTGAAGAAGCAGAATACCGTTCTGATGATTCCATGTGGTTGTTCATTGCCATCCCCACCTATGTAAAAGAGACTGGTGACATCGACTTTTTTAACAAAGTGCTGCCATACGCTGACAATGGAGAAGACACGGTACTTAATCACATGAAAAAAGCCATCATCTTCAATCTGAATCGAAGTGGAAAACATGGTTTACCATGTGGGCTTATGGCCGACTGGAATGACTGTCTTGAACTTGGTCATGATGGTGAATCTGTATTTGTTGCACTCCAGTTGTATTATGCTTTGGGTGTTTATGCCGATATCACAAAAATGCTTGGCCACCATAAGGAAACTAGCTGGTCTAAAGAACAGCAGTTAAGGTTAGGCGGCAGAATTGAAGAGCATGCATGGGATGGCAAATGGTACCTGCGCGCTTACAGTGAAAATGGGCAGGTTTTTGGATCTGAAAAAAATCAGGAAGGTAGTCTGTGGCTTAATCCACAAAGCTGGGCAGTCATAAGTGGTCACGCGGGAAAAGAACGTGCCAGAAAAATACTGGGAGTGGTCAAAGAACGACTAAGCACGAAGTACGGTATCATGATATGTGATCCTCCTTACGTCAATGAAGAGCTTTCTGTAATCAGAGCCGTCCTTTTTAATCCGGGAATGAAGGAAAACGGTTCAATTTTTAACCACACACAAGGATGGATAGTAATGGCTGAAACATTGGCAGGTAATGGTGACAATGCATTTGAGTATTTCCGGTCATCGATGCCGGCAAGTTATAATGAACAAGCAGATATCAGGCAAATTGAGCCCTATGTGTATAGCCAATCAACTCATGGCAAGCATAGCTCACATCACGGGGCATCAAGTTTGCCTTGGCTTACTGGTGCTGCAACCTGGGCATATTATGCCGCAACACAATACATCCTGGGCATTCAACCGGATTACACCGGAATTCATATCAATCCATGTATTCCTGGAAATTGGGAAAAACTAAATATTACAAGGTATTTCAGGGGAAAAACATTGCATATTGAAATTCGCAATCCTGGGAAAATACAAAAAGGGATAAAGAAATTATTATTAAATGGAACTACACCCATAAAAGGTAACTTCATCCATGAATATATGCTTTCAGAATCAAATAAAGTTTTGGCAATTTTATCATAATTGAAAATAAAGACACAATGCGGTTTTACTCTTTTCATAGTTGTTGTTTGATTTGGTTATTTTTTTGGTTTTTGTATGTTCGGCACCGGGATTATTTCATGTCTTGTAATCCCGGACTGCCGAATATTCAAAACCATCTTAAACCGCAAAAATTTCTCACTTTTTACAATTAGATATTAAATAATAAAAAAAATGACAAAGATTTTTGGTTTAGACCTTAAAAATATTCCCTGGGAAGAAAAACCCTCAGATTGTAATGAACCAATTTGGCGATATAGCCAAAACCCTATTATTGGCTGGAATCCAGCAAAAAACATCGCAAGGGTTTATAATAGTGCCGTTTTACCTCATAATGGTTCATTCATTGGTGTTTTCAGGGCTGACCATAAAAACGGGAGAGCCAACATCCATTTTGGACGGAGTAAAGATGGTCTTCACTTTGAGATAGATGATTATGTGATCCCCTGGAAAAACCAAAATGGAGAACCTGCACCCGTTAGTTACGCCTATGATCCTCGTCTTGTTAAAATAGACGATGCTTTTTATGTAGTTTGGTGTGATGACATGCATGGGCCCTCTATCGGACTTGGCTATACCAAAGATTTAGTCAATTGGATAAGACTACCTAATCCCCTGATGCCATTCAACCGGAATGGCGTTTTATTCCCAAGGAAGATTAATGGAAAGTATAAATTACTCAGCCGCCCCAGTGACAGCGGCCATACTCCCTTTGGAGATATTTTTATCAGTGAAAGTCCCGATCTGATCCATTGGGGGTACCATCAAAAAGTGATGGGAAGAGGTGGTAAGGGCTGGTGGCAAGGCGTAAAGATTGGTTCAGGCCCTACCCCAATAGAAACCAGTGAAGGATGGCTGTTGTTTTACCATGGTGTTTCTTCAACATGCAATGGTTTTGTATACAGTCTGGGTGCCGCTATTCTGGATATTGACAACCCGGCTAAGGTAAAATACCGTTGCGGAAACTATCTGCTCACTCCCCAGGAACAATATGAAGTCAGTGGTTTTGTTCCGAATGTAATTTTCCCCTGTCAAAACATATACGATGCAGAAACAGGAAGGATAGCCATATATTATGGTGCTGCAGATACTTTCACAGCACTGGCTTTTTGCCATGTTGATGAAGTAGTGCAATATATAAAAGAATATCATGAAGATATTTGAGCTGTTTATTAACCATAAAAACTTTGCATCATGATCGTTATTCATTCTTACTCTTGGGCGGTTTTCCTTCTGTTCATAACCATGTTGTGCTGGGGTTCGTGGGCCAACACACAAAAAATGGCAACAAAAAAATGGCCTTTCCAGCTATATTACTGGGACTATGCCCTTGGAGTTCTGTTTCTTTCTCTATTGATGGCTTTCACAGCGGGAAGTATTGGTAATGAAGGACGAAGCTTTTGGGCGGATCTTATACAGGCAGATGCTTCAGCCGTAGGCTCAGCATTTCTGGGAGGCGTTGTGTTCAATATTGCTAATATCCTGCTCGTAGCTGCCATAGCTATTGCCGGAATGGCTGTTGCGTTCCCGATAGGTATCGGGTTAGCGCTTGTAATAGGTGTCGTGGTCAACTATATAGCAACACCACTGGGAAATCCCGTGCTGCTTTTTATAGGTGTTGGTCTGGTAACCACGGCTATAGTTCTGGATGCCCTGGCTTACCGGAAGCTGCCATCCTCCACACCTAAATCAACTTCCAAAGGTGTATTGATATCTCTGCTGGCAGGATTTCTGATGGGTTTCTTTTACAGGTTTGTAGCAGCATCAATGGCCACAGATTTTGTAAATCCGGAAATCGGACGACTGACCCCCTATACAGCATCTGTTATATTCGCTATGGGCCTTCTGATCTCAAACTTTTTCTGGAATACTATCTTTATGTATAAACCACTGGCCGGAGAAAAAGTAACCTACCATGACTATTTCAGCAGGGGTACCACACGCCTTCATCTTATAGGAATCCTTGGGGGAGTTATATGGAGTATCGGGATGACTTTAAATATTATAGCAGCCGAACAAGCCGGGTTTGCCATATCCTATGGTTTGGGACAGGGAGCAACTCTTGTAGCGGCATTGTGGGGCGTTTTTATCTGGAAGGAATTTAAAGGAGCAAAAGGAGTAAACGGATTGCTTGCAGCGATGTTCGCATGCTTCATAGCTGGCCTGACATTGATAATCCTTGCCAGACTGCTGTGAATAAACTATATGGATTAAATAATATTATACTGATTTCCAGATAATTGCAAACAACTAAAAACAATAGCACCATGGTTACATTTGTCAAAAGAATGTATGTTAAGTGTATTATCATAGTGTTTCCATTATTCCCGGGGTTATTTGCCTGCAGCCAACCGGATAGCCATGCTGATATCAAAAAAAAACTTGCAGAAGATGTCATTAATGAGACTTTAAGAACCTGGGAAGCTTACGTTACCTATGCATGGGGAGCCGACGAACTACTTCCTCTCTCAAGGCAATATCGCAACTGGTATGATGAACCCATGTATATCAGCTTGATAGATGCCTATTCGACATTAAAGATCATGGGCCTTGAGGATGAATCAACAAGGATAGAACAATTCGTTGCCGACACCATCAGCTTTGACAAAGATATTTATGTCAAAGCAGTGGAAACAGATTCAACACTCTGGTATGGAGCTGCCAATAAATATACGGGAGAGATCATTAAAGAACATGATGTAACCCTTTGGGATGCATTTTTACCGTTGGTGCTGATTTCTTCAGGTGACTCAGACAGGGCCGCCAAAATTGTTTACACATGGGATAAATTATGGAACAAACACAGTTTGTTGCCCATGGGATATAACTTCCACAGGGATGAAATCACAAACCCGCCTTATTACCTGAACCCGGAACTGATTGAATCAGCATATTATATGTATCATTACACCAACGACACTTTATATCTAAATATGCTTAAACAATACTGGGCAGACATTAAAGAATACTGCCGTGCAGATATAGCCTATACACATATTGAAAAGATAAATATAATTACAAAGGAGCAGGCTGATCAGATGTCAACATTCTTTTTTGCCGAAACCCTTAAATATTTTTATCTGGCATTTCCCGGATCGGAAGTTCATCCCGAGAATTTTGTCTTTAACACAGAAGCCCACCCTTACAGGAAAGAACATTTTGACAGCAAAGAATTAGTTAAAATGCTAGGTCTTTAACTTTTAAAACATAAAAAATGAAATTTGGCTATTTTAACGACAATGACAGAGAGTATGTAATCAACACTCCCACAACACCATATCCTTGGATCAACTATCTTGGGAATAATGATTTCTTTTCCATTATGTCGAACACAGGCGGGGGCTACAGCTTTTTTAAAGATGCCCGTCTGCGCAGAATCACGCGATTTACTTACAACACACCAGCCCTCGACATGCAGGGAAAATACTTTTATATTAAAGATGATGATGTTGTTTGGAATCCGGGGTGGAAACCTGTAAAAACAACACTGGACAATTATGAGTGTCGTCACGGACTTGGATATACCCGCATCATCAGCAGCAAGAATGATTTGCATGCAGATTTATTGGCTTTTGTACCCCTCAACTTTACCGGAGAAATTCAAAAGATTACCCTTACCAACAAAAGCCTGGAGACAAAAAAAATCAAGCTGTTCTCTTATGTTGAGTTTTGTTTGTGGAATGCCCTTGATGACATGACCAATTTCCAGCGAAACTATTCAATCGGTCGTGCAGAATTGATTGACAATGCCGTTATCCATTTCACCGATTTCCGCGACCGCCGTAATCATTATGCTTTTTCGGCCGTTAATTGCAACATTGATGGATTTGACTGTGACAGGGAAACATTTACAGGAACCCATAATGGGTTAGAAAGTCCGCAAGTGGTAATGACAGGACAATCGCACGGATCAAGGGCCTTTGGTTGGTCACCTGTTGCTGCAATGCAAATTGAAATTACGCTTCAGCCTGGCGAAGAACGACAGTTGGTGTTTATGTTGGGCTATGCAGAGTACCCTGAGGAAGAGAAGTGGACAGCACCCGGACAAATCAACACGAGCAGAGTTGAGGAAATGAAAAAACAATTTGCAACTGCTGAACAGGTTGACAAAGCATTGAAAGAACTGGGTGTGTTTTGGTCTGAATTGCTTTCCGCATATCAGGTTAGCAGCCACGACGAAAAACTCAACCGCATGGTAAACATTTGGAATCAGTACCAGTGTATGGTTACTTTTAACTTGTCGCGAAGCGCATCCTATTTTGAATCAGGCATAGGAAGGGGCATCGGTTTCAGGGATTCGAACCAGGACTTACTGGGTTTTGTTCACCAGGTACCTGAAAGAGCACGCGAACGCCTGATTGACCTCGCTTCAACCATGTTTGAAGATGGCGGTGCATACCATCAATACCAGCCACTAACAAAGAAAGGCAACCATGAGATAGGCGGCAATTTCAATGATGACCCGCTATGGATGATTTGTTCAACAGCTGCTTACATTCGGGAGACCGGTGACTTTAGCATACTTGAAGAACAAGTACCGTTCGACTGCAACCCTAAAAATAAGGCTACCATGTTTGAACACCTGAAAAGAGCTTTCTATCACGTGGTGAATAACAAAGGACCGCATGGATTGCCCCTGATCGGTCGTGCCGACTGGAATGACTGCCTGAACATGAACTGTTTCCTGAAATCACCCGATGAAGGATTCCAGACTGCCCCCTTTACCACCGATGGAAAAACAGCTGAATCCATCATGATTGCAGGAGCTTTCGTACTTTATGGTCGCGACTTTATAGAACTTTGCCGTGCTACAAAACAAATGGAAGAAGCAGAAAAAGCTGAGAAGTACATTAAGGAAATGACTCAAACCATTAAAAAGCATGGATGGGACGGCGATTGGTTCATCAGGGCCTACAATGCAAATGGTGAAAAAGTTGGTTCTGTGGAAAACGATGAAGGGAAAATATTTATTGAATCGCAAGGTTTCTGTTCCATGGCAGGCATCGGATTAGAGGAGGGGTGGGTGCGTAAAGCCCTTGATTCAGTAAAAAAATATCTTGACTGCCCCTACGGGATAGTGCTCAACAACCCTGCTTTCACAACATACCGGATTGATCTCGGGGAAATTTCAACCTTCCTTCCTGGATATAAAGAAAATGCAGGCATTTTCTGTCATAACAACCCCTGGATTATGATCGGCGAAACAATGATTGGAAGGGGAAACCATGCTTTCGAATATTGGCGGAAAATCGCTCCCTCCTATAACGAGGAATCAAGTGAGTTACACAAAACCGAACCCTATGTTTATGCCCAAATGATAGCCGGTAAAGACGCATATAAACCCGGAGAAGCCAAAAACAGCTGGTTGACTGGTACTGCAGCATGGAATTTTGTTGCTATTTCCCAATATATTTTGGGCATAAAGCCCGAGTACGACGGGTTGGTTATCGAACCATGCATCCCGGAAGATTGGACAGGATACAGTGTTACCAGAAGATTTCGCGGTGCAACCTACCATATCGATATCAGTAATCCCAATCATGTGTCCAAAGGTGTAAGGAAAATCAGTATGAATGGCAAAGAGATCACAGGTAACAAAATACCTTTGATACCTAAAGGTAGCAGTAGCAAAATAAAGGTTGTTATGGGTTAAGCCTGGATAATACAATGTGAATATGGGATGCCTGTTGTCGATTGATTGTGTATGTTGAATAGCTATATATTGGTGCAAAGAATATATTATCTGTTGAGTTGATATTTTAAATTAAATGCCAACATAAAATCAGTTATAACAACTAGACTTGATCTGCAAAATCAAAACTTCAAACCATGATAAAAACAATTCGATTTTCATTTCTTATTGCACTTCTTTTTACAAAACTTACAGCTTGTAATTCCAATGACTGGGTTATTATTCACGAATGGTCATCAACCTATAATAATGCTGACTGGAGTACCGCTTATGCCGGTGATTTTGTGGCACAACAAAGCCCATGGGGAAATCAGCAAATGGCACCAGGCGATGTGTTTATAACAACACTTGAGTATCATGATGCTACCAACAATGTCAGGCTTCGCACAATTACTGGTCCTCTTACGGGCAGTTCAACCAATCCTGGGTGGATGATGGTGAAGGGGAATCCACATGTTACTCTGGGTGACCATTTCGATATAAGAAGCCCAAATTCTCCCTTTGGAGAAGGAGTCTGGTCAGGTAACATCAATGAGCTCCTGGTTTCCGCAGGCGGTCAGGAAGAAAATGAAGCTGACGCTGCCTACTTTAAAGCGGTGCAATTGCATGTGTTTTCCTGGGAATATAAGGGAAGCAACTGGACCGGAGTAACAATTCCCGAACAAAACTACCTGGGGGACATTCAGATACGTTTCCAGACCCTGGGATTTCCTGAAGCAGATCCTGAATCAGACGGATACATTGGAACCTACATAATTGGTGACCATGAATGGATTGTAAAACGATTTGATGGATATTGGCCTAATGGCGACCACGGCCTGTTGTTCTTCAACACCACACAAAGTGAAAGCATAGAAAACGTTGACGTAAAGGCAATCCTTGAGTTTGCTGTAGAAGATTACAATGAGCGTCTTAATCTTAATAAAACCGAGGTATATGTGCGTGGTGTACAAATATGGAAGGAGCCGTTAGCCGGATATATTAATACTACACTCCAGGATGTGAGTATTCAGTTTAACGGGGTTACCTATGGAATGAATACACCTGTTTCCACATTTGAAAAGACAGGAGGATTATCTGGTATGGAAATAAAAATATATCCCAATCCTGCAAAAGATTATGTTTACGTTGACATGGATTTACAGAAGGAAGGTATGTTGAGCATCGCAGATTTAAATGGAAAGGTTCTTCTAAGGACAGGGCTGCAAAACGGAACAAATGCCATTGACCTTTCCGGCATGCGCAAAGGGGCATACTTCGTTATGATAAGGATTCAAAAAGGTTCTATTGTAAGGAGGTTACTTCTTTATTAGATAATTATTATATCTGAATACGAAAAGTAAGCCATGAGCTAAAATCTCTTCTTAATGAAAGAACATATCAAAATACTATTCAATTAATTCTTTCCGGTATCTTCTGCTTAACTATTGTCTGAATCAGTTCTATTTACAGACATCTGGTCAAAATTCAAATTGTATTGACAATTATCAAAACCCTTGTTAATGTTCGCTGGTTTTACAAGGCAGAGAGTCGTCGTGCTCCCAATAAAACAGCCGGCCTGAAAATCTACAAAGATCGTCAGGCCGGCTGTTAAAGATAATTGAAATTAATCTACAATTCTAACAAGTCGGAAGTTATCAAATAACAGGTGTAGTTCATTTATTGTCAATCCCCTTGGCGGGTCTGGATTCTGGAAAGCCATAACCATTCCACCTATCCAGTCAAATTCACCCATTGATGGTATTACATCGCCATCTGGCTCATTTTCTGGTTTTAATCTGAAACGATTCATTGGAATTATATAGGTCTGCCAGCCATTGGTATTAAAATTAATTCGTGAATCAGGATCTACCAACCAGTATTTTGCAGGATCTTCCGGAGTATTCCATGGCATAAGTTTAAAAAAGTAAGTCCAGCCTAAGTTAACTTCAAACCAACCTGAATTCCATGGTGTAACCGTGTAGAATTCAAATTTAATTGCATAATCAGCCGGATTGTCACTTGTTGGCTCTGGCCAATTTACACCGTCTGTTGGTATTACCATATTGTTATCCCACCACATTTCCGTCGGAATATTGGTTTCATGAACTCTTACGTATGCACCACCTTCTTCTATTGGGTCCGGATCAGAATAGCCCAATACGGGTTTATCACCCCATGCACCGAAAGGATTGATGTCCTGGAAGTTACAGAACATACCTGTTTTGTCGTTAAAACGCCATCTTGGGGCAGAATCAACGCTGCCACTTTCAGTAACAACAACTACAGAACCGGCATCTTCAATTCCTTCCGGAACAACAACATAAAGTTCTCTCCCATTAGCAGAAGTTTCAAACTCAGTTGAGATGATTTCACCAGGAAATATAACCTCTTCAACAAAGAAGAAATATAATCCCTTTATGGTCAAAGTTTCTCCTGCCTGGGCAAACTCATTGCTGATAGAATTAATTCTTGGAGGAGGTGGAAGTACGACTAATTCTGCTGATGCCTGACCAGCCTTTGTAACTACCGTAACATTATTTGGCACATCAGGGTCTGTGGCCAATGTGGGTGTATCATCATCAACAGCAATAATAATATGAGTATCTGTAGCTAATGTAGGATTAAATCGGGTTAGCATTCCGTTAATATGAACTTCCTGCAGATTATGAAAATTTCTACCAACTATCACAATTATCTGACCTAAACCTGCAGTTTCTATGGCTTGGTCAGCTGTTTCGGGATCGGTTAGTCTTACCTTTTCGATTACAGGAGGAAGACTATCATCAATTTCATCTTCGCACGATACTAAAAACATGCTCGGAAAAATAATTATAATAAAAGCCAATAGCTTCCATATTATATGATTATATTTTTTCATAATTGTTTATTTTTTAACGTTAAAGATTAGTTAGAGAAATTATATGCAACCGGCTCTTCTAACAGTAGAGGATTTCTTGAAACCTCTGCTGAAGGGAAAGGCATTGTGAAATGATCATCCGTAGGAACAATGAATAAATCATTCTCAGGATCAACATACCAATTTTCCTCATCCCAGCTGAAATGTCCTCTGTTTTGATTACTTATATAATTAATAGCTGCTGCCGGAGCAAAATAATGCCATCTTACAAGCTCGTACCATAACCGCCCTTCAAAAGCCAGTTCTATTCTCTTTTCTCTGAAAATATCATCAAAAGTTATTACATTTTGAGGGTCAAGCCCTGCTCTCTCTCTGACTGCATTATAATATGCAAGTGCATCACCATCGCTGGTACTTGCATTATTACCCAATATGGCTTCGGCAGCTATCAGATAAACTTCAGCCAGCCTTAGCATATAAGTATTTTGCGGTGTAGACATAAATGAAACAGTAACATCAACATCATTCGGACCACCAATTACATATTTTTTCACAGCCGACCCTGCAAAGCTTTGTAATTCATAATGATATCCACCTTCTTCTCTCATCAACTCAGGGTAGTGATCTCCATAAAACATAATTGTTGGTTTTCTACGCTGATCACCTTCTTGATACAGCTGCTGCAAATCATAAGAAGCTCCGGTAGAACCACCCCATCCGTCGCCAACACCAGCAATTCTACCTTCAGGGGCCAGATAGGCCTGGAGGGTATTCTGAACACCCCAGCCTGCGCCCTTATCAACCCATTGTAAGGCAAACAATGACTCAGGGTTGTTGTCATTTTCAACCCTGAACAGGTCAGCATAATCAGGCATTAAATTAAGACCACTTTCATTGATTACAGCCTCAGCATATTCTCTGGCTTTACTCAGGTGAGTAGCATCGCGGCTACCGCTTTGGCCAACTCCTGCTGCATATAGATGTACTCTTGCTAACATTCCTTTAGCACTCCACTTGGTCAATCTGCCTGCCGGGGATGTTTCACTCAAATGCTCATCAGCAAATTCGAGATCCCTGATAATAAATTCATAAATATCTTCTACTCTGTTCCTGGGAATTACATAATCTTCAACAAAAGCCAGATTATCTTCAATTATGGGAACAGCGCCCCATGTAGTTACAATCTGCAAATAAGAAGCTGCCCTCATAAAACGCGCCTCGGCTAATGCACGGTTTTTATCCGCCTGAGTTATGTTATCACTATCTGCATTAGATACACCATAAATAACCATGTTTGATTGTGCCACCACATTAAATAGTGAACGCCATGCTTCTGTCATTCTTGCATGTTCTCCTGTTACAGAAAATTGAAAGAAAATCCTGAATTCACCATCATTGGTAAGATAATTACCGCCGGCACCTTCACCAATTCCCATTTTTGCCTTATCATGCCAATCAAACCATACCACGTTGTAGAGTGCATTAGTAGCCATTCTCAGCTCTTCTGGCGAATTATAAAACATATCAATGGTTAATTGATCCTGCGGTGGTCTGTCAAGAAAATCATCGACACATGATACTGCCATAAAGGCTAAAATTACAACTATATATTTTATTGTATTTTTCATAGTAATTAAGGTTTTTAGTTTAGAAACTAACATTTAATCCGAAAGTATACATTCTGGGTGAAGGATAATAACCATTATCAACACCTGTTAACAAAACATCCTGATTGTAAGCCCCAATTTCGGGGTCAAAACCAGTATAGCTGGTAAATGTATATAAGTTTTGTAAGTTAACATACACCCTAACATTCTTTAATCCAATATTAGCGATAGTGTTACGGGGTAATGTATATCCAATACTGACGTTTCTAATTTTAAGGAAAGAACCGTCTTCAATATGCAAACTTGAGATTCTATGATTATCATTAGGATCAGTATTTGTAATTCTTGGTAATTCAGCATCTGAATTACCAACCACTACATTATAGGGGTCATGTGGACTTCCCTGAGGATCAATGAGCTCGAGCCTGGCACGATCCAAAACTCTTCTGGTTTGGTTTTGACCTGAATGCATACCTTCAGTCATTCTCCTTGTGAAATTTAACACATCGTTACCATAACTTCCGGTAAGAAAAATATTGAGGTCAAAACCTGCATATCTAAAAGTATTACTGATTGCAAATGTGAAGTCAGGGTGGGGGCTTCCGATAAATGTTTTGTCATTTTCATCAATTATACCATCTCCGTTAAGGTCCCTGAACTTAACATCGCCCGGCCATACACCGTTTCTCCAATCAATATCAGGACCAACATAATCACCTTGCTCATTAACGAAATGATTTAATATATCATCAACATTAAGAAATATACCATCGGCAACGTAGCCGTAAAACTGACCAAGAGGCTGACCTACCTGTGTGCGTGTAGAATGATAGAACCACTGAACATTGCGGTCAATTACATTACCCTCATCATAAAGCCTTGTGAGCTTGTTACGGTTCAGGGTGAATGTAAAACCACTATTCCATCTAAAATCACCTGTTAAATTTACTGTATTAAGGGTAAATTCCATGCCCCTGTTTTCAACTTCTCCAACATTGACCATTGGTGCTGACAAAGAGCCACTGCCACTTACTCCCATATACATTGGCAAATCAGCCGGCATGAGTAAATCTTTTGTTTCCCTGAGATAAAAATCAGCAATAAACTCAACCCTGTTTCTAAAAAACAAGAGGTCTAAACCGGCATTATAAGATGTAGTAGTCTCCCACCTCACATCAGGGTTGGCATACCTGTTAGGAAGTAATCCCATTCCCAAGCCGGTTCTGAAATTATTAAGAGCAGCGCCATAGGTATATCCTCCAATATCCTGGTTTCCAACTTGTCCATATGATAGTCTTAATTTTATCATTTCTACTGCTTCAACGTTTTCCATAAAACCTTCATTGGAAATTGTCCAGGCAGCAGCTGCTGAAGGGAAGAAACCCCATTTATTATCAGGGGAAAAATTAGATGACCCATCTGCACGGTAGGTTGCAGTAAATAAGTAACGGTCGTTAAAGTTGAGGTTTAGACGTCCGAAATAAGATGCAAGTGCATTACTGCCTTTGTATTGGCTGTTTAATGCATCACTGGCATCACCTGCATTAAGTTCTTGAACTGTGTTGGTAATAAACCCACTCCTTTGTCCCATCAGGCCTTCCCATTGAGCTTCCTGTGCCTCCTGGCCTAACATAATCTCGGTATTCAGTGCATTTCCAAAAACTCTATTGTAAGTAATAAAATTTGTAAATATCCAGCTTCGGTTATTAGCAAACTGACGACGACTAATGGCTACATCATTAAACATAGTACCCATCCTGTATGTGGGGTGGAAGCCATAATTATTGGTATTGCTAAGGTTATAACCAAATTGCGTTCTGAATATCAGCCCTTCAGTTAAAGTAATGTTTGCATTAAGGCTCGAAATAAATCTTTGACGATCCAGCTCTGTTTTTCTCATTTCTGCCATCGCAACAGGATTATGAAGATCTGTCATATCTCTGTCACCTTCAACTCCACCCCATGACCCATCAGGCATCTCAACCGGAACATCCGGGCGACTCCTGAGTGCCAGAGAAGTAATACCATCGTCAGTATCGGTAAGTAAAATTACTTCATCAGTATTACCTATTGACATATTACCTCCTACGTGCAGCCAATCATACATTTGAGTTTGAAGATTTAAACGGGCTGAGAGTCTTTCAAAACCCGAACCATACACTACACCTTCCTGATTAACATAACCGAATGACAAGGCATATGTAGTTTCTTCAAAGCCGCCTGAAACGAAAAGATTATGCTCCTGCATAAAACCATTGCGAAATACTTCATCCTGCCAGTCAGTTCCTTTTCCTAAAATAGATGGATCAAGAAATCTGGAGTCTTTATCCCAGCCATGTGCATCACGATATTCATTGTGGTATTCAGCAAACTCCTGTAAACTTAGCATAGGAATTTTTCTTGGGTTTTGCTGGACACCCAAAGTTGTACCATATTCTACAGTAGGTACACCAGCTTTACCCTGGCGGGTTGTTATCAATATAACACCGTTGGAAGCTCTTGATCCATATATTGCTGTGGCTGAAGCATCTTTAAGTACTTCTACCGAAACAATATCATTAGGATTTATATTTGCAAGCGGACTTTGTGTAGTTTGTCCGTCTCCACCACCACCCCATTCAAAACCAAGTGTTGTGCCGGTACCGTCTCCCGATATTGGGATACCATCAATTACATACAGAGGCTCGTTAGTACCTCCGATAGAGCTTGCACCACGTATCCTAATGGAAGCACCACCACCGGGACGACCGGATGACGGAGTAACCTGTACTCCGGCAGCACGCCCTTGTAAAGCCATCTCCAGTGAACTGACAACGGAGCCTCTGAGCTCCTCCTCCCCCACCGATACAACCGAACCGGTCATATCACTACGGCGCATGCTTCCATAGCCTATGAAGACATACTCATCCAACAACCGAACATCTGGCGAAAGTTCAACATCAATAATGTTCCTGCCATCAACAGGGATTTCAAGTGTTTCATACCCCAAATAAGAAATGTTCAGGATTGCTGTAGCCGGTTCAGAAACCTTAAGAGAATACCTACCGTTTTCATTCGTGCTGGTTCCGATTGTGGTTCCGGAAATAGTAACAGTAGCTCCGGGTAGAACTTCACCTGTTATTGCATCACGTACAATACCGGTTACCTCGTGCTCTTGCTGAATAATTTCTTTTAAAGTACCTGGTAAATTTCCTTCAGGACCGATTTCAGCTTTGGCCTGCAATGAAATACCATTGAATAGCAAAAGCAGGCAAAAGATAAAAAGCCCTGAATACAGAAAGCTAAGATTTTCCTTAACATGCTTGAGATTGAGCAAAATCATGCTCTGGGTAAATCGTTTTTTCATAATACATGTTTTTATTGATTAATGTGTATTGATTTTGGTAGTTTTCCCAATTCTGCTAACCATGTTGTTGGAATCAAAAATCAGGAAAGCTTTATTTTAAACAGGATAAAACTATTTGTTTTTATCAGGATGGAAACGACTTAAAATCTTATTCTTTTTAACAAACATACAATATTATTTAATCTGAGAAATAAAGAAAAAAAAAGAGATTTCTCTCTATTTCCTGATTCATAACTTCTCAAATGTAGACAAAAAAATGGCAAAAAATGTTAATTTTCTTTCTTTTTCAAAATCTCATTCATGTTTAAAAAAATAGTTAATATTTTTCATATATAGGCATAACAATCTCTTCGAAATTGAAATGAATGAGACTTCTGCCATTTAAGTGAGATATCATTTTGATAATGGAACAATCCCAATTTATTACTTTTAATCCTGAAAATACAAACTCAAAATCTAAAGTATTATTGATGCATTTCCCGGCATTTTGATTATTTATATTCAATTACTAACTTTTTTTACTATTGGTTAATGATACAAGAAAAAAAGAGATTATTCCCAATGAACCCTGGAGGTATAACACCCCAATACTGTTGGCTGGCAGCATAAATCAAAAATAAATCCGAACTATTTATATTAGCAACTTTGCAAATAAAAAAGAAGATTATGATAAAAATGATTTTCCCCTTTCTGATAATGTTAGGCATTGCTTTACAGGTTCAATGTCAACAACAAGCAACAGCATTTGATATGAATGAACGGCTGGGCCGTGGCATTAATATGGGTAATGCATTTGAAGCCCCTACCGAAACCGCCTGGGGTAACCCCTGGCAACCTGAATACTTTAAAATTATGGCTGAACTGGGGTTTTCTCACGTGCGGATTCCTGTCCGATGGAGCACCCCTGAGCGTTCAATGGAAGAGCCCCCATATACCATTTATGAAACTTTTATGAACAGGATAAAGCAGGTTGTTGACACTGCTTTGAAATATCAGTTGCATCCTATCATCAATATGCATCATCATGACGACCTTTTTCAGGATCCAATTGGGCAAAAAGATCGTTTTCTGGCACAATGGTCACAAATTGCATCATTCTTCCAGGATTATCCTGACAGTTTACTATTTGAAGTGCTGAACGAACCCCACGATAATCTTACACCAGATTTATGGAATGAATTCTTTGCACAAGCACTGGATACTATCCGGGAAAGCAATCCCACACGCACAGTATTGCTTGGAACGGCATTATTTGGTGGGCTTTCGGGAGTTCCCTATCTTGATGTACCTGAGGATTCTTATCTGATACTTTCTGTGCATTATTATAATCCTTTCCAGTTTACGCACCAGGGTGCCAGTTGGGTAGGCGATAACTCCGATGAGTGGCTTGGTACAAAATGGCTCGATACAGAAGAGGAAAGACAAACAATTATCAATGAATTTAACCTTATACAACAATTTACTGCAGAACATAACATTCCCGTGCATGTAGGTGAATTTGGAGCGTATTCTACAGCCGACCTGGAGTCACGGGTTCGCTGGACAAATTTTCTTGCACGATGGTTTGAAGAACAAAGCTTTAGCTGGGCTTACTGGGAGTTTAGCGCCGGATTTGGAATTTACAATCCCAACAATGGCCAGTTTAATACTCCCCTGGTTAATGCTCTTCTGCACAACCCTATGCCTGATCCTACGCAGGTGATGTATACTCCTTTGCTGGAAGAAAGCTTCGAGCAGGGTGCAGGAGGCTGGCAGCTCAACACTTTTGAATCAGCACAGGCAACCATGACGGTTGATGATGGAAATCTTATCATAATTATTACCAATATGGGCACAGAATCCTGGCATGTTCAGCTTTCCAAACAAGGCATCCCTCTTCTAAAAAACAACCTGTACAAGGTTACCTTTGATGCTTTTGCTCAGGAAAACCCCAGATATGCAACCTCTTATATGGGTAAAAGTTCGTCCCCATGGACGTCTTACAGTTCTTACAACACCACACATATTGACACACAGGAAAATACTTACAATTTTACATTTTTCATGAATAATCCCGATGATAATAACGCACGAATGGTTTTTGACCTGGGGCTATCTGATACCAACATTGCCTTTTCGAGGATTTTGATTGAAAGACTGGACCTGGTAACTTCAATCCATTCTCCTGGACTAAGCAACATTAATATTTATCCCAATCCTACCCGGGAGCATTTTATCGTAACCAACCTTGATGAATTTCACACCCTTACCCTTTTTGATTTTGGGGGAAGAAATCTTCGATCTTACAAGGTAAACCATCCCGAATTTAAAATGGATATGTCGGGAATTTTACCCGGAAGCTATATACTGCAAGCAAAAAATGACAACGAAAGTTACAATTTTAAAGTAATAAAAAAGTAATACACGATTATGTTTAACTCATATGACAGTAATTTTATTCTGATGAACTGAACCACGACAATAATATTGACTCACTCACGGATGATTATAATTTTGCAGCATGGCAAAACATGCAGAATGAATATTCTTGGTGATCTCTCCCGAAATTTTTCGGGATTAAAACATATGACAGAATTAATAAGACTTAATCCCATTAAAATTTAACTAAATTCAGTTATCAGGTAATTAGTGGGAATTTAAAAGCAAAATAAAAAACTACCGCCTCTGAATGAAATAACCAACCTGATGCGGTTTTTAATCCCAAGAAGTCAGAAAACGAAAAGCTTACGCCGGTATAATCTGCGCTGTATGATTTTTCGTATCTACCTTGGCTATCACCTCTTCAATCACACCTTTTTCATCAATAACAAACGTGGTGCGGTGAATGCCATCGTATGTTTTGCCCATGAATTTTTTGGGGCCCCATACGCCAAAGGCTTTAAGAATTTCTTTTTCTGTATCAGCAATAAGCGGGAATGGCAGATTATTTTTTTCGATGAATTTCTGGTGGGATTTTTCGCTGTCGGCACTCACGCCTACTACCTTATATCCCTTGCTGAGCAATACATCATAATTATCTCTCAGGTTGCAGGCCTGTGATGTGCAGCCGGGGGTGCTATCCCTGGGATAAAAATAGATTACCAGTTTATTTCCTTTGAAATCGGCAAGTTTGATTTCTTTTCCGTTCTCGTCTTTTCCCTTGAAATCGGGGGCTTTGTCGCCGGGTTTGAGTGTGGTCATAATTTTAAGGTTTTAAAAAAACGTGCAATTTTAATTTTAATACATGAAATAAACAGCCATTAACTAAAAAAGTTTGCAGTGTTTTTAAGTAATTGTCCGGGAAAAGTATATCTGAACCGACCTGAAATTTTGACAATACTTTTTACTTAATAATATACATACATATGCAATGCTACGCATGAATCAGCTGACCTTAATTTCCGGCTTGGCTCTTAACGAATTTCCCGCTTCCTAACCTGCCGTTTGCAGTAAAAACCAAAACAATGTATAATCCCTCATGCAAGGCAGAGATATCAATGTATGAAGAATAAACCTTTTGAACAAGCCTACCTGAAACATCATAAATCAATACAGATTCAATATCCGCAACCCCGGTAACAGAAATGGAGTTGCCGGCAGGGTTCGGAAAAATGGTCATGGAAGAAGTATCATCTGGATAAATTTCCAGCACATTAACTGAAAGATCATATCCTGTAACAGAGAAATTGTTAAAAGTAACCCGGTTGCCATCATCAGTATCCATTTCATCTCCTTCAAATCTTATGCGAAACTTCAAATTGGGGTTATTGTCGGCTGAGGTAATACCTGTAAGATCTACCGTGTAAAGCTGATAACTTCCACTCAGCGGATGTGTCACCATGGCCAACCCGTCAGCAATCCAACTTTCTCCTTCAGTAACCGAATAATCGATCAACAGGTTATCAGCAGCCCCTTCATCTTTTGCGGCAAACTGAAACTGAATATTTTTAAATCCCTCTGTAGGGCTTTCAAAAATCATGGTATTTTCATCACCATCATCGATAAAGGGCTGCCGTATCTGCAGGCCTCTCATATTGGATTCCGAATAGGGGATGTTGTTGTTTCCTTCTTCACGGTAATTTATCTGGGTTGGGCTGTTTCTTCTTTCCATAGAAGCTTTGCGCCAGAGTGGGTGATTTTCATCGAAAGGATATCCTTCCAGAGCAGAGTGGTAATTGATCCTTGCGTCTGATAACCGGCTGAAGGTAGCATCAACCGTTAGAAGGGGTGTGTCATTTTCAAGAGAAGTATCAAACAACCAATAATGGATCAATTCTTCGCTGGTTTCAACAAAATGGGCAGTAATTTGCACACCATTGCCCATATTCAATGTTACAGCATTGTCTGACCCTGAAGCGTCACCTGACCAGTGACTGAATTCAAATCCGGCAAATGGAATGGCTTTTAGCCGGATGGGCAGACCCTGGAAATAGGAGCCTGTCCATGGATAGGGATTGTAAGATACTCCCATTGTGGAGGAAGTAATATGCATTGTATTTACTTTTACATAACCATGAGCAGGGTTTGAAACATCCACAATAAGCTGTGCAGGATCATTCAACCCAAACTTATTTTTCATGTGTTTAAACTGATAATCAACTCTTTGCAGGGCAAAATCGCGCATTACCTGAACATTGTAGTTCCATTCATCAAAATCTACCGGCCTCCGCCAGCGGTCAATATGCTCCTGCATTTCGGGGGCAAGTGCATCTGCAACAGAATCCAGGGTATTTACCACATGCGTTGCACTAAATGTAGTATTCAGCAGATCGCAATACCGGATGATGAACTGTTGCCTGAAATGATTGTTTTGGAGAAGATTGCGCAGCATCATGGTTGACCATGGAGGATTGGGCCAATCAGGTCCGTTAGGTTGGGTGGCAAAAGCAAGTGTATTGTGGGCAGGCCCATCTTCAAGGCCTGGCACGTAAAAAAACGGAAGATCAAACCCAAAGTCGGTATCGTGAATAAACCATCGCCAGCGACCATCTTTTACCCCCTCTTCAGGAGCGTAATCTTCGCGATTGTACCGCCAGAAATGGACATTGTTGCCCGGCCAATCGGTATTCTTTATGTAGATATGGGTTAGTTGAAAGTCGATAAAACTCTCCACATCCATTTGTGTAACCACATGATTATAATGTGTATCACTTTGCATATTATTGATATCAATGTAATTAAACAATGTATCATAATGGGCTTTTCCTGCCTCGTTGCCCCACCGGAATATGGCGTTATTGCTCAGGATTGTAAACTCCTCCTCAGGAATACCATATTTCCCGATTATATATCGGTGATCGTATTTGTCTCGCACATTATGGATGCCCCAGTATTCGCCATTGATAAATACTATGGCCGGGAAATAATACTGGGTTTCCACGTTTAAGTCTTTGGCGAGGTACTGAAAAAATCCATCTCTGAATATGGCATGATCCCAGTCATTACCCGAATTGCGAAGGATAAAACGCTTAAACATATCCGTGTCCTTATTGGGAAAGAGTTGATAATTGATCCATGAATTTCCGTACTGTCCGCGTGCAACTACGCGTAAAGCCTTTCGTGGACGACTTCTGGTTGTATTTCCGTTGAGCCTTAGACCAATATCTTCCTTAAACTGCGTTTCTCCAAATGGGTTCCAGTAAGAGATATGAGCAGGCCTTTCCCACCCATCCATGAAGTAGTTCTGATGATTGCCATGCACATAGATACCAATATCATCATCAAAGAGATTCTCGTTGTTGGTTGCAATAGAGAATATTGGCAGGCTGTACCGGGTTAGTGCAGCATCATCTACCAGGTAGCTATAGGTAGAGGTTTTTGGAGCCAGCGCATCGGGCCGAAAGGCTTTTGCCCTGACTACATTGATTTTAAATACTTCGCCCAGTGGAGGCTGCCACCCCTCGAAATATGGTGGACCAGGATTGTGATTATTATTGGTAGGTATCATTGAAATGGTATTACTCTCTCCTTCTCTGCCGGCTATGGTAATGGGTGTGCTAAAAACAGGGGAATCTTCTGTAGGTTCTGATCCGTCAAAAGTATAATGAATTGTAGTTCCGGGATCGGATGATGTAAGAGTAAGTTGAAATTCTGAAGTATAGAAACCTTCGGGGTGCGAAAACTGCACAGGATGAAGGAGCGATTCGTAGGAAGGCCCTGCATTCATACTCCAGGGAGTGGGCTGGGTGAGGTAAAAGAATTCGCCGGTACCATTGGGAAGTCTGCCATAGGAAACATCGGTAGTATGCTGCACAACAGGTACCTGGTCAATGATTTCACCCTCGGGACTGGTAAGTAATACCGGCTCGCCGGCAGAAGATATTCTGAAATTGGTGTGAAGTGGTGCACCGGGATTGTTGCGGTCTTTTCCCGATGCCCATACCAAAAGGTACTCACCCGGATTTACCGACACATCGGGGAAAACCCATCTCATCAGATTATCAGGATCATCTGAAAGGCCATATCCCTGCAAATTCACAATCGATGCACCCCTGTTGTAAAGCTCAATCCAGTCCTCTGAATCCCCATCTTCATCATCCAGAACAGAAGAATTGGAAGCAAGTATTTCGTTGATGACCGGCTCAGGATCAGAGTCATCACCAATAATACCCCAGATATTGACAAAGGTTGTATCCGAATTTCCTACAACAACAATCCTGTTTGGATGACCACTCCATTCACCCAGGTTCCAGGCAGGTACACCATTTTCCACAAGAAAATACTTGTAGGCATAGGTTTCGGGTATTACATTGGAAATGGTAATGGTGTAAAACCCGGCATCACCGTTTTCAAACATTTCCAGACCCGGCTCGGTTCCGGGCATGGGCCATACCCCAAAGGGACCAATACCAACTTGTGAATCATGGCGGGCTCCCGAGAGAAATACCTGGTGAATTTCAGGATTAAACTCCGAAGCATTATTCATATCAACCGTAAACGAAACATTTACCTGTGCTGTTGTAGTAAAAGAAAGGAGAATCCAAAGGATTATAAAGAATGTCAGTTTTTTCATAAACAAAATAAAAGAACAAATAGTCATAAACCAAATTAGCGACATGACTTATTGACTGTAAATTTACGAATAATTGTTTCTTTAAAAAGGCATTGATTTTTGAATTTTAAACCGATGTGCCGTCAACATAAGTTACTCTTCAGGTGTTCTAGTAAAAGTTCTGTATTGAAGAACAAATTTTTTTTGATATGACTGATGAACCCCTGAAAAAGAAAATAACCATCACAGGTTTACGGAGACTCTTCAGGCTTTACCGCTATTTAAAGCCCTACAAGTGGGAGTATGGCCTTGGGATGTTATTTCTGTTGGGATCAAGCGCAGCCAGCCTTGCTTTTCCAAAGTTGCTGGGCGAGATAGTCGACTTAGGAAACCAGGGAATGCTGGGTAAAGAAATAAACCGAATAGCAATGATCCTTGCAATTGTGTTGATCATACAGTCTGTATTTTCCTACTTCAGGATATTTCTTTTTGTTCGTGTGGCCGAAAAAACGCTGGCCGATTTGCGTCAAAGCACATACAATCATCTGATTAAATTACCCATGAAGTTTTTTCAGCAAAGAAGGGTGGGTGAACTAAACAGCAGAATATCTTCAGATATAACCCTGCTGCAGGACGCTCTTACGACAACCCTGGCCGAATTTATCAGGCAATTGCTGGTGATCACTGGCGGAGTAGCGCTAATGCTTATTACTTCCTATAAACTCACTCTGTTTATGCTGGCTATTGTTCCTGTAGTAGTGGTACTGGTAGTTTTTTTCGGACGATATATACGGAAGCTAAGTAAACTGGCCCAGGCGCAGGTGGCCGACTCCAATACCATTGTGGAGGAAACTTTACAGGGAATACAAAGTGTAAAGGCATTTACCAACGAGTTCTTTGAAATGGCCCGTTATCGTTTAAAAACCCGTGAAATAGCAAAAACAGGAATTAAGAACGGTAAATTACGCGGAGCCTTTTCTTCCTTTATCATTCTGGGTCTTTTTGGTACCATGGTGGCTGTAATATGGAGAGGTTCCATGCTGCTAGCCAGTGGTGAACTGGCTACAGGTGAATTGTTTTCATTTGTGATATACACGGTATTTATTGGCGGTACCATTGGCGGTATGGCTGATGTTTTTGCACGGGTGCAGAAATTCATCGGTGCCACTGAAGACCTGATGGAGATCTTTAATGAGTTGCCGGAGCCCGTCAGTAAACTTCCGCTGCGCGAGGCTCATCATATTTTAAAAGGTAGCGTCCGTTTTGAACAGGTAAACTTCAGTTATCCCAACAGACCTGACTTTCAGGTTTTAAAAACCATTGATACCGAAATTAAGCCCGATTCCCTTGTTGCGTTGGTGGGGCCCAGCGGTGCAGGAAAATCAACTTTTGTATCATTATTGCTCAGGTTGTACGATCCTTCATCCGGACTAATTCTTTTCGATGGGATTGACAATCGTGAAATACCCCTTTCAGTGCTGCGAAGCCAGATGGCTTTAGTGCCACAGGATATTTTTCTTTTTGGGGGTACCATCCGAGAAAACATTGCCTACGGGAAACCGGATGCCACAAACCAAATGATAGAAGATGCAGCTCGAAAAGCCAATGCCTGGGAGTTTATCAATAAGTTTCCCGACAAATTGGACACCCTGGTGGGTGAGCGCGGTACCCAGCTTTCGGGAGGACAACGCCAGCGCATTGCTATAGCCCGGGCAGTGCTAAATGACCCGAAAATACTCATACTGGATGAAGCCACATCTTCGTTGGATTCAGAGAATGAACGACTGGTGCAGGATGCTCTTGAAAAGCTTATGGAGGGCCGTACCTCAATCGTAATTGCACACCGTCTTTCTACCATCCGAAAGGCTGACCTTATTCTCGTTATGGATAATGGGCAAATCGTGGAACAGGGCACACACAAAGAATTGCTCACATCAAAAACAGGCCTGTACAGGAATTTAAGCGAACTTCAGTTTCAAAGTTGACTTTGATAATACTTACAAACCTCCTTCAACGGACATTCCTCACACTTGGGTTTGCGTGCCACACAAACATACCTTCCATGCAGGATGAGCCAGTGGTGGGCAATGGCGAGCAGGTCTTCAGGGATGTATTTTACCAGCTGCCGTTCAGTTTCAAGAGGTGTTTTGGCATTGGTGGTTAGACCAATTCGTGCGGCTACCCTGAATACGTGCGTATCCACCGCCAGGGCAGGTTTATTGAAAACCACCGATGCAATAACATTGGCTGTTTTGCGGCCAACACCGGGTAGCTTCTGCAATTCATTCACATCATCGGGTACTACTCCATGGAAATCCTGCGTGAGCATCTGCGCCATCCCCAGCAGATTTTTTGATTTGTTGTTGGGATAGGAGCAACTGCGGATGTATTGAAATATCTCATCTACCTCCGCATTGGCCAGGCTATCAGCAGTGGGGAAACGTTCAAAAAAAGGCGGCGTAATCATATTTACACGCTTATCGGTACATTGCGCGGATAAGATAACAGCCACAAGCAATTCGTAAGGGCTGGCATATTTTAATTCCGTTTCAGCAATGGGCTGATGTTTCAGAAAATAGTCCAGCACAAATTTGAAACGGGCTTTTTTGGTGATTCGCTTTTTTGGTTCTTGCATTAAGGATTAATGATTTCAGATTTTTGAGTTTTGATTTTTGATTTCACTGCGGAAACGCCGGGACGCTGAGTTCGCAGAGTATTTTTTCGAATTTCGAGTTTAGCTTCGCTGAGCTCGGTTTAGCCTCGGTTCGAATTTCGGATTTTTTCAATTTACATTCCCGAATCGCCTTTGGCTCTCGGGACTTCGGGCTCTCGCCCTCAGCTTCCGTCTCCCGTCTCCGGTCTTCCGTCTTCGGTCTTCGGTCTTCTTACTTCGGACCTCTTTTAACATCCCCCTGACCCCCTTCAAAGGGGGAGTTGGCCGGCATATGCTTCCGTCTTCCGTCTTCCGTCTTCTTATACTTCATACCCCACCATCTTCCCCTTCTTCATAATCAGCTCATCGTCGAAATACACATCGGGTTTGGTTACCAGTCCGTCCATGTGGCTGTTTACCGAAATTCTGCCACCCATGGTAATGTTGTTGCCAAAGGCAATGTGTATGGTGCCAAAAACCTTTTCATCCTCCAGGATCATTCCGGTAAGTTTGGCTTTATAGTTGGTTCCGATACCGAATTCTGCAACAGCCCGTGCATCGCGGCCTGATTTATCAAAAAGTTCAACCAGTTTTTCTGCTTCTTTACCTCCCTTCACTTCTTCAGCATAGCCGTTTCTCACCTCAATAACAATGGGTTCCTCAATGATACCTATGCCTGCCATGGAGCCATCTATAACAACGGTACCATTTGACTGATCTTCCCAGGGAGCAAGATAAACTTCTCCGGAAGGGAGGTTTCCGCTTTCTCCTTTGTTCTTCAAAACGCCGGTGCTGGGAATGATTTTCCGGTCTTTAACCGGCATGGTAATATCGGTGCCTTTTTCAGTCACCACCCTGATGTTATTTACCCCTTCCAGTTTTTTAGCAATAAAATGGGTCAGTTCAATGATTTTATCGTAATTGGCACTCAGGCAGCGGGCCATGGCATCCACGGTTATTCCGGGCATGGTTCCTACTCTAACGCCCAACTTGACTGCTTCACGGCGTGCATCGGTATGGGTGAGAGATTTGGCTGTGGGGCAAACCACCACATCAACCATCTTCATCATTTCGGCTACCGGTTTTGGGGGTTCCTGGCCGTTGATCTCGCGGGATTTTATTTCCACAAAAACGGATTCTTTGCAAATTGCCATTCCTGCTTCATGCAGGGCCATTCCAATTTCTCTTTTAACTTCATCAGTAATAATAAGCAGGGCCTCATCTTCTTTCAGACCCATGCAGTCGCGTAGTGCAATTATTGATGCTTCCTGGAGTTGTTTGTTTGGTTTGGTCATTTCTTTCAGATTTAGTTCACCGCTGAAACAGGGAGACGCTGAGAATTTTGATTTATGATTTTTGATTTTTGATTTTGTATTTTTCGTGCTTGGTGCTTCGGATTTTTTTATTTACATTCCCGAATCGCCTTTGGCTCTCGGGACTTCGGGCTATAGCCCTCAGCCCCCAAACTCCGTTGACTTCGTCGAACCCTTCTGGTTTCAAAGGGGGAATAGGTCGGCAATTGCTTCGGAATTTTGTTGTTTGCAAATCAACTTAGTATTGGTTCGAATTTTTTTTTATAAGATACATATCACAGATTACCCATTACACATTACACATTACCCATTACACATCACCCATTACACATCAACCATTACACATCAACCATCACCATACTTCCCCTTCACATCCTTACTCATCAAATCCACTTTTTCTTTGAGGTCTGATTTGAAATCTATAATTCGCTGGCGGATTTTTTCATCCTGTGTACCTAAAATCTGTGCTGCAAGAATACCCGCATTGCGGGCACCATCAAGTGCAACAGTAGCAACAGGCACACCGGCCGGCATTTGCAGTATAGATAGCACAGAATCCCAGCCGTCGATACTATTGGATGATTTCACGGGCACACCAATTACAGGCAGCGGAGTTAGTGAAGCAATCATACCAGGGAGGTGAGCTGCACCGCCTGCTCCTGCTATGATAACCTTCACCCCTTTTTCATGGGCATGTTTCGCAAATTCAAACATTTTTTCAGGAGTGCGATGCGCAGAAACAATATCCACTTCGCAATCCACACCCAGATCTTTAAGTATATTAACTGCTTCTTCCATTACCCTAAGGTCAGAAGAACTTCCCATTATAATTGCTACTTTTTTCATGGTGTTGGGTTATTGAGTTATTGAGTTTTAACTGCGGAGACGCGAAGGCGCAGAGAACGCAGTTTTTAGTTTTTTTTCGTGCTTCGATATTCGAATTTAGCTTCGCTGAGCTCGCCTTCAGCTCGGTTCAATTTTTAATAATTCCATTCTTCGGTCTTCCGTCTTCGGTCTTCCGTCTTCGGTCTTCCGTCTTCGGTCTTCCGTCTCCCTAAACACTTTTCACCTTCAATATATCTTTTACTTTCATGGCATTTTCACGTGCTTTTTTCAAAGTATCTGCTGTTATAGTAACATGTCCCATCTTCCTGTAAGGCCGGGTTTCTGTTTTTCCGTAAAGGTGCATATAGGCCCCATCAATAGCAAGCATTTTTTCAGCACCTTCATATAAAACGGGTCCGGTATAATTTTCTTCGCCTGTAAGATTTACCATAACTGCTGGTCTTATCAAATCGGTATTTCCAAGCGGGAATCCCAGGATGGCCCGCAAATGTTGTTCAAACTGAGAAATAACACATGCTTCAATGGTAAGGTGCCCGCTGTTATGCACCCTGGGGGCACATTCGTTAACCCATATTTCACCTTTTTTTGTAACAAACATTTCTACGGCAAGCAGACCAACAATTTGTAATTTCTCCACAAGAGACTGTGCAATAACACCGGCTGCATCAAGATATTCAGCAGAAAGATCAGCCGGACAAAAAACATACTCCACAAGGTTTGCCACCGGGTGAAACGCCATTTCAACAGGTGGAAAGACCCTGATCTCTCCTGCTTCATTGCGGGCAGCAACAATAGCTATTTCATGCTCTATGACAGCCAACTCTTCAATCAAACCCGGAACATCAGGAATGCTATTAATATCTGTCTTTGACCTCACAATGATTACTCCCCTGCCATCATACCCGCCAACAGCAGCTTTCCAAACGAACGGAAGCTGAGTGGAGTTTTTCTCCATTTTTCGTAACATCTCAGCCTTATTCTTAAACCCAAACCAGGGTGTTGTGGGAACCTGATGGTCCTGGTAAAACTGCTTTTGCTGCACCTTGTTCTTTATAAGTTCAACGATCTCAGGCTGGGGGAATACCTTCTTCCCCATTGCTTGCAAGTCTTTCATGGCCTGTGTGTTCACATTTTCAATTTCAATGGTAATGACATCGCAATCCTGTCCGAACTGCATTACTGTATCATAATCATTGAAACTCCCCTGAACAAACTCCTTGCTGCCGACCGAGCATGGAGCATCAACTGCGGGATCAAGTACTTTTGTGAAAAGGTCATAGCGGCGGGTTACATCTAGCAACATTTTACCTAACTGACCACCCCCAAGAATGCCTATTTTTTTATCTTTTGACGAAAAGTAATTTTCCATGTAAAAAACCCCATATCACTGTTAATGCTGGCAAAGGTAAGAAGTTCTTTTATTTTTCAGAGAATGTTTTCTTGCTTATTGTGTATGTTTTTGGCTGAAACAGAGAACAAGTCAGTAGGCAAAATCGACAACACGACCAATATACTTTCCGTTTCTGAAAATCCAGGTTATCTCATAAAGGCTCGGAATTTCCCCGTTTCGCATATAAACATAAATTCGCTCTCCATCATTTGATAAATATACTGCTACATCACAACTCACAGTTCTCGAAAATAAATAGCGAATACATAAATTGGGTTCAAAAATATCATTGTAAGCAAAGGAAGGAATAATCACATGATTTTCATCTATTACAACCTGTAAAGTTTCAATTTGCCTGCGTGGAACTTTACCATCAATACCCCAAAAATAGCGTCCGTCAATTTTATACAAATAACCACTCATCCTGAAATATTTCAAGTGATGCCTGTTCGATCGAAACCTGCCTGTTTCAATAAAAACACTGTGATTTTCATGTGTAAATTCAACAGTATTTGAACTTACACTTTCGATGGGAAATGAAATAAGGGGTTCTGAAGGTTTTTGACCGTATATTCTGCCGACAAAGTTAAAGGACGCCAGTTCACTTGCAATAACTGAATCAGCAAGGTAAAAGAATCCTTCCTTCTTTCGGTCGGGATGAGTAACAACCAAAGCCGGATCGCGCTGACAGTTAGCTTCTTTTAAATCAAAAAACAGGAGAAAGAAAGACAAACAGATTATAAGTATACCTTTCATGATCGGGAGTTTTCATAAGTTAAAATCTATCTACTCCGCAAATGCATCAAATTAACTCATACCATCACTATTGCAAATTTAAAGTATTTATTAAAGCTTTGAAAGCAAAATCATCCTTTAACATTAGCCCTGAAAAGGCAAAAGCATTTTTAAATTGCAGGAATTTTTAGTAAGTTTGAAGTAATAAAATTTTATGGAGAAACAAAATTCAGATATATTGTTTGTAAAGGCAACTGAAAGCACTGGCCAATTGCCTTCAAATAATTCTTATCGTGCAAAACCGGTAAGTGGTTTGAAGATGTTCTTTCTTCTCATGTTTCTCATGGGGCAACTTGCAGGCAGCCCTGCCCAAACCCCCGACCGTATTGCACAATCATATAGTAAACAGTTGGTAAGGGTATTTGAATACCGCGACTCGCTTGAAGGAGTTCATCCTTTTATCAAAGGCCTTTACCCTATTGCCATTGCAGAAGACGGTTATTTTTATGTTTTTGATCTGGACAGTTCAAAAACCCAGTACCGCATTATGACATATGAAGAAATTGAGATGAAGGTGCCCCGGGGTACCCGGGCTGCATTTCCACTTCAGTTTTATGATGATAAATGTGCATGTGTGGTAACCGGAGATGTGTTTGACAGTCCCGAAGGATATGTTGTAATTTTTCATGAATTTATTCACTGCCATCAATGGCATACTGTTGAACCCGGCTTGCGCAGTGAATTGCCTCTGGCGGTAAAATCCCAGGAGGCAGGCAATGTTATGTGGGAAGTTGAATACCCTTTCCCCTATCAGGACAAGTGGTTTGTAAAGACATACAATGCCTTCCTGAAGGCAGCCAATGATAAGGACCATGTCAAGGTAGCTCAATTGCGGGAAGAACTTGCGGGTATTCTGAACGACGATGATTATCAGTACATGGTATGGCAGGAATGGAAGGAGGGATTTGCACTTTTCCTGGAGAATAAAATGCGTAAGCATTTGAATCTCCCTGAAAACAAAGTGGGCAGACAGGAACCCTACAGCAGAACTGTATTTTATGCAGGTGGCTCGGCATATATTGAATTTCTGACCAATGAAAACCCTGATTTGCTTACCGATCTGGAAGCACTGTTTTACAAAATGTATTTCAATTAGGTTGAACTTAAGCCTTTCGGATGAAGCATTTACTACTCCTGACCTTTCTGCTGGTTTCTACCATTAACTTTTCCCATGCTGCCAATGATAACTACCCTTTTGGTGGAAGAGCAGCCGGCATGGGCAATGCAGCCGTTACACTTTATGATTTCTGGGCTATCAGCCATAACCAGGCCGGTCTGGCAAAAATGCAGAATATAGCTGCCGGGGTTTATTTTGAAAACCGATTCCTTATTGAGGAATTGAATTTTGGTGCCGGTGCAGTTGTTTACCCCACTCCTTCAGGTGTGCTGGGTTTTAATTTTACTTATTTCGGGTTTGAATTATATAATGAAAGTAAATTAGGGCTTGCCTATGC
>REDJ01000094.1 GCA_007693555.1 Bacteroidota bacterium
CAAAACCTTATTACCTTATTATTTAAGAAAATCAGACACATAAAAATTCCGGATTGCCTCAAAAATCATTTCACAATTACATATTTGCAATAAATTTCAGACATTTGCAATAATATAAATGTTGTTCGCATTTTATTCAATATTGATATTTTATGACGAACACCGCCAAATATGCAGTAATAACGGGTGCCAGCAAAGGTTTGGGCAAAGCATTTGCGCGTGAACTGGCAGCGACGGGCAAAAACCTCATTTTGGTTTCATTACCCGGAGAAGGCCTTAACGGGATTGGTGGAGAGCTGAAAACCGAATTCGGAGTCGATGTCGCCTGTTATGAAACTGACTTTAATGTTGATGAAAACATCCTTAAATTTACTGATTGGGTAAACGAAAACTTCCAGGTTGAAATCCTTATAAACAATGCCGGTATTGGAGGTTCAAAAAGTTTTACTGAAGCAAGTAATCAGTATCTTCGGCAAATTATTCAACTTAATATTACTTCTCCTGTTATTCTATTGCATAAGCTACTTCCCAATCTTCTGAAGCAGGAAAGGTCATGGATACTAAATGTTGCCAGCATGGCTTCATTCTCTCCCATGGGATTTAAAACAGTATATCCTGCCTCCAAACGTTTTATCCATCATTTTTCCAGGGGATTACATGAAGAGCTTAAAAACACTGGCATTACCATCAGCTGTGTATTTCCAGGCCCTATGAGAACCAATACCACAGTTAGCAACCGAATTGAAAAATACGGAATATGGGGCCGGTTAATCCTCATGACACCCGAGCAAGTTGCTTCCAAAAGTATAAGACGTATGCTGAAAAACGACAGGAATATTATTCTGGGATGGCCCAATAAGTTTTATTGGTTTATGATGACCAAATTTCCTCCCGGTATAGTATTGCAAGTAGCCACCCGGTTCGTTAAAAATGAGCTTATCCGTGAAAAACAACAAGCTAAATAAAAAAGTACTGGTAACCGGTGCCAACAGTCTGCTGGGAACAAATACAATCATAGAACTACTAAGCCATGGCTATGAAGTAAAGGGCATGTTGCGGTCAAAGAAATCCTGGAAGGCACCTCTACATCCTCAACTGGAGCTTTTTGAAGGCCTCATAAACAAACCTGAGGATGTGGCAAAGGCTCTTGAATCCTGCCATCATGTTTTACATACTGCCGCTATTACCAATCAAAACCTTCTAAAGCCTTCTGATTACGAGGATATAAACATAAATTCTGTGAGTTATCTCGCAGAAGCTTCCATGCGTAGAAATATTGAAAGCGTCATTTTTATCGGTTCTGCAAATGCTTTCGGTCACGGAAGTAAATCAAATCCCGGCAATGAAAACTCTGCCCCGGTAAAGCCATTCACCAGCTCATTATATGCACAAAGCAAAATAAAAGCAGCAAAAATCATTGCGGAAGCAGCAGAAAAAAACACAGCAACACGTTTTATAACAATAAATCCCGGTTTTATGCTTGGCCCCTGGGACAGCAAGCCCAGTTCGGGAAAGATTATACTTATGTACAAAAAAAGTCGTCTGATCCTTTGCCCTCCCGGGGGAAAAAGCTTTGTGCATGTTAAAGATGTAGCAAAAGCGGCCAGGCTCGCAATTGAAAAGGGGAATAACGGTGACTCATGGCTGATAACAGGCAATCATCTTACTTATAAAGAATTTTTTGAAAAGCTGAACACACTCACAGGACAAAAAAAACCTGTTGTAAAAATACCATGTTGCTTGCTTGTTTCTGCCGGTATTACCGGTGATATCATCAGAGCGTCTGGGATAAAAACATCCGTTTCTTCAGCCAATATGAGAATCCTGTGCGAAAAACCTTTTTATTCCAATCAAAAGATAATAAATGACCTGGGTGTTACACTTACAACATCTGAGCAGACAATACGGGATGCCCTCGAATGGTTTGAAAACAAATAAAATGAAAAAGGAAAATTGCTTTTAGCTTTTTATCAAATTATTGTTAGTAATCAGAATCTTCTTTCCCAAACAACAAAAAGCCACGTTTTTGGGTTTATATCATATTAAATCCTTAATCCTTTTATCATGAATAAAAAATATATTCTACACCCTTATAAAACTCTTATAGTTTTTTTAATTGCGCTGGTATTCACCTTTGCTGCGTGCAGTAAGGATGATGACCCTGAACCGATAGTAAACCAGGAGAATGAAGATTTTTATGCATTTATGCTCGACTGGTATTTCTGGAACGAAAATATACCTAATATTAATCTTTCATCATATAGTGACATATTTGAAGTACTTGAAGCTATTCGTTACAGGCCCCTTGATCGCTGGAGTTTTATTATTCCATGGGATGAATTTCTTGCGTTTTTTATGGATTCAAGAATAATAGGTTATGGTATAGGCACATCGTGGGACTCCAATGGCAAACTAAGGATTAGCTTTATCCACAATACAGTTGAAATGTACGAGCTGGGAGTGCGCAGGAGCTGGATTATTGAAGCCATAAACGGTACTACACTCACGCAGGGCATGAATATTAGCCAGATGCTGGGCCCTAATCAGGTAGGCATAAGCAATACATTTCTTTTCAGGAAACCTGACAATACTACCGTTGAATTTACACTTCAGAAAAAAGACATTGTTACCAATACAGTTCTGCATCATCAAATCATAGATCTGGATGGACTCAAGGTGGGATATATGGTTTTGCAGAGTTTCAGATCTCCCACTGAGGATGAGCTAAAAGTAGTATTTGAAGATTTCTATGATGCAGGCATAGATGAACTTATCCTTGATATGAGATACAATGGCGGAGGACTGACATCTATCGCCACACAACTCGCCAGCTTGATTGCCGGGCCGGGATTGACAGATATACCTTTTTCAAAAACCGTTTATAACGCAAATAAATCCGAAGAACACAACCGAACGACAAACTTTCTGGACCTTGAAAACAGCCTGGGAATCAATCGTCTCATAACTATTGCCACACGTGGCACCGCCTCTGCCAGTGAAATGATAATTAACGGTCTCAGGCCTCACATGGAAGTATATGTGGTAGGAAATACCACCTATGGCAAACCGATGGGTGCAAATGTTTTTAATTATGACGACAGATGGGCACTGGCGCCCATTACCTTCAAAACAAAAAATGCCAACGATGAAGGGGATTATTTTGACGGAATAGCGGTTGACATTCCTGCACCTGACGACCTCACCCGTATGTTTGGTGATCCTGAAGAAACATCGCTGCAACAGGCTCTTTCATTCATTATATCCGGCATCACCAAGGGAATCCCGGTCACAGAACCCCAGGTCAGGCAGCCTTGGGAAGACATGACAGGGCTCAGACGAGAAAGCAGAACACATTAAAAAAGTGTCTTCATCAAATAACAAAAACTACTGAAAAAAAGGAAAGCAGGTTTTCCGGTTACCTTAATTCTTATTGAACAGGCATTTTTCCTGTCTTGGGTTCTGCCTTTTTAAACGATAACATCATCCAGGAAAAAACACCCAGAATTAACACCATTACAATTTGCGAAGCATGAGCCAGGTAGGCATAGGATGTGGCCGGCTCAGGTGCAATACCGTAAAGCTCGGTAAGTGTTATTATTACAACAAAATGGTAGGTGCCCACACCGCCCGGCACAGGGGCCACTATGCCAAGACTACCCATGATCAAAACCATAAAACCTGCCGCAATCCCCAACTCTGAAGTTGACTCCAGCGCAAAGAAGCACAGATAAACCATGAGAAAGTAAAGCACCCAGATAAAAAATGTGTATGTCAGAAATAATATTTTCTTTTTTACAAAAACCAGCGAGGCCATTCCTCTTAGAAAACCCATGAATTGCCTTTTGATTTTAGATGCAAGACCGCTTTTTTGCGAACTTACATTTTTAAAGTATTTCCATACAACTAACGCAATTCCCAAAAATATAATACCCAGCAGGATCAATATCCATATTCTTCCTTCTACAAGCGCCATAAGGGGAGAGAACACATAATAGTCAAGAAATTCCTTCAAAAATGTAAACTGAAATGCAATTACAAGTACAATTAAACCGGCAAGACAAGCCATATCAAAAACCCTTTCGGCCACTACCGTCCCGGCGGTTACATTAAACGGAACCCCGGAATATCTTGTAAGCGTGACACAGCGGGTTACTTCACCCAATCGCGGAACAGCCAGGTTGGCAAGGTAGCCTGTCATCAAAGCATAAAAAGTAGTAGAAGTTTTAGATGAGTGATTCATGGAGTTTATCAGAAGATTCCATCGCAGTGCCCTCAGCACATGGCTGAGTGCTCCTGCCAAAACTGACAATATTACCCAAAGATAATTTGCTCCTAAAAATTCCTTCCAGATGCGTTCAACATCCTGGCCTCGGGTGATTAACCACAAGATTGCAATCCCCACCAGGGCAAAGAATACAACTTTAATATTGCGCTTAATTTTCGGGTTCAATTTATCGTGGATTTGAAAAATTACAGTAGATTAAAAGGATTTTATACCGGATAGTGAGAAAAATCATATTTTATTATTGTCGTCAGGGAAAATAATTTTGGGTTTAAAGGTTTTGGCTTCCTCCTTGTCCAAAATACCGTATGAAATGATAATAACCACATCACCTCTTTGGGCTTTACGTGCAGCAGGTCCGTTCATACAAATAACCCCTGAGCCTTTGGGTCCCTTTATGGCATAAGTTTCCAACCGTTCACCATTATTGATATTAACCACATGAACCTTCTCATTTTCAATAATATCCACCGCATCCATCAAATCTTCATCAATGGTTATACTTCCGATATAATTAAGGTCTGCCTGGGTAACTATAGCACGATGTATTTTCGATTTTAAAACTTTAATAAACATGTATGTGCTTTTTTCGGGTTGAATTAAACAATAACAAAACCGACACTGATTGGTTTAGTTTCTTGCTTACCTGATATGGTTTTCAGGGCGGCAAAGTTACAAATTAAATAACATATTATCAATAAGCCTCACTTCATCCATATACACAGCAATACAGCCAACAACGGGGCTTTCAGGTTTCGGTTCCTTCACAGGCTCCAGTGTTTCGGTATCTGATATTTCAAAGTATTCCAGCTTCATGTGTGGATTTCCATTGATAATACGCTCAACTTCAGCCTTGATAACTTCCACAGAATGCTTTGGATACATGTTTTTTGCTTTGCAAAGTGTCTGGTAAATAAGGGGTGCATTTTCACGCTGTTGTGTATTTAATCTCATATTACGTGAACTCATAGCTAACCCATCAAACTCACGCACAGTGGGGCATGAAACGATTCCCACCTTCATTTTTTCTTTTCTTACCAATGCTTTTATGATGGCAAGCTGTTGAAAATCTTTTTCACCAAAATATGCCCTGTCAGGCATTACAATATCAAATAATTTCTTTACTACAATAGCAACTCCATTGAAATGACCAGGCCGGTAACGACCTTCCATAACTCTTTCCAGATTACCAAAATCATATTTCTGTGTTTCCGGTTCAGGATATATTTCCTTTGTATCAGGATGGAAGATAACATCACATCCAAGGGCTTTCAGCATTTCTGCGTCTTTTTTAAAAGTACGCGGATATTTATTCAGGTCTTCAGGATTATTAAACTGGATGGGGTTGACAAAAATACTGCAAGCAACAACATCATTATCCTTTATAGCGCGGTTTACAAGTTCAAGATGTCCGCTATGCAATGCCCCCATCGTAGGTACAAATCCAATTTTTTTCCTTTCTCTTCGTATGGTTTTACTCCAACTGCTCATATCAGCTGTAGTGTTGAAAACTTTCATTTCCCTGATGTTTTTTGTTTTAATGATTATTCACACACAAAAATGTAAAATAAAGATTTTTAGACAAAAGAATAGAACCAAAAACTTCTGTTAATTAATGTATAATGTCTTGATATTTAATTGTTTTAATAACTCCGGTAAGCTATTAATAAAGGACCGCAAAGCTAAAGTTTTAATTTGAAAAATAGCAAAAAAAAGTGTACCTTTGCATAACATTTTTACTAACAGTCAATTAATGCTTCTATGGAAAAACCCAAAGTTCTTTTTGTACAGCAGGAGATTACCCCATATTTAAAAGAAACTCACCAAGGCCTTATCGGCCGCCAGTTACCCCAGGGAATTCAGGAAAGAGGAAAAGAAATCCGAACCTTCATGCCCCGATTTGGTAACATCAATGAAAGAAGAAACCAATTGCATGAGGTCATTCGCCTTTCGGGAATGAACCTGGTAATTAACGACACCGACCACCCCCTTATCATAAAGGTTGCTTCTATCCAATCTGCAAGGATGCAGATTTATTTTATTGATAATGATGACTTTTTCAAGCGCAAGTTTACCGTCAGGGACAAAAACAATAAACTTTTCCCCGACAATGATGAAAGAGCCATTTTCTTCACTCGCGGTGTAATTGAAACCGTAAAAAAACTCAGCTGGGCACCCAGTGTTGTGCATTGCAACGGCTGGTTTACCGCTCTCATGCCAGTTTACGTAAAAATTGCACTTAAAAACAGCGGAATGTTTACCGATACCAAAGTTGTTTACTCCATCTATAACGATGATTTTGAAGGCAGCCTTGACCCCGGGCTGGCAAAAAAATTCCAGACCCAGGGAGTAGGCACCGAGCACATTGAAAAACTTAAGGAACCCACTTACCTGAATTTAAGTAAAACAGCCATTGATTTTTCCGATGGTATCATCTTAGGCAGTGAGGTTGTAAATCCTGAACTGGAAAAATATGCGCGCAAATCAGGCAAGCCTGTTTTGGATTACCAGCCTGCAGATAAATACATGGATGCCTATAATGAGTTTTACGATGAAATAATTGTTCAGGAATCTGTGCTCTCACAATAATTTTTACCATACCTTTGCGTTTGGTTTAACGTAAGAAATGATAAAAATTTTTAACTCCAAACAGAAAATCGTTTTGAAAAATACAAAATACCCCCGGTCTTACCGGGGTTTTTTCAGTTTTACTCCATTAACTGCGTGGATCTTTTTTTCAGTTTTGATGTTTACCTCTTCATGCACTGAAGATCTTGATACCATCGGGATGGACCTGATTGACAGTCAGCTTGATATTTCTTCTGAAATCGTTCATCCGGTTTCGGCATTTACCCAGATTGAAGACTCAGTTCCTACTTCCATTGCAGAGCTTAATCTACTTGGATTTTACTATGACCCTCTATTTGGAAAAACACTATCCTCAATTTATACTGAGGCTATGCCACCGGAGCTCCCATTTAACATCCCCGGTAACCGTGAACCTGAAGATTTGATTGTTGACTCAGTAGTGCTGATTTTGGCCTATGGTGGGTATTTCGGAGATATCAGTATTGAGCAAAACTTAAGAATATATGAGCTGGAAGATACCATTCCTTCAGGCACAATTTACTCCAATAAAATGCTCAACACCCAGCCGGAGCTTTTACATTCTTCAAGCTTCCTTCCCAAGCCCGATGAAAGTATTTATATTATTGATGGTGAGGATACTACTGATATCCAACCCCCTCATTTAAGAGTTCAGCTTGCGGCGTCTTTGGGGCGCAGATTTATTGAATCTGCTCCGACTACCAGCGGATTTACTTCTTTTCAAGATTACAGGGGCTTTTTCAAAGGGTTAAAAATTACAGTTGAAGAAACAAGCCCTCCTGGCTCCATGCTTTATTTTAACCTGCGGTCAGGCATGTCAAGGGTACAGATTTATTATCATTACTACACTGAAGAAGATACAATCAATTCTAGTTATAATTTGCAGCTATTTAATCAATTTGCCCGGAAATATTCCCATTTTGAAAATTTTGGCTATCAGGATGCTTCTCAGGAAATTAAAAATCAAGCACTTAACGGCGATACAATAGCTGGAATGCAAAGACTGTTTGTACAATCTATGGCAAATTTCCGGACAAAAATATGGCTTCCTGAACCCGATGAAATCATTGACAATTCTTCGGGATTAGCAGCTATAAATATGGCTAAACTTATAGTGCCTGTTGACGAAAATGTTATTGAGGACACACTGGAAATTGCCCGTTCATTAATTTTATTAAGAGGTGATACCATTGGGGATATTGTGGCTCTTCGGGATCAGGCTCTTGGTATTGCTTATTTTGGTGGGATACTGAATGAGGATAAAATGGAGTATTCCTTTAATATTACCCAACATTTACAGAAAGTGATGAGTGGAGAATTGCCCAATTATCCCCTTTATCTTAGAACCAGCAGATCTTATGAAAATGCAGGGCGTACCGTGATACGTGGTCCGGGCAGGGATGAAAGTCCTCTCAGGCTTGAGATACAGTACACGCAACCTGTACCATAAACTAAAACTTTTAACACATGTGTGGAATAGTAGGATATCTGGGTAAGCAAGAAGCCTACCCTATTCTCATTAAAGGCCTTAAGCGCCTGGAATACAGAGGTTATGACAGTGCCGGTATTGCATTACTAAATCAAGGCCTGAAGGTTTATAAAAGCCACGGTAAAGTTTCTGATCTTGAAAACAGGATACAGGGCATGGATCTCTCCGGCACTATAGGAATTGCACACACCCGCTGGGCAACACACGGCGAACCCAATGATGTGAATGCTCATCCCCATTACAGCGAATCCAAAGACCTGGCAATCATTCACAACGGAATCATTGAAAACTATGCCAGCCTTAAGGAAGAACTCATAAACAGGGGTCATCACTTTGCCAGCCAGACAGATACCGAAGTATTGATTCACCTGATTGAGGACATTCAGCAAAATGAAGAATTGAATTTGCTTGAAGCAGTAAGAGTTTCGCTCAATTATATAGTTGGCGCCTATGCCATTGTAATTTTAGATAAAAATCAACCCGACACTCTCATTGCAGCCAAAAAGGGCAGCCCGATGGTTATTGGTTTGGGTGAAGAAGAGTTTTTTATTGCCTCCGATGCTTCTCCTATCATCGAGTATACCAAGAAAGTTGTATACCTTGATGACGAAGAAGTAGCATGGTTGCATCGCTCAGGCGATTTAAAAATCAAAACGATAAAAAACAAGGAAAAAAACCCTTACATCCAGAAGCTGGAGATGCAGCTTTCTGCCATTGAAAAGGGAGGTTTTCCTCATTTTATGCTCAAGGAAATTTATGAACAGCCGCGCTCCATTAAAGATTCAATGCGGGGCAGGTTGAGTGCTTCACAGGGTATTGTTAACCTGGGAGGTATCATTGATTATGAGCAAAAATTTCTCAATGCAAAACGAATCATAATTGTTGCCTGTGGCACCTCGTGGCATGCAGGACTGGTTGGAGAATACCTCTGGGAAGAACTAACCCGTATCCCGGTTGAAGTGGAATATGCTTCCGAATTCAGATACCGTAACCCGGTGATTTATGAAGATGATATTGTGATTGCCATCAGTCAATCAGGAGAAACAGCCGATACGCTGGCTGCCATTGAACTGGCCAAATCCAAAGGCGCAACAATCATTGGCATTTGCAATGTGGTAGGTTCTTCCATTGCACGTGCCACACATGCGGGCTCATATACGCATGCCGGTCCGGAAATAGGTGTTGCATCCACAAAAGCTTTTACTGCGCAGGTTACATTACTTGCGCTCATGGCACTGTCAATAGCCAACCAAAAAGGTTCCATTCCCAAAAGCCGGTATTATCAATTGCTTGCCGAACTGGAAGCCCTACCCGAAAAAGTTGAAAGAGCACTGGATGTAAACGAACAGATACTTGAGCTCTCAAAAATCTTCAAATTTGCACAAAACTTCCTTTACCTGGGAAGGGGTTACAACTTCCCCCTTGCGCTTGAAGGCGCTTTAAAACTCAAAGAAATTTCCTATATACATGCCGAGGGATATCCGGCAGCCGAGATGAAACACGGCCCAATCGCACTTATTGATGCACATATGCCCGTTGTGGTTATTGCCACCAAAAAGGGAGCTTATGACAAGGTAGTCAGCAATATCCAGGAAGTAAAAGCCCGCAAGGGAGTGATCATAGCTATTGTAACCAAAGGAGATATGGTTGTCAGCCAAATGGCTGATTATGTCATTGAAATTCCCGATACTGATGAAGCGCTTGTACCTATTGTTGCCAGTATACCCCTGCAGCTATTATCTTACCATATTGCGGTTTTAAGGGGTTGCAATGTAGACCAGCCCCGGAATCTCGCCAAATCGGTTACGGTGGAGTAAAGGCTCTTTTACCATTCCTTTTTTTGATTGTATCAATCAAAGCAACAGAATAGAAATATTTTCCTGTGAATCAGTGAGTTTTCAACATGAAAGCTCCTGTAAGCATTGTTTTATCATTCCAGATTTTCATGAGATGAACATTGAGGCGATGTTATTTATCTTCTGGTTATAAAATGACCATACAATACAAAAATCTGTTTTTTTAATTACCTTGCTAACCTCCAAAAACAATTAAAAATCATAACTTTGCACCTCCAAAATATTTGATAAAATATTCATATGAGTTTATTGGTAATAGGAACGGTAGCATTTGATGAGATTGAAACCCCACGTGGCAAAACCGGGAAAATCCTGGGGGGAGCAGGAACCTATATCGGTTTGGCTGCAAGTCATCTGACCGATGATATTAAAATTGTTTCTGTGGTTGGAGGAGATTTCCCGGAAGAACATATGAGTTTGCTAAAAAAACACAATATCCGGACAGATGGTATAAAGGTCATACCAGATGGCAAAACCTTCTTCTGGGCAGGGCGTTATCATGAAAATATGAATATGCGCGACACCCTGGTAACCGACCTCAACGTGCTGGCCGATTTTGACCCTGTGGTGCCCGGACATGCCTGCAGCAGCAAATACCTTATGCTGGGCAACCTTACCCCTGCTATTCAAAAAAGAGTTATTGAACAAATGGAACCCAGGCCAGAGCTCATCGTGATGGATACCATGAACTTCTGGATGGACACTGCCCTTAACGATCTGGTAGATGTTATATCCATGGTAGATGTGCTTACCATTAATGATGAAGAAGCACGACAGTTGTCCGGCGAATATTCATTGAACAAGGCAGCAAAAAAGATACTGACCATGGGGCCTCGCTACCTTATTGTGAAAAAGGGAGAACATGGGGCATTGCTGTTTCACGAAGACAAAATTTTTCATGCACCGGCCATGCCGCTTGAGGATGTGTTTGACCCCACAGGTGCCGGCGATACTTTTGCCGGAGGCTTCATAGGTTATATTGCCAAAACAGGCGATATCAGCTTTGAAAACATGAAGAGAGCCATCATTTACGGTTCGGCAATGGCAAGTTTTACTGTAGAAAAATTTGGTACTGAGCGACTTGCAGAACTCAGCCAGGAGGATATTCAAAAACGTTTACAGGAGTTTGTCAGCCTGGTAGCGTTTGAAATTTAGGGTCTTTTTTGTTTATTCTTTGGAGTTTTTTCATAACTTTAGCAACTTTTTTCGAAAGGGGGCTGAAGGGCCGGAAACAAAAATTTTCCTGCAAATGATCATTCTGAAATCAATCATAAAATAATAACTGAATTGTAATATATCCAGTTCATAAAAATCAAGTAAAAATGAAAGTATATCAAACGAACGAAATTAAAAACATTGCGCTGGTGGGTGGCACCAAATCCGGTAAAACCACCCTGGCTGAAGCCATGCTGTTTGAAGGAGGCGTAATCAACCGCAGAGGCTCCGTTGATGATAAAAACTCTGTTTCCGACTACAGGGAGATAGAGCTTGAGCGTCAGGCTTCTGTATTTTCAACTGTGTTGTATTCCGAATTTGCAGGCAAAAAAATCAATATCATCGACACTCCGGGTTTTGATGATTTTATCGGAGAAGTGGTTGCTGCCTTGAAAGTAGCCGATACTGCTGTTATGCTTGTAAATGCGCAAAACGGTGTGGAAGTGGGAACGGAGATCAGCTGGCGCCAGATCACCCGACTTGAAAAACCGGTTGTATTCCTGCTCAATCAGCTTGACCATGAAAAAGCCAATTTTGATGAAAGCCTTCGCCAGCTAAAATTACAGTTTGGCGACAGGGTCATTCCTGCACAATTCCCGGTAAATGCCGGTATGGGTTTCGACAGTGTGGTTGACGTGCTGGAAATGAAAATGTACAAATTCCCAAAAGACGGAGGAAAACCCGAAATTACAGATATCCCTGACGCCGAAAAAGCAAAGGCCGAAGAGTACCAGAACGCTATCATTGAAAATGCTGCTGAAAGTGATGAACAGCTCATGGAAAACTTCTTCGAAAACGGAACCCTTTCACCCGAAGAACTTTCACAAGGAATTAAACAGGGTATTGCAACGCGTACCATGTATCCTTTGTTCTGTATTTCTTCCAAGCACAACCAGGGTGTAAACCGCTTTCTGGAGTTTGTTGCCGGCAACCTGCCTTTTCCCAGCGAAGTCGCAAAAGAAAAAACTACCGATGGCAAGGAACTGAGCTTTGACCCTGCCGGACAACCCACTGCACTTATTTTCAAAACAGCCATTGAGCAGCACCTGGGTGAGATTTCCTTTTTCAAGGTATATGAAGGGACTATTACCGAAGCCATCGACTTAATAAACAGCTCTTCCGATAGCAAGGAAAGGCTTTCACAGCTTTTTGCCGTAGCAGGAAAAAACCGTCAGAAACTGGAAAAAGTAGTTGCCGGCGACATTGCTGCAACAATTAAGCTGAAAGACAGCCGTACTAATACTACCCTTACAACCAATAAAAATCAGGGACTGATGGTTGAACCCATCGTATTCCCCGATCCAAAGATCCGCCAGGCTGTAAAAGCCAAAAATACCGCCGATGAGGAAAAACTATCCGGTGTACTCAAGGAGATGAATAATATTGATCCTACGTTGCTTTACGAGCAGTCCAAGGAACTCAGGCAGGTAATACTCTCCGGACAGGGAGAACTGCACCTGAACGTGGCAAAATGGATGATTGAGAACATCAGCAAGGTAGCCATTGACTTTTTACCTCCCAGAATACCTTACAGAGAAACCATTACAAAAAATGCCAAAGCTACCTATCGCCATAAAAAGCAATCAGGTGGTGCAGGACAGTTTGGTGAGGTGCACATGATGATCGAACCTTATTATGAAGGTATGTCCAACCAAACTGAATTCCCTGTTCGTGGTCAGGATATTCACGAACTGGACTGGGGTGGCAAACTGGTATTCAATAATTGTATCGTGGGTGGTTCTATCGATGCTCGGTTTTTGCCTGCCATCCTCAAAGGTATTATGGAAAAAATGGAGGAAGGCCCCCTTACCGGTTCTTACGCCCGTGATATTGTTGTGAATGTTTATGATGGTAAGATGCACCCCGTTGACTCCAATGAGATTTCATTCAAGCTGGCCGGAAGAAATGCCTTCCGCGAAGCATTTAAAAATGCAGGCCCAAAGATTCTTGAACCCATTTATGATGTGGAAGTTATGGTACCCGAAGAAAAAATGGGTGATGTAATGACCGATCTTCAGGGTCGCCGCGCCATCATCATGGGGATGGAGTCTGAAGGAAACTACCAGAAAATCAAAGCCAAAGTGCCACTGGCTGAAATGAACCGGTTCTCAACTACTTTGAGCTCCATTACCAGCGGACGGGGTATGTACGGAATGAAATATGCAGAATATCAGCAGACACCCGCCGATGTTCAGGACAAACTCCTCAAGGCATACGAAGCAGAACAGGAAGAAGAAGATTAAGCTTCTGCCTGATTTTTATATCAAACCCTGCTGTGCTATTGTGCAGTGGGGTTTTTTGATTTC
>REDJ01000006.1 GCA_007693555.1 Bacteroidota bacterium
TGAAGGGCGTATTGGATTTCACGGATGTTTTTTTTCTCGCAGGGAGACGCAGTTTAAAATCACGGTGTGATTTTTTGGTAGGTTCACACACCTGTGTCAGCACTTAAGTTCCCTTGTTTTCTTACTTTCCTATTTTCTAACTTTCTTGCTTCCTTATATTCCTTATATGGTTAAAAGCCGCAAAAACGCAAAGAAATCAATATCTCCGCGTAACTCTGCGCCTCAGCGTCTCCCCGGTTCCCACCTTCCTTCCCATCAACACATAACGATTTTGTGAATAAGTTTTTTGAAATTGAGTGGGTTTTGGGGTGGGGGAGCGGGGGTTTTGTGTATATTCGTGGGCTGAAGCATGTTATTGGAAAATTAATTACTAGGAATTTTGGGGCTACTCAATTACTATTTTAAAGATTCCCTCGAGCTTTTTTCCCAAAAGAGCGCAGAAGAAATTATTGGGGCCATAACGCTTTCCAACGAGTTTGATTCAACGCTCTTACAAAATAAATCCTGGCAACTTCAGATACCTATTCTGAAAGAAGCAATCAATGGTTACAATGGTTCAATCTTTTTTGAGTTTTCAATCCCTAGAATGGGCAAGCGTGTTGATACGATAATTATCATTAACAACATTGTATTTGTCATAGAATTTAAAGTTGGGGAAAGTAAGTTTCTGCAATACCATGTTGAACAAGTATGGGATTATGCTCTTGACCTGAAGAATTTTCACGAACCAAGTCATCATGTAGTCATGATTCCAGTATTGGTCGCCACGGAAGCAAAATCTCATTCTTATTCCGAAATTACGTTTACTTCCCACGATGATAATTTGGCTTTGCCTGTTTTAGCAGGAAAAGATAATCTTGGAGATGTAATTAATTCAGCTTTAAATTTTTATCAGGAGAAGTCGGCTCTAAATGGTGAGTTTTTTGCAAAGGGTCGCTATTCACCTACACCTACAATTATTGAAGCCGCAGTTTCATTGTATAATAGTCATACAGTCGAAGAAATTACGAGAAGCGATGCAACGGCAAAGAATCTGACTCAAACAACAAGTGCCATTTCGGATATTATAACGCTGGCCAGAGAATCAGGCAGAAAAATTATTTGTTTTGTTACAGGCGTTCCCGGAGCAGGGAAAACGCTGGTAGGATTAAAAGTAGCTACTTCGCATCTTGATAATCAGAATGGCAATACAAGTGTTTACCTTTCTGGCAATGGTCCTCTGGTTGCCATATTGCAAGAAGCACTTGCCCGGGATAAAATTTCAAGAGAAAATTTAAAGGGGAACAAAATCACCAAACGCGAAGCACGTCAGGCTGTAAAATCATTTATCCAGAATATTCATCATTACAGAGATGCATATGTTGTGAATCCGGATCCCCCTTATGACCATGTTGCCATTTTTGATGAAGCCCAGAGAGCATGGACCAAGGAACAGACTGTTAAGTTTATGAAAATCAAGAAGAATCAACATGACTTTGACTTTTCTGAACCGGAATTTCTGATTTCATGCCTTGATCGTCATCCCGATTGGGCTGTCGTTGTGTGTCTGGTTGGTGGTGGTCAGGAGATCAATACCGGTGAAGCGGGGATTTCGGAATGGTTAAATGCAATCTTCAACAAATTTTCAGATTGGGATGTATACATTTCCCCCAACCTTAAAGATAGTGAATACGCTGCAATGAATGCAATTAAAACATTACAGCTAAGGAATAATGTTGTTTTTAATGAAGATTTGCATCTGGCTGTTTCGATGCGATCTTTCAGAGCAGAAAATGTTTCTTTATTTGTAAAACACCTGTTGGATTTGAATATTGATGCTGCAAAGGAAACATTAAGAAAATTTCATGCAAATTATCCCGTAGTTTTAACCCGGGATCTTAAGAAGGCAAAAAGTTGGTTAAAAGAAAAAGCGAGAGGAAGTGAACGATATGGTATTATTGTATCATCGCAGGCTCAAAGATTGAAACCATTAGCAATTGATGTGAGATATCAGATTGATCCAGTTAACTGGTTCCTTGAAGGAAAAGATGACGTCAGGTCTTCTTTTTTTCTTGAAGATGCAGCAACTGAATTTCAGGTTCAAGGGTTAGAACTTGACTGGGCATGTGTTACTTGGGATGGAGATTTAAGATATTCTGATGAAGGTTGGAAAACCTTTGCTTTTAAAGGGAAAAAATGGCAAAATATTTTAAATCCTGAGAGGAAAAAGTATTTGATTAACGCATACAGAGTCCTGCTTACGCGAGCCAGGCAAGGTATGGTAATCGTAATTCCTGAAGGAAACCCTGAAGATCATACAAGAAATCCTGAATATTATGATACAACTTATGAGTACTTGAAATATTTAGGTTTAAAGATTCTGGAATAAAAAAAGATATTGAACAGTCAACACTAATAAGAAATTGACAAATCAAAAATCTGAACCGAGCCAAAGACCAGTTCATCAAATCAAAAATCTGAAATCTGAAATCAAAAATCCCAAATCCATCATGAACTACCAAACCTTCCACTCCCTCCTCACCACCCACCCCGCCTTTATGCTGTATTTTTATAATGACACCTGTGGTGTGTGTAAGGTATTGTGGCCGCGGGTGGAGGCGCTGGTGAAGGAGAAGTTTCCGCAGATTGAGCTGATACGGGTGCAGGCGGAGGAGAGCCGTGAGTTGGCCGGGCAGTTGCGTATGCTCAGCGTGCCGGGTATGCTGCTTTTCCTGGATGGCCGCGAATACTTCCGCGCCAATGGCATGATATCGATGGAGGAGCTGGAGGGGAAGATTGGGAGGCCGTATGG
>REDJ01000085.1 GCA_007693555.1 Bacteroidota bacterium
AGGTATTGGTGGTTTTCCCCATCTAGAGTGCTTATTATATCACATCACCTGCCAGAGAAAAAGCTAGCGGGTGATTTCAATACCAGTTTTTCTGATTTCAATTGCGAAAGGATTATCTGAATTAAAATCGTCTGCGGACAAAGGATGAGGCTCTATCCTTGAGTCTATTTGAGAAGCGAGTAACAACAACTGGACCTGAACATCAAATTTCTGAGAATCATCCAGGTCTTTAAAAACTATTGCAATATCAATATCGCTTTCATCACGGTCAGAATATTTCGCAAAAGAACCAAAAAGGAGAGCTTTTTCAATATTGGTATGCTTTGTTTTGATTAAAGAAATATACTGACTTATTTTCTTATTAATTCTTTCATCCATTGCCGGTGTATTTTAAGTTCATTTATCCATCTACTGGTATATTCAGGAGTACACTTTTTTTGAAAACTCATTTTGTAATCATCATATCTTGCATTTATGTTAAATGCTGTTACTGTTGCAAAAAAGAGTTTTTTCTCCTCATTCAACTCAAGACCTGATAGCTCAGCAAGTCTTAGCAGATTATGAATATATGGTGGATAATCGTGTTTTACTTTAACAAAGTAGGCTTTAAGTAATTTCTCAATCATCAAATGACCTACAAATAATGCCCAACTAAATTTTTTTGCATTAAACAAAGTTATCATTGTATCAAAATCATCATCGGAACTCTGATTCCAATAAGATATTAACTTTTCAGTATCTATGGGCTTTTCTTTCATAATTGCAAAGATAAACACTTTTCCTTCCGACTACTATCAAATCTATTCCTGCTTAAAAAGCGAATTATTCATGAAGGGATCTGCAAAAGAAAAACACGCAGTATGAACTCCGGCAACTGATCCTATTTAATCAGAGATCTTGAAATCACAATTTTCTGGATTTCTGAGGTTCCTTCGTAAATCTGTGTAAGCTTTGCTTCACGCATCAATCGTTCTACGTGATACTCCTTCACGTAGCCATATCCACCGTGAATCTGAACGGCTTCAGTTGTAACTTCCATAGCAATATCTGCACAGTACTGCTTTGCCATGGCACTCATAACACCATAGGGCTGTTTTTGATCTTTCAGCCAGGCTGCTTTAAGGCAAAGATTTCTTGCATTTTCAATCTTTACAGCCATATCGGCAAGTTTAAAAGCAACGGCCTGATGATTAAAGATTTCCGTACCAAAGGCCTTTCTTTCCTGTGCATATTTCAGTGAACGCTCAAATGCACCTGAAGCAATACCCAGTGCCTGGGCTGCAATTCCGATCCTGCCGCCGTCAAGGGTTTGCATCGCAAATTTAAACCCGAATCCATCTTCTCCGATTCTGTTTTCTTTGGGTACTTTTACATCATTGAACATCACCGAGTGCGTATCGGAAGATCTCATCCCCATTTTATCCTCATGGGGCCCAAGTGTTATGCCCGGAGAGTCTTTTTCAACTATGAAAGCATTGATGCCTTTGTGCCCTTTTTCAGGGTATGTCTGAGCCATCACAAGATAAGTGGAAGCGCAATTGGCATTGGTTATCCAGTTTTTGGTACCATTTACCAGGTAATGATCGCCTTTGTCAACGGCAGTTGTTCTTTGCCTTGTAGCGTCGGAGCCTGCCTCAGGTTCTGACAGCAGAAAAGCACCGATTTTTTCACCGGTGGCAAGGGGAACCAGGTATTTTTGTTTTTGCTCTTCAGTGCCATAGGTTTCCAGTCCCCAGTTTACCAATGAGTTGCAAACCGATACCAAAACCGAAACGGAGGAATCAATTTTCGATAACTCTTCCATTGCCAGCACATAGGAAATCGTATCCATACCTCCACCTCCATATTTGGGGTCGGTCATCATACCCAGAAAACCCAGTTCGGCCAGTTGTTTAATGCGATCATCGGCAAATGTGCCTTTGGCATCTCTTTCAATAACATCGTGAAGCAGTTCGCGCTCTGCAAAGTCTTTGGCTGCCTGCTGAATCATCAATTGTTCTTCAGTAAATTCAAAGTTCATAACTATCGTTTTTAATGTGTGTATTGATATTTTTGATTTCAGGTTGATTTTATTCTTTCAAAAAGAAATTCTGTACCCGTCACAATCCCTCGATAAAACATTTCATTTTATGCAACACCTGTTTTTCTTTTTCAAAATGAGGAATATGTCCGCAATCATCTAAAAAAACAATACTAACATTGCTCCTGATATGCTGTAATTTTAATATCAGTTGCTTTTCAGAGCCAAACTTGTCGTTTCTGCCCTGAATGGCCAATACCGGTGCTTCAATGTCTTTGAGATGCTCAACAATGCTCCAGCGTTTTCCCTCTTCTGAGAGTAAAAAACCGCTCCATCCATAAACCAATGAATCCGTTTTTTCTTTGTGATACTTTTGTAAACGTTTTTTAAGTGGTCCTTTTTCGTATTCTTTTACAACGTTCTCTATCCCCTGCCTGGTAATATCTTCACTAATCACATGGTCGGCTTCAGAAATGATTGCCAAAACCCTATCGGGAAATTTTGATGCAAATAAAAGGGCTATTGTTCCGCCATCGCTATGCCCGACAAGGATTATTTTTTCAGTAATATTAAGTTTTTTCAGGATAACAGGCAAATATTCAAATGCTTCATCGAGCAGATAATTATTGTCGAATGGCTTGTCTGATGCATCTGATTTACCATATCGTACTCTGTCGTAAGTTACCGCCGGATAATTGAGGCTTTTACTTAACGCATCCGGAAAGTCTCTCCACTGGTCCGTACAGCCCAAACCTTCATGCAGGAAAACCAGAACGGGTTTTTCTCTGGCTGCAAAATGCGGATTTACTTTTTTATAGTAAATCTGTTTTCCGCTTACATTGACCAATCCCTCTGAGTTATTCATATGACCATTTTAAGTTTTCCCCTTGCCATCCTGAGCAAATTTGCATATTACTCCGCCTTTTTATAAACGACAGAAATAACTGAAATGTCGTCACCACCCATATTAATGCTTAATCCATAGGGCTTCTCCGGTTTTAAATTTATCTGGGCCTCACCTGCTTTTCCTGTAAGCTGCTCCCAGATGGTAACTGCCTGGTGCACCCCCGTAGCTCCGGTGGGGTGCCCCCAGCCAATGAGACCTCCTGTAGTATTAAACGGAATAATTCCTTCACGGGTGGTATTTCCTTCGAGCACAAAATCGGGTCCTTTCCCATACTCAGCCAGACCCATGGCTTCAATGGCCATGATGCCGGCAATGGTAAAACAATCGTGACATTCCACAGTACCAATCTGGTCTTTGGTCACCCCTGCCGATTCAAAGGCTTTTTGAATGGCTACCCTGGTAGTTGAAAGCTTTGTAGGATCTGCCGGTGGCCTGGTGATATCCTCTTCAGCCTGCCCGAAACCAATGATTTCAACGGCATCTTTTTTGGAAATACCGCATCTTTTCAAACCTTCTTCCGACAGGATTGCAATAGCACTGGCACCATCCGACACCTTTGAGCAATCGAAAAAGTTTAGCGAATCAACAAATCCTTTGGGGTTAGGCTTGTCAATGCCACAAGCTATCAGGTCTTCGGTAGTGTTATGATATTCCTGTGCAGTGGGGCAAAGCCGTGCATTGGTAATGGCATTTTCATACCATTTTGCCATGGCTGCCCTGGGTTTTTCAGGACCAAACTTTTCGGCATATGCTTTCGACCTGTCGCTGAACTTGCCCGGGAAAAAATATGCATGTCCGGTTTTTCTTTCCTTTGCCCATCCAGCAGCAGCAAGGATATCGGCCCCGTAGATTGCTTTTACACTGTTCTGCACTTCAACACCAACTACCAGCGCCACCTCGGCTGTTTCGGCCAATATTGAACGTATTCCTGTAATAAGAGCCAGAGCTCCTGTACCGCAGGCGCCTTCAACCCTTACGGAGGGCTTGTATCGCAAACCCTCATCAATGTAAGGGGCAAATCCTGCAATGTGCCCTTGGTTGTTAAAACGTGATGCTATAAAATTGCCAAATACGGTTTCATCAACTTTCTCCGCACCTCCAATCACTTTCAAAACTGCCTGGCCTGCTTCCTTTATATAATCTTCAAGGTCGGGGCGCGGCTTTTTGGGGTGAAACTCTTTTCTGCCGGTTCCCATGGAAATGGTATTGTAACCGGCAGCCATATATACTTTTCTTCGTAATTTAATCATAACAAATTCCTCCTTTTACATATAATCATTAATGGGTCCGTAAGCATGGAAAAACCCGGTTAACAGAACCGTATTGACATCTTCTTTGCTATGGGCCACCTTGTCGGAAACCAGCTGTAATCCTATTTCGCGCGAACGCTTCGCATACTTTTTCGCAAGTGTGGCTCCCAAACTATCCATTGATTTGAGTTCATTGAAATAGCTGACAAGAAATTCCTCTTTATTTTTATCTCCTACAACAGCTTTCCATGGTTTGATAGAAGATGGAAGCGCTCCCAGTTCTTTATCACATTTTTGTTGAAATCCGGAAATATACTTTGTCTGGTTTACATCATATATAGCCACAGGTTTTCCTTTTTCATACTTCAGAAAACCATCCTTTTGTGAACCATCCGGATTCTGACCTCCTTTTATTCCCTGCTCAATCATTTTGTCGAGCAAACTGCTGTGCAGGTTCTCATTTTTCATATAAGGATTCATAACACTCATTATATAGGAGCAAACATCAATTCCCACATAATCAATAAGTTGAAAGATTCCCATAGGCCTGATTAAAAATTCCTGTGAAATCCTGTTTATCATATAAACCGACTCGGCAAACGAATATTTTCCGGCCAGCTCTTCAGCTTCTTGTATTCCGTGTAATGCATCTCTCATAAAATGACCATTTCCAATGAAGCCGGCCACATCCGCCGATGGAACGATTATTTTTCTCAGGTTTTTTGAGAAAGAATAAGCAAAATCCACCAGTTCCTGTTGGGTGTTTTGGGTTTTGATTATTTCCACAAGCCTCTGAACTGCAGGAGGATTGTAAAAGTGCACACCCAGCACACGGCCATTGAGTTCTGCCTTGCTTTCAATTTCGTTAATGGGAATTGAGGAAGTATTGGTGCAAAACCAGGGAGAGGTTTTGCTGTTTTGGTCTATCTGTTTAAAAACCTTCACTTTCAAAGCCGGGTCTTCTTTGATTGCCTCAAATATGATATGCGAATCGTAAGTGGCTTCCATTGCTGTTACCGGTCTTACAATAAACAATACATCTTCGATATACTGGTTGATAATTTGCTCATTTGTAATCAAATCAGCGCGGTCAGCATAAACCTCCCTGAGGGCAACAATCTTTTTTTCGGCAATTTTCAGCACCTGCGTTTTCAGATATTTCATAAGCCCCCTGAGAGCTTCGCTTGATACATCCATTGCATACAAAACAAAATGTTTGTTCCTGTTTTCCGGTTTCAGGCTCAGGTCGGCCATCTCAATGGCAGTCAGCAACAGGATTCCACTGCCCATTTTACCTGCAGCACCCAAAACAGACACGTTTTGCAATCTTTCTGTATAATCCATGTGAATAAGGTTTATTTTGAAATTGTTTTTCTTTTCCGGTTCTTTCTTTCCAAAAGATTAGCTCCAGGAAGGCTTTCTCTTTTCAAGAAATGCTTTCATACCTTCTGTTCCTTCGTTGCCAAAAAGTGAACCGAATTGCGTATTTTCCAACTCACAACCTTTGTGAAAATCAGACAAAAGGCCTTTCCGGGTAACCTCTTTTACTTTTTTCACCGCAAGTGGTCCTTTTGATGCGATTTTTTCGGCAATTGCAATGGTTTCGGTCAGCAGTTGTTCAGGTTCGGTTACTTTTTGCACCAGCCCCATTCTCAAGGCTTCATCAGCATTAATCATGTCGGCTGTGTATAGCAGGAACAGGGCATTTGACAACCCCACAATTCTGGGTAACCGCTGCGTTCCGGCATATCCGGGTATAAGTCCCAGGTTTACCTCAGGCTGTCCGAATTTCGCCGGTTTGCCGGCTATCCTGAAATCGCAGGCCATGGCCAGCTCCAGGCCGCCACCCAACGCAAAGCCATTGATGGCGGCAATAACCGGCATGTTGAGCTCCTCAATCCTATTAAAAATCTGCTGACCAAATGCGGAAAACTCACTCGCCTGATTTGAGTCCATATTTACCATTTCGGCAATATCAGCACCTGCAACAAAAGCTTTTCCTTCGCCGGTCAATATCAAAACCTTCACATCATCCCTTTTGGAAAGACTGTCAAGAAGGTGCTCCATTTCTTTGAAAAACTTTGAATTCAGTGCATTCAAGGCAGCAGGCCGGCTTATGGTAACTATAGCCAGTTGACCCCTGAATTCGGTTTTTAAAATTTCATAATCCATTTTTGTGTGTTTTTGATTTTAAGTGTAATTTTTTAAGAACCATAGAAGAACAGCAAATCAGTTTTTTCCCAAACTTTTATCCCCAGCTGTTTACAAGCCTTTCATTGATATTCCTTCAATTGAATTTCATTTGTAAAAACCAGGTAAGCATTCATTGCCATTGCCTTCATTTCGCCTTCGCCTGAGTAGATTTTCACAGGTGCAATATGTGAAATTCTTTCCGCGATATCATTCACAAGCATATCGCTATAGGCAAGACCTCCTGTCAACAGAATCCCATCCACTTTGCCTTTGAGCACGGCAGAGAGTGCGCCGATTTCCTTTGATACCTGGTAAGATATTGCCAGGTAAATCTGCCTTGCAAATTCATCTCCGTTTTTGATTCTGTTTTCAACCTCGATTGCATCCTTGGTACCCAGATAGGCAAACATACCTCCCTTTCCTTTGATTTTTTCCCTGATTTCAGTGTGAGAAAACTGCCCCGAAAAGCATAAATCCACAAGCTCGCCCACCGGCAACCCTCCGCTTCTTTCGGGCGACATGGGTCCGTCACCATCCAGCCCGTTATTCACATCAATAATTCTTCCTTTGCTATGGGCTCCTACAGAGATACCTCCTCCCATGTGTGCTACGATGACATTGATTTCTTCGTAAGTGGTTTTTCTTTCGGTGGCAAAAGTTCTTGCAATGGCTTTTTGATTCAGCGCGTGAAGCAGACTTCTTCTGGGGATTTCGGGCATACCTGATATTCGGGCAAGCACATCCAGTTCATCAACACAAGTGGGATCAACAATCATGGCAATTATCTCACCCCCAATCTCTTTTGCAAATTCGTAAGCCATGATACCTCCGAGATTGGATTCATGCTCACCCATCGGGTTTTGCATATCACTTACAAACTTGTCATTGACCCTGTAGGCACCGCCTTCCATAGGTTTGAGAAGACCGCCCCGGCCTACGATGATATTGATTTTATCAATTTCAATTTCTGCCTGTTCAAGCACCTGCCTGACTTTGATTTTGCGGAAATCCAACTGGTCAATAATTTTGCTGAACTTTGCCAAAGCATCCTGCGAATGCTTCACATTTAAAAGCAAAATTTCCTTCCGGTTTTTATAGACAGCTATTTTTGTTGAGGTTGAACCCGGATTAATGACAAGGATGTTTGCATCCATTTATGCGGTTTTCTGTGTTTTTTAATTTAAGGTTTTACATGTCTCAATTTTATATGAATTTAAAAAAAATAACCATCTCTTACAAGTAAAAAATGAAAAAGTCTGATTTTTTTTGATTTTTATAGGATTTATTTGCGACTTAATAAGCTTGCCGCAAGAAGCTGTATAATATTGCATTGGGAAAAGGTAAGCAATTTCCTGAATTGTTGGTTTCAACTGTTTGATTGTAATTTGATTGTTTTGGATTTCAGGCTGAAAACTATAAGTGTTTGGTTAAAACAACGAGATGCTTCGCCTTGCTCAGCATGACAGGCTTTTCTGTCTTACTATGGCGGGGTGGGGGGGGGGGGGGGGGGGGGGGGGGGGGGGGGGGGGCCCCCCCCCCCCCCCAAACCCCCACCCCTAAAACGGAACTAGCTGTCATTCTGAGCGTAACAAAGTGAAGCGAAGAACCGACTGAAGGGAGCCCGACGAAGTCAATCTCGTAGCTATTTTAATATGATAACTTTGCAACTTTGGCTTAATACACAAATTTTATCTTTAAATAAGAAAAATTCCGGTGAATTTTCAGTAACTTAGATACAATATCAAAACGCATGTAATAAATCCCTTGTTAAACATATTGATTTTTCATTACATTCAGCTATGCTCAAATCACCCGCTTACAAATTAAAAAATCCTGTCAGAATAGTTGCTGCCACTTCCCTGTTTGACGGGCATGATGCTTCCATCAATATAATGCGCCGTATTTTGCAATCTTCAGGTGCCGAGGTCATCCACCTGGGTCATAACCGGTCAGTAAAAGAAATTGTTGATTGTGCCATCCAGGAAGATGCTCAGGCCATTGCCGTCACCTCATACCAGGGGGGGCATATTGAGTTTTTTAAGTATATGCATGATATGCTAAAGGAAAAAGGCTGTCCACACATTAAAATATTCGGAGGGGGTGGTGGAGTAATTCTTCCTGAAGAGATTAAGGAACTGCACAATTATGGTGTAACCAGAATATATTCTCCGGATGATGGAAGGAAAATGGGGCTGCAGGGTATGATAACTGAAGTGATTAAAAAAGCTGACTTCCCCACGGGTAAAACCCGGGAAATCTCTATAGAAAAGCTTCGCAGTCGTGAAATAAAAACACTGGCAGAGGCCATTTCTTCCCTCGAGAACTATCCTGAAGAAAATAAATCTTTTGCTTCCGAAATCAGGAGTGTATCCTCCAAAATCAAAGTGCCTGTGCTGGGTATCACCGGCACCGGCGGAGCGGGTAAATCCTCGTTGACAGATGAATTTATCAGGCGTTTTTTACTCGCTTTTCCTGACAAACATCTTGCAGTTATTTGTGTGGACCCTACCAAAAGGAAAAGTGGAGGAGCACTGCTGGGCGACAGAATAAGAATGAACGCCATCAACAACCCGAGAGTTTTTGTTCGTTCTATGGCCACCCGGCAATCCAATCACTCACTTTCAAGGCATGTTAAGGATGTAACCGGGATTTTTAAAATTTCAGGCTTTGACCTCATTATCATAGAAACTTCAGGAATAGGGCAATCAGACACAGAAATTGTTGACCACTGTGATTTGAGCCTTTATGTTATGACCCCCGAATATGGTGCGGCCTCGCAACTGGAAAAAATCGGTATGCTTGAATTTGCCGATATCATTGCCTTGAATAAGTTTGATAAACGTGGAGGTATGGATGCGCTCAGGGATGTAAAAAAACAATATCAACGCAATCATCTTCTGTTTGATACCCCTGTGAATGAGATGCCGGTTTATGGCACCATCGCCTCACAATACAACGACCCGGGTGTAAACCAGTTATTCAATGCCATCATCCAAAAATTCAATAAAAAACTTAAGTTAAAATTCTCGTCTTCCCTTCATTTCGAGGAAAGCATTCCAGAAAAAAAATACATTATACCACCCCAAAGAGTAAGATATCTGGCCGAAATTGCCGAAACTGCAAAAGATTATAATCAATGGGTCGAACTGCAGGCAGAAACTGCCCAGCAACTCTACAGTCTGAAGCAAACCATTGATAGTCTTAAAAATGACAAAAACGAAGAAGATGATAAGCTGGTTCGCAGGCTGGAAAAAAAATACCAAACTCTGAATGAAGAACTGGAAAACGCCAACCGGAAAATCCTTGAGAACTGGGATAAAAAAGTAAAATCATACAAAGATGAGTTTTACACATTTAAGGTTCGGGACAAGGAGATTAAAGTAAAAACACATACCACAACTCTATCCCATCTTGAAATACCAAAAATTTCACTTCCCAAATACAAAGGCTGGGGAGATATTTTAAAATGGAACCTGAAGGAAAATGTACCGGGAGAATTTCCATACACTTCAGGAGTATTCCCTTTCAAAAGAGTTGGAGAAGACCCTACCCGTATGTTTGCAGGAGAAGGGGGACCTGAAAGAACCAACAAACGCTTTCATTATCTCTCAAAAGACCAACCCGCAAAAAGACTTTCCACGGCATTTGATTCTGTTACCCTTTACGGGAATGACCCTGAAATAAGGCCGGATATCTATGGAAAAGTCGGCAATTCAGGGGTTTCGGTTTGTTGCCTGGATGATGCCAAAAAGCTCTACTCGGGATTTAATCTTGCCGACCCGGCAACTTCCGTTTCCATGACCATCAACGGACCTGCACCCATGCTGGTTGGATATTTTCTCAATACAGCCATTGACCAGCAATGCGAAATATATATCAGGCAAAACGGACTTGAGGAAAAGGTCATGCAGAAAATCAAAAAGATATTCAAGGAAAAAGGAATTGAACCACCTGCTTATCAGGGCAAACTGCCCGAGGGCAATGACGGGCTGGGACTTATGCTCCTGGGAGTAACAGGCGACCAGGTTTTGCCAAAGGATGTATATGAAAAAATAAAAACGGAAACCCTTAAGGTGGTGAGAGGAACCGTTCAGGCCGATATCCTTAAGGAAGACCAGGGGCAAAACACCTGTATTTTTTCCACGGATTTTGCCCTCAAACTCATGGGAGATATTCAGGAATATTTTATCGACAACAACGTAAGAAATTTTTACTCTGTTTCCATTTCCGGTTATCATATTGCAGAGGCCGGCGCCAATCCGATAACCCAGCTTGCCTTTACCCTGGCCAATGGTTTTACCTATGTAGAGTATTACCTCTCAAGGGGTATGGATATCGATAAATTTGCCCCAAACCTTTCTTTCTTTTTTTCCAACGGTATAGATATTGAATTTTCAGTTATAGGTCGTGTTGCCCGAACCATCTGGGCCAAAGTTATCAAAAACAAATACAATGGAAATGCACGTTCTCAGCAGCTCAAATATCATATACAGACCTCCGGAAGGTCGCTGCATGCCCAGGAAATAGGTTTCAATGATATAAGGACCACTCTGCAGGCATTGTATGCAATTTACGACAACTGCAACTCACTGCATACCAATGCCTATGACGAAGCTATAACCACTCCCACCGAAGAGTCGGTAAGAAGAGCCATGGCCATTCAATTAATTATCAATCATGAACTGGGGCTGGCAAAAAACCAGAACCCGTTGCAAGGTTCTTTTATTATTGAAGAGCTTACCGACCTGGTTGAAGAGGCTGTGCTCGGGGAATTTGAAAGAATTTCAGAAAGAGGAGGTGTTCTGGGTGCCATGGAAACTGCCTATCAAAGAGGAAAAATACAGGAAGAGTCCCTTTACTATGAACATTTGAAGCATACCGGTGAATTGCCTATTACAGGTGTAAATACATTTCTTTCTCAAAATGGTTCACCCACCATGATACCGCAGGAAGTTATCCGCTCAACCGATGTGGAAAAAAAATACCAGATTCACATGCTGGAAAACCTGCACAAACTGCATTACGACAAGCAAAAAAATATGATTGCAGAACTATCAGCCTGTGCCTATAAAAATGAAAACATTTTTGAAAAGCTGATGGAAGTGACAAAATACTGTTCGCTGGGTCAAATCACACAGGCGCTGTATGATATTGGTGGTCAGTATCGCAGAAATATGTAGTTGCCAAAGTTTGTCTGATAGAATTTACTTTTTTGTCATACATATTCTTTTGCTTCCACTTCATTGTTGAGAACCATGAGACCACTTGCAGCAAGCGCCCTCATTTCATTTTCACCGGGATAAATAGAAACATCTGCAATATGCTTTACTCTTTTTGTTATTTCTTCAACTATCAGCCTGCTGTAGGCAATACCTCCTGTCAGGAGAATTCCATCAACTTCACCCATTAAAACGGCACTCTGTGATGCAATTTCTTTGGCAACCTGATAGGCCATTGCTCTGTAAACAAGTTCAGCTTTTTCATCACCTTCTTTAATCATTTTCTCAATTTTCAGTGCATCGCTTGTGCCAAGGTAACCTCTGAGCCCGCCATTACCGCAAACTTTTCGCATCATCTCCTGCCTTGTATACTTTCCTGAATAGCAGAGATTTATCAATTGTGCAACAGGTAAACTTCCCGCTCTTTGAGATGACATAGGTCCATCACCTGCAAGACCGTTATTCACATCAACTATTTTCCCTTTGCGATGTGCCCCAACTGTAATGCCTGTTCCGATATGCGCAACAATAACATTTATGGAATTGTAATCTTTACCAATTGCCCTGGCAAAACTTTCTGCAACAGTACGCTGACTCAAGGTGTGCAGGATGCTTTTCCTTGTAATATCAGGCATTCCGGAAATTTTAGCAATTTCATCCATCTCATCCACACAGGCCGGGTCTACAATAATGGCCTTTGTATCTCTGCTTGAAAGCTTTGCAATCTCATTGGCTATCAGTACGCCCAGGTTTGATTCATGGTCAGCCATAGGTCTTGATAAATCCTTCAGCATGGCGTCATTAACCAAATAAACACCTCCGTCCATGGGTTTGATTACTCCACCCTTACACACGATTATGGCTATATCATTGAAATCAAAGTCAGCCTTTTTCAGCTCATTGAGAACAATATCCTTACGGTATTCAAACTGGTCATTTACAGATTGAAACTCTGAAAGCTTTTCTCCTGGGTGCTTTACAGTGATAAGAAAGAGTTGCTCCCTGTTGGTGTGTATGGATATCCTTGTGTTTTTAACGGCTGTTTTCAGACAAAGTATTAAATCGTTCATAATATTTGGGATTGGTTGATTTGATTAAAACTACAATAAAATTACAAACTTAAAAAGTGTAAGCAATAAAATATGATTAATGTTTTTTCAAAAACTTAATTCTCTTCAAATTTTCAGGAGAATGAAATACTGAATATTTTGCAACTATTCATCCTTAAAAAGCGAAATGTTCGTGAATGCCTTGCCATCAAACAACCCTTTGTGGTTGATTTTAAGCTCGGGGATAACGGTAAGGGCCATAAAGGAAAGCGTCATAAAGGGAGCTTCAAGGCTGCTGCCGTTCTTTTTGGCCAGGGTGCTGAGCTTTTCATAATCAGATGCCATTTCATTAACATTCACATCGCTCATAAGTCCGAAGTAAGGGAGCGGGATACCCAAAAGTTCCGGGTTTAATGCAAAGCACATCCCACCCTTGTTTTTCACAACCCACTCAAGGGCGTAATCCAGGCTGTCATCATCGCATCCTACGGCAATGATATGATGGCTGTCATGGGCCACGCTGCAGGCCATAGCCCCCCTTTTCAGTCCAAAGCCTTTAACGAAAGCCACTACCGGGGGGTCTTCGGAATACCGGTCGAGCAGAACAATTTTCAGCAGGTCATTACTTGTATCAATTTTTATTTCTTCCCCTTCTTTACAATCTTCAACGAGCCAGCCCGTGAAAAGCTCACCATCCATGGCTTCCATTATATTCATCTGGCTGCCGGAAGCTTCAACCGTTAGTTCGCCGGGTTGATAGGTTTTCCTGAAAGGGAAAGGTGGCGGGTAATTTTCTTCCGGCTCAAAACTCAGTTTTTTATTCCTGAAAACCGGTTTTCCCTTCAGCCAGGTTTCCAATATGTTAAATTCCATCAGGTCATCCAAAACCACAAAATCGGCCGAATCACCCTGACGAAGCAATCCCAGCGGGAGATTGTAATGCTGTACCGGGTTTACACAAGCTACCTTAAGCACATCATACAGGTCGTACCCTTTTTTTACGGCGCGGTGAACCACTTTGTTGATATGCCCTTTCATAAGATAATCGGGATGACAGTCATCGGTGCAGAACATAATCATATCTG
>REDJ01000005.1 GCA_007693555.1 Bacteroidota bacterium
ATGCGGAGGATTCCAAAGCCCATGATATTCTCATTTGCCTGCAAACAGGCAAAGACCTTGACGACCCCAACCGTATGCGATACTCAGGGCAGGAATATCTGAAAACTCCTGAAGAGATGGCAGAGTTATTCAGCGATATTCCCCAGGCTCTGGCAAACACACAGGAGATTGTTGACAAGGTTGAAGACTATGAAATCATGCGCGAAATCCTCCTTCCTAAATTTCCGTTGCCCGAAAATTTTGATAATGAGGACGATTACCTTGAACATCTTACATATGGGGGAGCCGAAAAATTTTATGATGAAGTAACTCCGAAAATAAAGGAACGATTGGATTTTGAACTAAAGGTAATCAGGGATATGGGTTTTGCAGGGTATTTTCTTATCGTGCAGGATTTTATCAATGAAGCCCGCAAAATGGGCGTTGCAGTAGGACCCGGGAGAGGTAGCGCTGCCGGTTCAGCAGTGGCATTTTGCACGGGAATTACCAGTATCGATCCTATAAAATATAACCTCCTATTTGAGCGCTTTCTCAACCCCGAGAGGATATCCATGCCTGATATCGATATCGATTTCGACGATGAAGGAAGGGAAAAGGTCCTGCAATATGTAATTGATAAGTATGGTAGAAACAGGGTGGCACAGATAGTTACTTTCGGAACTATGGCGGCAAAATCGTCAATCAGGGATGTTGCAAGGGTATTAAGATTACCGTTACCGGAGGCCGATCGGCTTGCCAAGCTGGTTCCTGAACGACCAGGTACGACCTTGCAGCAGGCTTACAAGGAAATACCTGAATTGAATCAGGCACTTGATGATTCAAATCCACTGATAAGAGAAACTCTCAAATTTGCAAAAGTTCTTGAAGGCTCTAACCGGCAAACGGGTGTGCATGCATGTGGAGTTATTATTGGCCCAACGGATCTTATGGATTGTATTCCTTTAAGCACTCAGAAAGACTCTATTTTGCCTGTAACTCAGTACGATGGTAAGTTTGTAGAATCAGCGGGTATGTTGAAGATGGATTTTCTCGGGTTAAAAACGCTTTCCATCATGAAGGAAGCGGTAAAAAATATTAAGGCCCGGCATGGAATTGAGATTGATCCTGAAAAGATTCCCCTGGAAGATGAGGCTACCTTTAAACTTTATCAGAGAGGCGATACTGTTGGTACTTTTCAGTTTGAGTCTGACGGGATGCGGAAATATCTGCGCGAACTCAAACCCAACAACATTGAAGACCTTATAGCAATGAATGCCTTGTACAGGCCCGGCCCCATGGATTTTATTCCCGATTTCATCAACCGGAAACATGGTATTGATAAAACTATTTTTCCGCATGAATGGCTTGAAGAAATCCTGAAACCCACCCATGGTATTATGGTTTACCAGGAGCAGATCATGCAGGCAGCTCAGATAATGGCGGGTTACTCACTCGGTGCTGCAGATATTTTGCGACGCGCCATGGGTAAAAAGAAGGTTGAAGAAATGAAGCGCCAGCAATCCATTTTTGTGGAAGGGGCAACCAAAAAAGGTGTGGATAAGAAAAAGGCAGAAGAGATATTTAATGTTATGGCACGGTTTGCTGAGTATGGATTTAATCGTTCGCACTCGGCTGCATACTCCGTTGTTGCGTATCGCACTGCTTATCTTAAAGCCAATTATCCTGCCGAATATATGGCCGCTGTTTTAACCAATAACTTCAGCGATATTAAGAAGATTACCATCTTTATGGAGGAATGCCAGAGGCAGAATATTCCTGTGCTGGGACCTGATATTAACGAAAGTGCGCTCAATTTTGTGGTAAATGATAAAGGTGAAATTAGCTTTGGTTTGGGTGCCATAAAAGGTGTTGGTGAAGGGGCTGTGGAAATCATCGTTTCGGAAAGGGCAGAAAATGGTCCTTATAAACATATTTTTGATTTTATGCAGCGTATCAGTTTGCGGGCTGTAAATAAAAGAGTACTGGAATCTCTGGCAATGGCAGGTGCATTTGATTGTTTTGAAGATGTGCACAGAGCTCAGTTTTTTTATGCCGAAGAAGAAGGTGGACCAACATTTATTGATAAACTGATACGCTATACAAACTCGGTTGTGAGCCAGAAAAATTCATCACAAATGAATCTTTTCGGAGAAGCTGATGAAAATGTAATTCCCGACCCTGAAATGCCCGACTGTCAGAAATGGGATAAATTGGAGATGTTGAAGAAAGAGAAGGATGTTACTGGTATGTACATTTCCGGGCACCCTCTTGATAACTTCAAAATACATATAAATAGCTTTTGCAGCCATAGTATTGCTGATTTGAAATCGCTTGAAAAACTTAAAGGAAGGGAAGTATCATTTGCAGGAATTATTGTTTCCAGTCAGCACAAATACACCAAGAACGGAAAACCTTTTGGAAGTTTTGTTATAGAAGATTATAATGATACCATTCAATTAGCTTTGTTTTCAGAAGACTATCTCAAGGTGAAATACTTTCTCGAAAAAGATAATTTTGTTTTTGTGAAGGCACAGATACAGCCCAGGTATAACAGCTCAGATCAACTTGAAGTAAAAGTTAAATCCATGATGCTTCTGAGTGATCTGGCCGAAAAGAAAGCATCGGATTTATTACTGGAAATTCCCATTTCTGAAATAAACGCTGAATTTGTAGCCTTTCTCAAAGCAAATATTGATGAACATAAAGGAAACTGCAGATTAAAAATTAAATTGCGTGATGATATTGAGAAAATAAGTGTTGATATGCTATCGCGTAAAATAAA
>REDJ01000004.1 GCA_007693555.1 Bacteroidota bacterium
ATACCGGCGCGTCTCATAGAAGATACCCCTGATTTCCGGCACAGGCATCCCTTTCATGCGCGTCTCAGAAAACAAAGCCCTGGATATGTGCAGACCCACCTGAATGATAACTCCTGTTTGATTCATTAATTCTTCTTGCCTAATCAGAATAATAGTGTTTAGTATAATCACGTAATTGTGTATTTCAACGAATAATAACTCATCCCCGACGAATCCTCACTGGCTCTTTTTTGTCATCTGGCAGTGCACTATTTTCGCTGAAAATTATTGTTTATGCCTTTGTTTATCTTGTATTGTAAACCACGTGGTGAATCGCTTCCCCAAAAAGAATTCAAACAACTCAGGGTTTTTCTGGCCGATGCTGTTCGTGGAACTTTTCACCAGATCGCCTGGAGCAGCAACTTCACCATAGTAGCTGTAGATAAGGATGTTGCCCCCAAACTGCATCCCGGGGTTTTGTGCAACTTCATCTCTGCCGAAGATATCCTGAACATTGAGTACCTGGAGGAAAACCGGCAGGTTCGGGTAAACCTTTCCGGAGAAAAGTCTCTCCTGTGTTCCTATGGCCTTGAAAACTTTGAGAATTGGTTGCAGACAGGGGGATTTCTGAGAGTGCACAAAAACCATCTGGTGAACCAGGATCATATCTTTTCTTTCGAAAGCAATGAAAATGCACTTATTCTAACGGAAGACGTCCAGATTCCCTGCGATAAGAAATTTGTCCCACAGATTATCCACTATATTTCCAATCATAAGGACCATGTGCATGTGAATGGCACTTGAAATTAAATTAACCGTAACTATTCAGGTTGCAGTTTAGCAATAGTAAGGAAAGCTGGAAGTACTGGTTGAAAATTTTTCAAACATGTATCAGTTATAGACCTGATAATAGCATAGCGCTGGGCACCTTCAGCAGATTTAAACTGGCCTGATATTTTGGTTTTGACTTTAACATTACGAATCGCTCTTTCAGAAGCATTGTTGTCAGGTGGAACCCATGGATCGTATAGAAAACTAAAGAGAAAGTCTCTATTCTTAACGATTCGTTTTTGAAAAGTACGTACTTCTTTCATTTTATATGGAATGTATGTATGAAGAAGTTTATCAAGTTTGGATTCAACTATAGTTCTTTGATTTATTGGATTGTTATATTGCGAGGGGGTTAGTTTTCTTTTAAGATCGAGGGCATCATGAATGATTTGGCGAAAGTTCTTTGCCCATAATGACTTATATCGTTCTATGAAGAAATTTAGTTCCCTTAGCAAATGCGAAGTACACAATTGGTGGGATTTTGCAGGCGTTGAAAAGTAGCTGCTCCAGCAATCGTGGACCAAAACAGAATTAGGAAACCCCTGTGGGAAATTGGCATCAATGGCGCTTTTGCCTCGGTTTTTGTCGTAAACTACATAAGTCAAGTTGGGTGTTTGCCATCCCCAAAACCACCCTTTTTTTCCATTAATGCGGGTTCCGGTTTCGTCTCCACCCACAACAAGGCTATTTTGAACTTTTTCTATAATGAGCTCATATGCACGGGAAGCTTTTAAAGAAAATCGTTCAATGATGTTGTTGATGCCTGCCTGACTAATGTTTACATTGTGAACATCCTTAAAGTATTCGGCAGCACGCTCATAAGGGATATATTGCCTTGCATGCATATAGGCAACTAAAGATTCAATATTGGGTCCATAACTTATGGGCGAGTTTACTCCTGCAGGAAAAGATGCAGTGGTTGTTTGTCCACATGAGCAGGTGCCTTGATAGCTCCGGTGCTCTGTGTAGTGAGGGCGAATGGGAGGTATATCAAGAACCTGTCTTCGGCTTTTTAAAACCAGAGAGGTTTCAGCAATACCGGCACCACAATGATTGCAATAACAGGGTTTATGGTCTAATATGGTATCTGGGTTTTCTGTCATTCGCAGTGTATTTCCTTTATGTCCTTGCTGCCCTCCGGGTTTTTTGCCACTTGAGGTACGCAGGCTTTGGTTTTTCTTAGGCCGGTTTTCATCCTTTGATGGAGGTACCGAACTGTTACGGCTATTCTTACGATGTTTTAGAGTTTCTACTTCGTTTATTAGTTTTGTCACAAGGGTCTTTAACTCAAATACCTCTGATTTAAGCTGTTGATTCTCCTGGATTAATGTCCGGTTCATCAGCTCCAGTCGTAGGTTCTTATCTTCAAGTTCTAATATGCGTTGTTGCTCAGAAGTCATTTTATTTTGATTTCTGCAAATCAAAGCATTCTATTTGATATACAGAAATAAACAACAGGCAAGTTTTCAATTACTTACAAACAGTGTTGATAAAAACGTGCATTTCGCAAAAACACAATCCAAAATTGTTAATAACTCATGAATTTTTTACATTACTGAATAGTTACAATTATAATTGTACGAAAAAAAACCAAAAATGTTGCTTATGACCCTAATAGCAGCTTTTTCACGATCTTTTTTCAAATCACTGATCAGTTATTTCCTTTAATCAGGATTTATTCAACAAAATTAGTGAATTAACAGGCTATTTTATCCGAAATACTACTGAAAATTTGAGAACTGGAGTTTTATTTCTGTTTATTTAGGGCCTGCTGAAAAAGTTTTCAGTGCGTTAGATGCAAGGCGCGAAGCTGTATATTAATACCGCGAGCCGAAGGCAACGAAGCAGATAATGTGCTAAAAACCAACGAAAAACAGCATGTAAGGATAGCAACAAAGAACAATTAAAAACTTTGCACTTCAGATTTTTGGTTTCTGTTATAAATAATTG
>REDJ01000003.1 GCA_007693555.1 Bacteroidota bacterium
TGATCACCGGTTGCCAGTCGCAGGTTTGGGTTCATGCCGAATATAAAGACGGGAAGGTTTACTTCAAAGCCGACAGCGACGCATTGATCACTGCAGGTATTGTGGGTTTGCTCATGCGGGTGATGTCGGGGCAGCCACCCGAAGAAATCATTCATGCCGATCTGAGCTTTATTGATGAGATAGGCCTGAAAGAACATCTTTCTCAGACCCGCAGCAACGGTCTGGTAAATATGATCAAGCAAATGAAACTTTACGCACTGGCTTTTCAGGCCAAACACAAAAATTAAAAGCAATATCATGGAAGATACAACCAATTATATGGACCTTGAAACCCGGATTGTTGACGCACTCAAAACAGTTTACGATCCCGAGATTCCTGTAAACATTTACGATCTGGGTTTGATTTATGAAATTGATGTAAGGGATGACAAATCCGTACTTATTACCATGACCCTTACCAACCCAAATTGTCCGGTGGCCGATACCATGCCCCTGGAGGTTAAAGAAGCCGTTGAATTTGTTGAAGGCATTGAAAAGGTAGAAATCAAAATGGTTTTTGAACCCGAATGGAACAAAGACCTGATGAGTGAGGCCGCAATGCTCGAACTGGGCCTGCTCTGATCAAAAAAGATTTTACCTAGGGGCTCACGAATTGCCCCACGAATAATGGTGTATTGAACTGATTTTCCTTCAGAATAAAGATAAAAGGCCGGTCGGCAATAAATTCTTTGGGTTCTTCAATATCCGGAATCAGAGCAGTGGTTGTAACAATAATAGCAGTTGCCGCTGCCGCTTCAGAACCTTTCTCATCAATTTCAAAAAAGACCTTTTGCAGTATAGCGCTGATAAACAGATCGCGCTGTCCGCCAATGCCTGAGAAGTCGGCCCGGCTGTCGAAAGCCTTTTCCATTCCCATCTCCTTCAGAGGAACAGAGAGAGAAAATTGAGATTCCAGTTTAAATTTGGGAATTTCCATGTAAACGTCATGCTGCCTGATGTTATCAATCATTTCCTTATACTGATCTGCATCGGGTATATAAGCTGATATGTCTGTGACAGCTTTTTCATCGGGAAGAATGATCATTAGCGATAAATGCGGACTGGTGTAAGGCAATTGAATTACTTTTCGGTCATCAAGTTTAAGATAAGGTATTCTGCTTTCGCGCTGGGTCATAAATTCAGTAGTCCTGGGCTGACCGCTGATGGCATGGAATTCTTTCTGAACATTATTCTCTTCTTCAAAAGGATGGCGCCAGTCTGATTTAATGTAAATGGCATTTGCCAGAACCATGCGTGTTAAATGATCAAGAGTACCCTGGGGTATAAGATCCTTAATCCTGTCGCGTGTATTTTCCGCAGCCCAGGCATTGATCCTTTGCTCGGCCCCGGGGGCATTTCTGATAAAATCCATTTGTTCAAAGGCTCCGCCATGGTAGGTTTGTACATCGTTCTTATATCTATCAAGCACCGGATAGGTTTGTTCCACAAACACCCGGTTGGCAAGATTAAAATCGAGCAGTGTGTCGGTTTCAAGTTGGGCAAAACTTGAAAAATACTGGAAATAAGCATGATGAAACTCATCAGCATCCAGGTCAAAACCCGTTAGCTCTGCTATTTCCCGGCGGGTATCTGCCACAGCACCGCTGTATATTACTGCCAGTGCCATATTAAGAGATACGGGCGAGAATGAGATGTTTTGTTGCGGATGCTGATTACTCAGGTTACTGAAAAGGTCGAACGAAAAACCGGTTATTTCATGTGTCATAGCATAAGTATCATAAGGTTTGGGCCTGGCAGGAAGGTCAGATGTATCAGTTACATGCGGTGGACTGATGGGCTCAATCTGTTCCTGTACTTCCTCGCTTATAAGTTCAACATCTTCCACCGTATCAACCGGTGCAGGTTCTATGCTCCTGCATGATGAAAAGATAAAACCAAAGCTAAAAATAATTGCTGCGATAAAATGGGCTCGATGCATCATAATTCAATTTTTGCCATAAAGTTACGCAAATATAAAAAACTGCGCATCCCGGTTTTTTGAATGTGCTGTTTTTTTGTTTGGAAAAAGATTGTATTTTTGAGCCATCAACAAACCTTATAATAATCACCCCTTAAAATTATATAAAACATGAACTTTCCTGATGATTTGAAGTACACCAAAGATCATGAGTGGATCAAACTGGAAGGTGATACCGCTATTGTTGGTATTACTGATTTTGCACAAAATGAGCTTGGAGATATAGTTTACATAGAAGTAAATACAGTTGGCGAAACCCTTGAGCAGGAAGAAACTTTCGGAACCATTGAAGCAGTAAAAACTGTTTCCGATCTTTTTATGCCCATCTCCGGTGAAGTTCTTGAATTTAATGAAGAACTGGAGGGAAGCCCAGACATAGTAAACCAGGATCCCTATGGTAAAGGCTGGATCGCAAAAATTAAGATAAGCGATCCATCTGAGCTTGATGAACTTCTCGATGTTGAAAAGTACAAAGAACTGGTAGGGTAATTCTTTAATGTTTCCGGCATTTCAATAAAATGAACTTTTACGAATGAGGTTCTGGCATTTACTTCCGGCGATTGTTTGGACTATTGTAATATTTTTCATCATCGCAATTCCCGGAAGCAGTATCCCTGAATCACCACTTTTTCTTATCCCGCATTTTGATAAAATAATTCATGCGGCTATATACTTTTTATTAGGCCTTTTATTAACCTATGGATTTGCAAAACAAAGGGATAAAAAATTTTTTAACCGCAATA
>REDJ01000223.1 GCA_007693555.1 Bacteroidota bacterium
CGGTTAATTTGATTCCGATTGCTCCGGAGGAGCTCCACATTTGTAGAATCATGCAACCGCATGATAACGGGCGCTGCACGCACCGGCGGTTGTGAGAACCACACGGGTTTTGCAGCGCAATATTTACCGGTTAATAAATCGATTTGTAGTCCGGGCAGGAACTTTAGTCCTACCCGGACGGATGGCGGAATGAACAACTGTGAGGGTATGACTTTGAGTCATGCCCTCAATAAAAAAATGATGTTGAATGGATTTTGAATTGCAAATTCAAAAATAGATGAAGAAAGCGGAATTATAAATTCCGCTTAACATCCGGCGCATGCCATCCACTCGCGGGGTGACTGGAAGTCGCCCCGTGAGATCTTAAAAAAGCAGTGAGGGCATGACTCAAAGTCATACCCTCACTAAACTAAACACAAAGAATAATCTTTATTTCACCACCTGCAGCTTCATGGTTTGCAGGCCTTCAAGGGTGAGGACCCGCACCATGTAAATGCCGTTGTGGAAGGCATTCAGGTCAATAATGTGACTTTGGGTATCGGGGGTGTGGCGGTAAACCTGCTGTCCGGCAATGTTGTAAACTGCCACTTCCATTATCCGGCTGCCAGAAGTGACATTCACCTGGCGGTTGGCCGGATTGGGAAACAGATTTACAATATTCTCAGTTAATTCATCAACAGAAGTTTGCACACCAAATATATCATTGATTACCATATTATCAGTTACTTCAATTACGCGGTTGGGATCACCGGGCCATTCGTCATCGTCAAAGGAAGGACCGTCGAAATACTTGTACTCGTAAGTACCTGCAGGTAAATGAAGGGTTTGGGTAAAGATGTAAATATTGTCAGTAGGATTCAATTGCTGTCCTTCAACAGTACCTGGCACTGCCCAATCGAAGAATGCACCGGTAAAATACACTTCGGTTTCTCCGGGTTCAAATCCATCAGCCTGGTTCATGTTCACGTTAAAGGTTACATCATACAATGGAATAATGGTCAGGGTAACTTCTATTTCCAGGTCTTCGCCTTCTACTGTAAAGCTTCCGCTTACGATTTCATAGGCTTCCAATGATACTTCATAATCATAGTCGCCATTGGTAAGGACAAAGGTATACTGGCCCGAATCAAACTCCTGGCCGTTCAGGGTAATTACTGCATCGGTAATGGCATTGCCATCTTCATCTGTTACAATAAATTCAACATCGTAGAAGAATACCATGGGTATTTCTACCATAGGAGTTACCAGCCAGTTATCAGGCGTAAGATCATTGCCTGTGGAAGCATCAAAAGAACGGCTTACCATAAAGGTTTTGTAGTCGAGGTTCTGGTCAACATAAATACCAAAATCCCATTTAAAATCATCTTCGTTGTAGTCGATGCTTGCCCATCCTTCAGGTAACCAGTTGGGGTCATAAGCACCAGGAACAGTTGGATCAAAGGTTTCGGGATTGAAACCCTCGGGCAGACCGCCTTCAAAATCTTCAAAAAGCAATACGGTAGGCTCTGTTTCTCCGGGTTCAGGACCGGAAATCTCTATATTGCTGATGATGATCCGATCTTTGCCTGTTACATTATGGTGACGGAAAGCCACACGAATATCTTGCTCGGCAAACTGTGAGATTTCCACCTGCCTTGCCTGGTAGCCCCATTGCGGGTGACTGCTGCTAAGGGTTTCTTCGAAGATCATCACAGAATTTTCAGGTGTTAATGTATCAGCATCTGATGTACTTACCCATACACTATAATGCTCCTGGCGAAGGGCAGAAGATGCAGCAGTGGGAGCCACATCCCAGCTCAGGTAAACATTGTAGAAAATATCGGGTATCTCCTGCAGGATCACATTCACAAAAATATTGGAACCGATTACAGTAACAAAGCCTTCAGTATCAAAATAGAGCTCCTTGCTTACAGTATAATTGTAAAAACCGGGAGTTACGGTAAATTCATAATCGCCCACATCATTGGTAACATCACCCAGGGTAATAATGGCATCAGTTATAAGTTCTTCATCTTCACTCAAAACAGTAAAGTTTACTGTAAACTCAGGGTCATCGCCGCTGTCAAGAGTTACGTCAATAACAAGGTCCTGATCATCCACTTCAAATGTACCGATATAGGTAACAAAACCTTCCTTGCGAATAAAATACTGATATTCGCCGGGAAAAAAAGAGAATTCGGTTTCTCCAGCTTCATATGTAATGTTATTGATTTCAATGATTTCAGAACCATCGGCACCGGCTATATTGAACTCAACATTGAAGGGGTCAACAATTCTCAGATCATCGAAGTAAAATAGTCCATCGGAGGTTGTACCGGATTCATTCCGGGTAATCATGAATGAGTCAAAGTAAAAGGGATTGCCTTCGGTCATTTCACCATTACCATTTACCCATCCAAAAACATTTGCTGCATCGTTGTAATCCCAGGTCAAACGTTTCCATCCTGACCAGCTAACAGTGTACCAGTCTGATCCTTCAAGAGTATTAGCACCATCTCTTACCATAAACCGAAATCGATTACCTGATCCATCACCATATAAAAATACCTCAATGGCTTGCCCGGGGAAAAAATGCCTTTCAGGAACATTGGCATTACCGGGCGGCATATATTGTCGGATAAAATGACTTTGACTACCTGCAGCAGTAGGCTCAAACCACTCCACATCCTCATCCCAAGCAAAAGCAAGCTTCATTGAAGCAGTGCTTCCTGTCTGAGGATTTACAATAATTGTATCTTGCTCCCTGTAGGTCAAAAGGTTTCCTTCATCATCTTCAAGGATTATACCTGTAGTTTGCCCTGCACCTTGAGGAAGCCACCACATCGCAACTCCCTCTTCGAAGTCATCAATGTAGGTGAAGTTAGAGTTTTCATTGTCTTTTGCCTGTTGTGCAAAACCCTGTGCAATCATGCCCATGATAAAGAACAGGCTGAAGATCATTGTAATTGTAGTTTTTGTTTTCATATACATTTATTTTTTGGGTTTATAATAAGATAATGTGTTGATTACAAAGGTATTTGCTATAGCAGGATATTTTCGTTGTCCTGCTATGGCAAATCACCTTATTTTAAAATTTGTATTCTTGTATTTAAGATACGGTTTTCAAGATGAAGTTGTAAAACATAAAACCCATCATCCAGATCACCGGTGTTTATCATTAGTTCATTATTCTGCTGTTTACTGGTGTAAACCACCCTTCCGCTCATATCTGTCAGCTTTACCATACTAATCATTTCAGGCGAAGAAATATACAGATTATTTCTTGTGGGATTTGGGTACACCTTTATAAATTCTTCATCCAGATCAGCTATATCGGTTCCGAGGGTAAAATTCGCTGTAAGTTGGTAGTTAAGCGATGGCATGCTGAAAGTATAAGTTACATCGGTACTCATTACTTCCAGGTCGCGGTCGGTCCATTTTTCAAAAACATACCCTGTGGCGGGGATGGCAGTAACAGTAACTTCATCATTGAAAAAATAACTGCCTTCTCCTTGTGTTGTTCCTGCATCTTCCGGATCAACCAGTAGTGTGAGATTATAAGCAACTTGTGAGAAATTCGCTGTCAGGTTGAGATCATTACCCGGCATATTGAAAGTATAAGATGCCTGGGTGCTTAGTTCACTGCCATCCTCATCGGTCCAGCTGTCCAATGCCCAGCCGGTTGCGGGTGTGGCAATTACCTGTACTTCCTGCCCGGCAGCATATTCACCTTCACCGGTTACCTCACCCCCTTCTTCAGGAACAGCATCCAGGGTCAGCATATAGGTTTGAGCTGATGCCACTTCAAACCTATCCAGCATAAGCATATAATCGTCGTGGGAAACATATTGTATGGCAAATCGTATTACTTCACCTGCCCAAGAGCCCAGGTAATAACTGAACTCTGTCCAGTCAAAAGGAGCTTCCACAAATTCACCTTCGGAAATGAGTGTAAAATTATCAGGATCAAATTCAAATATAGTGTTATCATCCGTTGAAATATAAACCCTGAATCTTTCGGGACCGTAGGTAGTCAAATCAATGGAACGTGCAAAAAAGCTCAGTTCTGAAGTTTGAGTGGCAAGCAATTGTGGCGAGATAAGCCATTTATTTTCATCCAGGGCCTGCGACATCATGGCAATAAGGTACTTGCTGCCGTCAACCGGGGTATGATCATTGCTTATCGGGGGAGTGGTCTCAGCCGGATTCAACACCTTGAACGCATAAGGCTCACCCGAACCCGGGAATGTAAACCCTGACGGGTTCCAGGTAATATCACCATCCACATCAATGGTGATCCAGGGGAAAATATTGGTGGTGAAATCTTCGTAAATCTCCCAGTTTTCAAAAAGTTCGGTGGGATATTGTACTTCTTCGCGTTTCACAAAGTGAAGATGATCGAAATACAAAGCTCCAACAGTAGCGGCACCATCTACATAACGAAGGTGGAAACCGTCCATGTAGAAGTTTGCTCCATCAAGAACCCCATTTCCGTTCACCCAACCATAGACAGGATCGTTTGACAAATCCCAAGAAATCAATTTCCAGCCTATCCAGTCAATAGTTATCCACTGATGCGCCTCAAGTTGGTTAGCACCATCACGGATTACCATGCGGAATTCATTGTGCGACCCGTCTCCAAAAACGTAAACCTGCAATACATCATCAATATTAAATCTGTTACCATTCTGCGGGGCAGTTGGGGGTAAGTATTGCCTGATGTAGGGAAGTCCTGTGTAATCCATATCCCAACCATAGCTTAGTTTCATACTGCCCGTGCTTTCCACAGAATGATTTACCACATTAGTGTTATGGGTACGATTAGTAAGTTCGGGAATAATACCCAGAGTTTGTCCGGCCTGATCGGGGTGCCACCATGAAACAATTCCTGAGTTAAAATTATCAATAACTGTAGTTTCTGTAATGGGCTGATCAAGGATATAAAACTGGAACTGATATTCTTCGGTAAGGTTGTTAAACATATCTGACAATCCTTCCTGCACAGTAACTGTATATGCCAGTCCGGGCGACATATCGGCGGTGGGGAAGAAATGTAGAATACTTTGTTCATTAATAACCTTGTGATGAATAACACCGGGCACAGCCACATCAGCGTGAGTACCTGTAACGGTTATTGCATTTTCACCGATGCTTTCTTCCATGATCTCTTCATCATAAACAAGCCTGATAACCGGCCGGAGTTGACGGGCCGGGGAATTTTCAGATGGCCATTGCTCTATTATGGCCGGAGGATCAGTGTCTTCGTCAGACATGGTAATTTCCATTTGAAAATCACCTCCCTCTTCTCCATCGCCATTACCATCCAGAAATTGTTCAGTATAAAGGTTTTGGGCAATGTTTCCATCAATTGTAAAGGTATAAGCCTGGAGATATTCCAGTTGCGAAGTGTTTACATTAAGTGTGAACCCATTATTCCATGAAAAAGTAACCTCTGCCTCGGGTTCAATACTGAAGGCTTCCTCAACCGATTCCTGGTTCATGATGCGGCTGAATGTGATCAGCAGCGGAGTTCCCGGTATCAGATTATCAAGGGCATTTTCAGGCTGAATATCAACCACTACGGGCGGAATAAGTGACAGCATCTGTGGATCCAGAAAACTAAGATTTTCTTCTGTAAGACCATTGGGGTTGGATTCTATAAAAAGATCCACCACAATGGTCTGGTAGTTTTCCTTTTCAAAAGTAACTTCAACGGTATCCAAAGGCTCCAGATTCTGGATAAAATAAAAGCCATTACGAAGCTGATCAGGATTATTTGAATACTGGTAAAATAAGGATTCCCATCCATCGGTAACATAAACCTGATCGCCAATGGTAACGGTAACATCATTGAGAGGGCGTCCGGTTTCCAGGTCAGTAATAATACCTGTAGCCACACCGATGGCCGGCCTGTCAATATCGTGCCACTCCAGGAAGGATCGATATGCCGACAGGGCCTCCAGCACCTTCCATTGGGCATTGAGATTACGCATCTGCTGGGTGGGATTGGTGTGAAAGCCGGCTTCACTGAGTAGTGAAGCCATTGTGGTAACCCGGTTTACATAAAGAAATGGAAACTGATTTTCATGATGAAATTGATCCCCCAGGTAAAAAACCCGATCGGCAAAATTTCCTCGCCGATCAATACGCATTGCACCGGTAAGATCCCAGTCCAGTATTTCACCATAGGCAGCACCCCCTTCAGGTGTTTTTTCCACCAGTACTCCATTGCTTTTCCAGCCGCCGTAAAGCATCAAAGTACTATTAACATGCGAAGGACCTGCATCGCTATGTATGGAATAGTAAAAATCTGCTCCCAGGGTATTGGCGAGAGCTACCCGACCTTCGAGGGAAATAAAATCATCGTCGGTAAGACGGGCCATATAAACAGTATCAATATCCGTTTCATTCTCGAAAAAATCGCGCAGGGCCCATGCAACCCTTAATACTTTTTCGGCTTCAGAATAGCCGTATAAACCCATGTTCTCGGTTTGCGAATGGCCGGGATCAATAAACAGGTTCCAGTCGCTGAGGCCCGTTACTTCCTGGGCGGAAGCTTGTCCGGCAAACCATGCAAAATGCAGAGAAACAAGAAGGACAAGTACCGCTTTTACTTTATTTGTAGTAAAAATTGAATTCATAGTGCAAGTCTTTTTAAACGGAAAAACAATTGATCTCATTACCTGAGTTCCATCTTGTAAATATTGCCATCATTTGGATTATCGAAGGCAACCCATTTGCCGCAGGGAGAAACTGCGGGCTTTAGCGCTATCAGCTGTGTATGGCCGGTTAGGTGATGCGATTGGCCGGTTGCTACATTGATGGCATATAACTCACCACCCGTGATGTAATGTCCGTCGTCTTCCACCATAGTGACCACTATATAATCGCTGCCGGGCAGCCATGAGGCGTGCTCTCCATGACCCAGGTGCTGCAGCCCAGAGCCATCGGTATTAAGGACATATAGCCCCTTGCCCTGCACCTGGAAGGCAACTTTACTTCTGTCGGGCGAAATGCTCACATTAAAAATGACACGGCCATCAAATGCTGTAATTTCAACGTCGGAACGGGTAACCTGGTTGATATTAAACAGCTTTCCGTTGATTGCATATACTACATTATCAGGTTTTTCTGATCTGTTTTTTTGTAAACGCTCAGATGAACTAAATTCAATATTTCCATTTCTAACCATCGCCACCTGAAAGCCATCGGGAGTCCATGCAGGAAGCCCGTATAAGTCACGGGTATTTTCAAGAAGCACTTCTTCCTGCTTCGTATTTACATCGTAAATTTTCACCTTATGAAAGCGGCGCCGGTTTTCATATACGGCAGGCCTGCCCAGAATAAATTTACCATCGGGCGACCATGAAAAGCCAAAGCCCACGGCCCCGTCATCGGTAAGCTGACGAAGATTATGCCCGTTGGCATCTGCCAGCCATATTCCATTAAAATTATCGGACGAAAAAGCAATGGTTTGTCCGTCGGGCGACCACATGGCATTCATAAAGTTATGCGATGGAGAAGAGATCAATGCAAAAGGCTCTCCGGCAGCCTTTGGCTGGGCAAAAAGAGCACTTTGCATCATGAGAAACAAGACTGGTAAAAAAAGTACCCGGGCTGGCGACAACATTGCTTTTCTAAGTTTTTTGGATTTGTAAAGGGTGATCATAGGTTTGTGTTTTTTGTCAGTTTAGTCCGGGTGCGACTTTAAGTCGCGCCCGGACTCTGATTATTTCTATTTCGATCTGTGCGCTTTTACCACCCGGAAAACAAATTTTTCGTTATTTCCGGTATAAATATGAACGGTATAAACTCCGGCAAGCAAACTTGTCAAATCAAAACTGTCAGATGTGGTATTATCCTTCCGGATTTCTTCATTCAACAACTGACCGCCGGTATTATACCACTTTATTGTCCTTTCACCTACCATAACCGGATAATTTACCTCGCATTTCTCTCTTGCCGGGTTAGGAAAAACTCTTAACACATGAGGTCGAATATCATCAACAAATGTTCCCTGACCGGTGGTAAAACTATTGACTGCTGACCATACGGAATATCCACATGCATCGGCTGCCCTCACTCTTACAAAATGCTGGGTATTGGTTTGTTCAAGATTCACTGTAAAGATATTCTGATTCACAGGTTCATGATTCACAATCAAGTACTCTTCGTCAAATGATAGATTTGTGGCAACCTGCACATGATAAAATTGTACTCCGGATACTGAATTCCATTGCAGTGTGGTAGTCATATTGACATTAACTGCCCCATCAGCAGGTGCATTAATCATTGTAGAAGCAGGATAACCTGTAAAAAAACCTTCCGGTGCCGACCATGATACACCTGCGGGCGATAATGCCTTAACCCTGAAAACATAGTTTTGTTGTCCAGGCAATATCCCGCTTGGAAGCGCATAAAAATTCTGAGTTATTTCAGGGCTGGAGAAAACCATAACATCCGGGTTTTGTTGTGTACCTATTAATAACTGATAAGCTGTACTTTCAGGTACCTGTGTCCAGGAAAAGTTATGCAAATCGCAGATGGTTTCATTAACCGGGCTGTTGATTTCAGCCGGATCAAGATATTCAAAGGAATAAGTGCCGGAAATACTGCCCAGTTCACGATTGGGTAAAAATTCGCTCACAGCAAAATAGTTATTGTTTTCCGGGTAAAACAGTGAAAAGTCTTTACCAAAAATAACCTGCATAAAATCGGCCTCATCAGGATTAATTTTGGTGGGCATCTGCTCCCACCCGTAAAGCAAAAACCGATTTGCCGGACTGTTATCAATAGTCATGGCTAGTGCATCGGGATCTTCACCAATGGCTCCTATTTCAGAAATGAGAGGTGCTCCGGGTTGCGTGGGAGGAAACCAATCAATAATTGGGAAAATAGCTTTTTCGGCAAAAACCCCTTCTGCAAGGAATGGAGCCAATGAAGGGACACGGCTTGTCAGATCCCGGGTACTGAAAAAGATAGTTCCAAAAACGTTATTGTGTTCATTATTGCGATTGGCCATAATCTGATTCTCAATTTCCTGTAGTGTAAAAGTGCTTTTGTCAAGCACACCGTCTTTAAGCATAAGTAAATTGCGCAGCTCACCAAGAAAATAGGGAATTGTTTCCCAATCGGGAATGGTTTTGGCATCGGGAGGCAGTCGATACGAGCCCACGCTGGGGTAGCAATGCCTTCCTTTTCTTTCGCACTCCTGCCCCCACCACTCCACAAGTGTCAGGTAATCCTGTGGTCCGCCAATAGGCCAGTAAAGTTGTGGTGACAAATAATCCACCGAGCCGTCATGAAGCCAGGCCAGAGGATCGCAATAAATGGTATTGTAATTGTCGTTTCCGGAAATGCCCTGCGGCAGTGTTGTGCCCCAGTGTGTTGCTGCGGAGGCCTGCATGGAGTATATACCTGCCGGACTTACTCCAAATACCATATTGGGGTTTATGGCTTTGATGGTATCATTTACTTCTCTGATCATGTTGTTTACAGATGCACGCCGGAAGTTGCCACGGGTAAGATCATTGTACCATTGAGAAACAAACTCAAGAGTGCCGTATGTTTCATACGTTTCCTGGTCGGCACTGAGAGGCATCCCTGAAGGATAAAAATAATCATCGAAAACTACACCATCCAGGTCGTAATTGGTAATCAAATCTGCAATGATTCCTTTAATCAACTGGGTAGTGGCCGGGTTTCCAGGATCGAAATAGGTGCGCCCGCTGTGTGTAAAAATGAGCTCAGGGTGCGTTTGTGAATAATCGCCGGGTAACCCGGCATATTGTCCTGCTGTATTCTCAAACCGATATGGGTTTAACCACGCATGAACTTCCATGCCCCTTTTGTTGGCTTCATAAATTACCAGTGCCAGGGGATCGTAGGCGGGTTGATTGCCTCTTGTTCCTGTGATCCATTGCGACCAGGGCTCATAAGCCGATTGGTAAAGTGCATCTGCGTTTGGACGAACCTGGAACAGAACCGAATTGATATTTGTTTCCTGTAAAACATCCAGCATTTGTCTCAGGCGATTCTGCTGGTTAATGGGAGAAACCGTAGTGCTGTGGGGCCAATCGATATTATATACGCTTGTAAGCCATACAGCACGCACTTCACGGTCAGGCTCCTGCGAAAAAATTTGAGATGAGAATAAAAGTACAATTAAAATCAGAGGTAACAGTTTTTTCATTGTAAAAATTTAAAGTGTCAGTTGTGTATTTCAATGCTTTATCAGGGTAAAAGCGGGCAGTTGACAATCCCTTTTTGTTAATAGGTTTGTCAACCGCCAACCTTAGATCTATTATCTTTTCACATGGTCAATTCCAATACCATAAGGAATTACACCTGTAACATAAAACTCAGGGTCTTCACTACCATCAATCTTCCATCGTTTGATACCGGATTGACTTCCATCTCCCACAATTTCGCCCAAAAAATTTATATCTTCTTCATGACGGAAAGGATAGTAGATATATCCACCATCGGCATCAACAACAATTTCGGTAACATAAGTACGTTCGGCCTCACCTCCCTGCATGGAAAAATCGGTAAGCGGATCGATAAGGGTAATGTTACTGCCATCAATATCACACACATACAAACCGGGATCTAAACCTCCAGCTGCCTGATTGATTGCCAGGTATATTTTGTTGTTCACGGTATCTACTTCAAAGGTTCTGATCTTATAGTTGAACAAATCATCAAATTTCCCGATCCATTCACCTTCCGTTGTAAAACGGTACAATCCTCTTCCTGTACCATGTTTACTGTACCATAATTCGCCGTTGACAATCCGAACAGCGCCGTCGGTCCAACCAAAGGCTGATGATACTCCAATCAGGTTTGCCAGTTCCGATCCTTCAGAAGCCTGGTGAAATACATAGGGTTCGGGGTAATCGGCATCCTGCTCCTGGTAAAAGAGACGACGCGCTCCCTGAAATCTGTCTACCCAGTAAACCATTCCATCCGGACCCACCGTTCCCACAAAAGGATCATCACGATAATCATGATCAGGACCTGTTGCTGTAATGGTCCATCTGTTGCCTCCGTTAAGATTTGTAGTAAAGATATAGCCATCTGCAGGTGTCTCTGCGGGTGCAAAACGAATATTTTCTCCGGCCACGGTAATTACAATCCTTTCTTCAAAAACCGAAACAGAAAGTGCGTGAAGGCCCACATCCACACCCATATCTTCATGGGGAAGATCGGTACCGGTGTATAGCATCTTCTTGTAAAGACTTTGATTTATGGCATTGGTAAAGAACAAAGTTTTGGCAATTTCGGCCTGCACGGTTATATCGCGGGATGCGGTAAGTGTTTCCACACCATCAAACAACTCAAGTGAAACGGTATATATACCCGGTGGGTTGTAAGTGGTAACCGGATTGGCGTCGGTTGAAGTTTCACCATTACCCAGATCCCACAAATAAGTTACTTCATCTTCCAGTCCGGGATACTGAAAAAATTCAGCCCGGAAAGTAACGGTATCGTCATATACTATACCGGTGGGCTCGTGCAAAATACTGGGGTTGGGTTTTTTTACAGTAAATGTTTTACTGTAAACCATTTCCTGTCCATCGGCTGTGGCACGTAATATGGCTTCGTATTCCCCGGGAAGGGGATAAAATACTCTTTCGGGTTGTATTGCAGTGGTAACAGAATCCTGCGTTACAATACCCTGACGCATTATCCTTCCTTCAGGAAAAGTCCAGTGATAGGATTCAGCATTTTTTGTCTGATTAATAAACTGAACCTCAGCCGGGGCATTGAGATCATCCATATCTGTAATGGAAAACCCTGCAAAAGAACCACCCCAGATTTTTTCTTCTTCCTTTTCACAGGCAACTATAAAAATGGTAATTGCAAGTGAAAGAAAAAACATCCTTATGAATAATATCGATTTCATGTTTTATTTTTTTGGTTTTCTAAAGTACTCTGAAGGTTCTTCTTGAGTTTTTTTCTCCTTCATTTGCTTCAAGTGCAGCTACGGTTTCAATTGTAACGCGGGTATTATCAGCAACAGTGGCCTCCCTCAGAAATTCGTTCAGTAGTTCTCTGTCAAGGTTATCAATCACATACTGTATAGCCTGATCCGTAAGTTCTCCCGTATAAAAGCCATCATCATCCACTTTGAAATATGCAAGTGAGAAGGGGTTGATTTCAGGAAAAACTGTTACCATGATAGCACGGTTAAATTTTAAGCTGAACTTCTGAACTATTTCCTCAAATACCAAATCATTCATAGCCAGAATCAGTTCTTCATTTCTTTCCCTGCTCAAAGCATACTGCATAGGTACAATAAAATCATGAAGAATGACATAGGCGTTTTCAAGGGTTTGATAATAATCATTTAGCGTAGTTCCTTCTTCCGGATACTCAGCAAAAAATGTTGAGGATGTAAGAACAGAGTCTTCTTTGTAAACTACAACAAGTTCAAATATGGTATCCTGTGTCTGCACCCTCATTTTCACATCGTAATCCCTGAGTTTAAAACCGCTGTGATAAAATGTAACGGTTTCAATATCATCATTAACTGCCCAGCAAACATTTCTGAGCCTTATGGTATCTCCTGCTGCTGCATCAGGAGGTTGTGCAAGCAGGTTAAAGGGTGCAATGTTACCGGTGAGCTGGCCCTGTTCGGCCAGGGGATCATTTTTCTCACATGCCCAGAAACCCACCATCATCAACAGTGCAAATATTTTAAATATTGTCTTCATTTTCAATAGGTTTAAATGTTGTTAATTTCCAAGTTGTGAGTTTTCAATCCACCAGAAAGGAGTAACTACCCACAGGTCACCCCTTGCGCCCAGTCTTTCGATTTCATTGGGATTATAAATATACTCTGTCTGCGGGTCATAGGGCATACGTTTTATCCATTCACCTTCATAAATTGAAAGGGCATTCTCAGGATATTCCAGTTGGGGATATGCATTATTGGAATAATGATAGCGTCGCATATCCACCCATGTTTCGGGCTGCAGATACAAGGCAATATATTTTTGCATCATGATATGTGATGTCTGCAATTGAGCGGGGCTTTGAGCCACTGCCTGCGAGTTGCGGTATGCATTGAATTCTGCTGCAATACCCAGGCGGCTGAAATTTCTTTGAATTCCATTCAGATATGCATTATAGGCGCGTTCCATATCGCCTGAATAAAAGGCAGCTTCTGCCTCAATAAAATAAAGTTCTTCGTCAGTAATAAAAATAATTGGCGAATCATCTCTTGTCCAGTAGCCGTTATATAGGATTGCAAAATCATCGATATCCAAAGCTCCGCGACCTGTACTTGCAGGAACAGAAAAATAGTTTCCATTGCTTCCCGGAGTTGTCAGCTCATATAGACGCGGGTCATGCTCACCAGACAAAGTCATGGCATGCATAAAGAAATCGGTATGAATGGATGCATTGAGTATATTGCGAATTTCTGCAAAGTCCCATTG
>REDJ01000002.1 GCA_007693555.1 Bacteroidota bacterium
GAAGAGCTGATCCGGCGGTTGAAGCGTGCAAAGATTGCCCGCCAGCAGGTAGAGATCTTCAAACCGGCCATTGATGTAAGATATGATGAAGAAAAGGTTGTGTCGCACGATGCAAGGGAGATCATGTCGACACCGGTGCCTGCCTCTTCCAATATTTTGCTGCTTGCCAATAATGTAGATGTTGTTGGAATTGATGAGGCTCAGTTTTTTGATTCAGAACTTCCAAATGTTTGCACTCAACTTGCCGATCAGGGTATCAGGGTAATTGTTGCAGGACTCGACATGGATTTTAAGGGTAAACCATTCGGCCCTATTCCCAATCTGCTGGCTGTGGCAGAGTACATTACCAAAGTGCATGCAATTTGTGTAAGGTGTGGCAGCCTTGCCCATTTTTCGCACCGCACCATTGTAAGTGAAAAGCTGGTGGTACTTGGAGAAAAGGAATCCTACGAGCCTCTCTGCAGAAGATGCTACGCAAATGAAAACCACCTGAAGTAATTTGTCTTTATTCGGGATGCAGCACTGCATCAATGAGTTTCCGGGTATAGGGCATTTCGGGGTTCAAATATAGCTGATCAGCTTCTCCGCTTTCAACAATCTTTCCGTTTTGCATAACCATGATGCGGTCCGACATGAATTTTACTACCGACAAATCATGTGAAATAAAGATGTAGGTAAGTCCGAATTCTCTTTTCAGGTCGTTTAGCAAATTAAGCACCTGTGCCTGCACCGACACATCGAGTGCTGAAACAGACTCGTCGCAAATAATAAAATCAGGCTGCAAGGCCAGAGCTCTTGCAATACAGATGCGCTGACGCTGTCCTCCTGAAAATTCATGCGGGTAACGATGGTAATGCCTCTCTTCCAACCCTACCCTTTTCAAAAGATCCATGATTTTTTTCTTCCTGTCAGTATCATTTTTACCGATACTATGTATGCGCATGGGTTCGAGAATGGCGGTTCCCACCTGCATTCCCGGAGTAAGAGATGAATAAGGGTCCTGGAAAATAATCTGAATGCGAGGCCTTAGTTTACGTAAATCATCTTTCTTCAGTTTGGCAAGATCAACCCCATTATACAAAACCTGCCCCCCCATGGGTTCGAACAAGCGAAGAATTGTGCGGCCAAGCGTAGTTTTTCCGCAACCCGATTCACCTACAAGGCCGAGGGTTTCACCTTTGTAAACCGAGAAGCTAACATCGTCAACAGCACGAAACCAGTCCAGGGGTTTTCCCAGAAAACTTTTACGGGTTACAAATCCGGCTTGCAGCCCCTTTACTTCAAGAACAGGAGGCTGAGAATAGATCTCTTCATGCCTTTTCTTTCTTTCATCGGGGTTTTCTTCCTCGGGAATAAAAGACGTTTGACCATCTTTGGCTGATTCAAAATCAGCTACCACGGGCAGAATTCTTGGCCTTACATGGGTACCCGGCCGGCAGGCAACCAGACCTTTGGAATAGGGATGCTGCGGGTTTCTGAATAGTTCTTTCACATCGCCGGTTTCCACAATTTGCCCCTTCCTCATAATGGCTGCATGATCGGCCACTTCGTGAATCACTCCCAGATCATGTGAAATAAACAGCACACTCATTTTATGCCGCATTTGCAATTCGCCTATCAACTGCAGAATATTTTTCTGCACAGTAACATCCAGGGCAGTGGTTGGCTCATCAGCAATCAGAAGTAATGGATCGCAGGCAATGGCCATGGCAATCATAACCCTTTGTCTCTGTCCGCCGGAAAGTTCGTGTGGATATTTACGGAAAGTTCTTCGGGGTTCGGGTAGTTTAACTTCTTCAAAAAGTTGAATCACTTTGTCGTGTGCATCCTTTTCACCTGATTTCTTATGCCAGAGAATACTCTCCATAACCTGCTCGCCGCAACGCTTTACCGGATTAAGTGAGGTCATGGGTTCCTGGAAAATCATACCAATATAATTTCCACGGATATGCTGCATCTCTTCTTCAGATAGTTTGAGAAGATCAATTTCTCCCCTGCGGGGATGATGAAACAAAATCTCACCTGAGGTAATCTTTGAAGTTCGTTTGGGAAGCAGGCGCATTACCGACAAGGCAGAAACTGACTTTCCACTGCCCGACTCCCCTACCAGCCCCATGGTTTCTCCCTCCTGAAGATCAAAGCTTACATTTTCAACAGCCTGAACAAAACCTTCATCGGTTTCAAAACCAATACTCAGATTGCGAATGCTTAACAAAGGAGATTTTGTCATTTTTCAGATATTGATAATCGACTTAAAAAAAGACCGGAAACCTGCAGCCGGTTGATAATTCAGCAAAGCTACAAACTTCCGGTTTTACTTCATAAGATCTCAAAGAAAAATCCCCAGGAACCCTACTTAATTGGGTCGCCCGGCTTACGCCATCTTACATCGTAATAATCGGGGCGTTTTTCAACAGAACGGCGCAGGAAATCTTCAGGATAGCCAATCCCCTGGGGCCATGGTCTCAGAGCATCTTCAGTACGGATATAACGGTCGTTATACTTGGAAAAGATATGATATCCCAACTCTCTCCAGCGCTGAACAGTATATTCTGCATTGTTTACACTGAAATCGGTAAGATATTCATACATCATTTCCCTGTCGGTATCATACAGAGCTTTGGCTGCCATGTCGACAGCTTTGGTCATGGTATGTGAGCGGTTTTCTACTTTTTGCTGCACTTCCTTGATATCTTCAATAATATAGCT
>REDJ01000001.1 GCA_007693555.1 Bacteroidota bacterium
TATTAGACGGATGAGACAGATACAAGAACAAATCGAAAATCAACTAAATGAAAGAAATTAGAGTATTTGAGCCCGCTTTAAAATTTCCATTTCCGAGAGGTTTGGAAATAGTAATGAGAATGTTGTTTTTTGTTGCGATATTGTTTTTTATTGACTATATCGGGTTGCTAAGAGAGCCAGGGATTGACTATAAGGATATTAAGAAGTTACTCTTATTGGGCTTCATGCTTGCAACGACCTTTTATATTTACAAGTTAATGGTAAACCGTACAGTAACAAATAAAGTTATCATTAATTATTCCGAAAGAACTTTTACCGTACATTATTCTTTTTTTTATTTCATAAGCAAAAAAAGAAAAATACATTTTGAAGACATTTCTTTTTGGATTGACTATTTACAAACTACATATTTTGGAAATGCAATAGCAGCATTTATTTACGAAAATGATAAGTTTCGATTGAAAATCAATGCGCGTAATGGATGGAAGAAAAAGCAGGTTGAGGAGATTATTGAAGAATTACTCGTTATTACGGATGGAAAAATGCGTCGTACACCAAAGGGGATACCGGATGAGTAATTGTAAATTGGTATGATTACGGAGCACGGTTTTATGACCCGCAGATTGCACGCTGGCATAGTGTGGACCCGTTGGCGGAAGATTACTACCCGGTTTCTCCATATGCTTATGTTGCTAATAATCCGATATTATTTGTTGAACCGGAAGGAATGAGAATAAGGGTTGCTGGAAGTAACGAAAGCCAGACATACCAAGATATTGCAATAAATTATGGGACAGTATCTCAAAAAACGTAGATAAAACTACGCTTAAGTGATCTTTTTATATGCTTGCTTTTACAAGTCCTTTCTCACTACTCCACCTTTTTCGCTATCCACTTTTACTGAAAGGTTCCGGTTGTTATCTACTATCCATTTAACGGTAACAGTGCTCATACCCGGAATATTATCAACTTCCAGTATTGATGGGTTTACTTTTTGCTCATCAACTACATTGAGGTCTGCATCATGAACTATCATACCTGATATAACATTTGCTCCTTCAATACTTATATAATTAGGCCGGTCTATTCCAAACTGAAGATTTACCCCTGAGTGGGTTGGGATAAGGCGTTTGTTGGCAATCACCGCCGTTACTTCGTGCAAACCTCTTCCCAGTCTTTTGCTGTTCAGTTCTACAATCTCCAATTGTGGTGTATGATATGCATGGTATAATGAAAAGGCTGTAATTCTGTGAGCTTCCTCTTCAAGCATAAAGCCGGGGTTTATTCTCACATAGTTCTTCTTAAAACCACCAATTTGTATTTTGCCAAATTGCGGATGGTCGAAGTCTTCCCATGGTACAAAAGCATCTTCAAATAGCAGATACCTGTCAAATTCATAAAGTTCCGGCGCTTGTCCAAAACCACGTTGTGGTCTTTCATGAAAGAGGAAATACCTGGAAAACAATTCTATGGTAAAAGTAAATGCTCCCCGCATCAGGTGAAACCAGTCTCTTTGCCCACCGTAAACAGTGTAAAGATCCCTGTAGCTTATCAGATAACGGTATCCCGGTACCAGCTTTTCTCCCTTTTCACCCAGTATATCGTAGATGTTAAGGTCGTCCCTGAGATAATATTGTAAATCTGCTTCAACCCCAGGCCCGCGTAAAAACATACCACCGGTATTATGATGTGTAAGTGCACCGGCAATATTGGGATGTGCAACCACAAAATCACACACAGCACGTGTTTCGGGTAGTGAGAAAGGATAGTGATACGATCCGCGTTGCACATAATCGGGCTGCCAGTTCCATCCCCAGTCGCGGTTGTGGTCGTAATAGCCTACATCGCGGTCCTCGTTGAGCCTGCCGTCGCCGTCGCGGTCGATTCCTTCCCAACCCAGCAAATCCCAGTCTCCAAATTCACCGGGTCTGGCACGTATCATCCTGCGGGGATCATCAGGGTCTTCCCGCCATTGACCATAAGGGTTACGCCTCCGCATTTGGGTTATATGACCATCGCCATTAAGATCGTCAAAGCCATCCTCACCTTTAAGCCCATCTCCATCATCATCCAGGGGCATAGTGCCGCTGCGGGGTGAGCTGTAAGTATTGGGTTGATTCATGTAATACTCCCTGCCATCAGGATTCATAACCGGAAGTATGTAAAATACCTTTTCATCGAGCAATTGGGTGATAAAGTCATTCTTTCCATAATTTTCCAGCAAATACCAGGCTGTGTAAACTGCCACTTCAGCCGCCTGAATTTCATTGGCATGGATGTTACCGTCAATCCAGAAAGCCGGTTTCTCCCGGTGCGGTTTATTTTGATGATTGGTAATGGTTAGCAGCCATAGATCACGCTCTTCATAACTTTTTCCTATGGATTTCAGGGTAACAAGTTCGGGATGTGCCCTTACAAACTCCCGGTATATTTCATACAGTCCTTCATTTGTGTAATAGCGATTCCAGCTGACCTGCACTTTTGGGTTTACGGGTGTTCCGGATGCTTTAAAGAAGTTTTCTATTGCCCGGCCATCCTGTAACTGGGCAAGGACAGGCAGCAGAAAAATTGTCAGAATAAAAGTTGTAGCAATTCGAATCATTATAAATTAGTTTGTTTTATTTCATCCGGGTAGGACTTCAGTTCCTGCCCTGATTATGCTTACAGATTTTTTCTAACCACACCTCCCTTGGCACTATCCACCTCAA
>REDJ01000052.1 GCA_007693555.1 Bacteroidota bacterium
AGAAGATGCTTACTTTACCATCCAGGGATTTGGCGGGCACTTTACCAATTCACAGGGTGAAGTTGTTATAAGTATCATGCCCGGTACCTATAATTATTCTGTTACAAAAACAGGTTTTGAGCCATTAACCAGTATTGTGGTTATTACAGATGATGCTGAGCAAAACCTTGATATTATATTAACCTACCTTCGTTATGATGTAGTGGTTAATATTAATATTGATGATGCAGGAACCGTTACCGGTGCAGGTGAATACTATTACGGCGAAACTGCTTCTTTAGAGGCATTACCCAATACCGGTTACCATTTTGTTCACTGGACAGAAAATCAGGTCATTGTATCTGACGAATCCGTATATACCTTTAATGTGATGAGTAACCGGGAACTGCTGGCTGTTTTTGCTCTCAATACCTATACCATATCAGCCACTGCCGGACCCAACGGCGGAATAAACCCGTCAGGCGAAGTAGAAGTTTCCCACGGTGATGATATAACTTTTGATATTACTCCTGTGCCCGGATATCATATTGATGATGTTCTGGTAAATGGTGAAAGTGTGGGGGCTGTTGCAACATATACCTTTGAAAATGTAAGTGAAGATGGCAATACCATTCATGCTGATTTTGCCATTAATATTTACCAGGTTACGGTAACATCTGAAGGTAACGGAACCATAACTCCCGACGGTGTAATTGATGCTCCGCATGGAAGCAGCCTTGTGTTTGACCTCGTTCCGGCTTCCGGCCACCAGGTTGCCAATATCCAGGTAAATGGCCAGAGTGTAGGAGCACATGAAAATTATGTACTCGCCAATATTACCGGGAATATGACGGTTCATGCTGTTTTCGAACCTGTGGTATCTGTTGACCTGATCGATCCTCTTGCTGATCTGAAGGTTTATCCCAATCCTGCCACAAGCCAGGTTACCATTGAAAGCAGTGAGATTATTACCGAGGTTCGCCTGCTGAATATCACCGGTCAATTGATAAAAAGCAGTATTTTCAATGATTTTAGCGGGAAACTGGATGTAGGAATTTTGTATACAGGCATTTATATTTTACAAATCAGATCTGAGAGTGGAGTCAGGGCAGTTACTTTAAAAGTGAAATAAATTTTTATATTTCAGAGGATGATTTGATTATCTTTTTTTGGATATCTGCCAGATAAACAATATCTGGTCTTTATAGAAGAGGTTGGGTTCAGAAAACCCAACCTCTTCTATTTTTATTATAACACCTATCTATGATTTCACATTGTATAACAAAATTTAAAATATGATTTACATTCTTTAACATCATATCTACTCTAAATGAATCTGTTTTTTTATACATTAGTGGTTTTAAACAGTTTAATATCAAGTGTTTCAATTATCATATCAACCTATTTTTTAACTTAAACATTAACAACATGAAAACATTTTATTTAGTTTTTTCCGTAATTCTGGGTATGATGGTCAATAGCCTTTATGCCCAGGAAATGACGGTATCCGGGACAGTAACCGATACCGAGGGGATGTCATTGCCCGGGGTAACGATAATGGTGAAAGGTACCACACAGGGCACGATTACCGACGCCAATGGAAGGTATTCTCTTGAAGTGCAGCAAGGTGCTACACTGGTGTTCTCCTTCATTGGAATGATGACTGAAGAAAGAGTGGTGGGAGATCAGGCGGTCATCGATGTGGTGATGCGCATGGATGTTGCTACGCTTGATGAGATTGTAGTGGTTGGGTATGGAACCCGTTTACGGTCAGAGCTTACCGGCTCCATATCATCTGTTCGTGCAGAAGACATAGAAGGCCATACCATGCCCAGCTTTGAAACTGCTCTTCAAGGCCGTACGGCAGGTGTCCATATCTCAGGAGGTAGTGGTAAAGCTGGTCAATATGTAAGAACCCGTGTAAGGGGGTCTTCATCCATTTCTGCAAGCAGCCAGCCTCTTTATGTTATTGATGGTGTTCCGGTGGTATCGCAAAACCTCGGTACAACAGCCAATGAACCTACCAATCCGTTGGCTGATCTGAACCCTGCCGATATTGAAAACATAGAGGTATTAAAAGATGCCTCTGCTGCGGCAATTTATGGCTCGAGGGCAGCAAATGGAGTAATTATTATCACAACCAAAAGAGGACAAACCGGTGCACCCAGGATCAATGTTTCTTCACAGCTGGGATTCAGTGAGCCGGCAAACAAAGTGGGCTTTTTGAACAGAGAGCAGTATCTCAATTTGTTCAGGGAAGCTTATTCTAATACAGCAGGAGGACCAAATGAGCCTTATTGGTTTGCAAATAGTTGGGAAGATCCCCTTGATGTGGTATTAGGTCCCGAATGGCGCGACGAAAGTATCGACGTAAACTGGGAAGATCATGCCTTACGTAATGGTGCGCATACCCAGTTTGATATCAATGCTTCAGGTGGTACAGAAAACACCAGGTACTATGCAGCACTGTCGCTGTTTGACCAGGTTGCTATTATTAATGGCAATGAATTTGACAGGATCAGCGGTCGTTTGAATCTTGACCAGGATTTTTCTGACAGGGTATCATTTGGTTTGAATATGAACCTTGCACGATCACGGAATTTCAGGGTGGCAAATGATAATGCTTTTGCCACGCCATTGCAAATGGTTGCATTACCACCCATTCAGCCAGATTATATTGATGGTGAGCCCAACAGGGGAACTGTTTATGAAAATGGATTGGTGGTTAGAAAATATAATAATTTTGATACCGAGATTTTCAGGAATTTCGGTAATATTTTCCTTGATATTGAACTTCTTGAAGGATTCAGATTCAGGTCAGAAGCTGGTGTTGACATACTCAACCAAAGAGAAGAAGAATACAGAGGAAGACTTACCAATGACGGAGGGCCAACCGGTTTTGCTTTTGATAGAACGGTAACCTCAAGAATTTATAATATTGAGAATTATTTCACCTACGATCAAAACTTTGGTGATGTATTTGATTTGAACCTGGTATTTGGGTCTAGTTTGCAAATGGGAGATTTTAATTTTGCATCCATGACAGCAGTCGGGTTCCCAAGTGATGAGTTCCGCAGGCTGGCAAGTGCATCTGAGATTACCAGCTCTTCTTCAAGTGCTACATCATTCAGGTATGCATCATTTTTTGCACGTGCCAATATGAAAATTGCAGATAACTATCTGTTAACCCTCAGTGGAAGGCAGGATGGTTCTTCAAGATTCGGCATAGATAACAGGTGGGGTTTTTTCCCTGCAGCTTCATTGGGATGGATCATGAGCAATGAAGAGTTTTTACAGGATGTTGATTTTCTTAGTTTCCTAAAGCCACGGGCAAGCTGGGGCGTTGTGGGTAACTCAGAGATCGGTGATTTTGCATCACTCGGATTGTATTCTGCCACCAACTATGCCGGCTTATCAGGTATTATTCCCACAAGTTTGCCCAGTGATGACCTCAAATGGGAAACTACTACTCAAATCAATTTCGGTCTTGACTTTGGATTATTTAACAACAGGGTAACCGGTGAAATTGATTATTATGTAAAGAATACCGAAGATCTTTTGCTTTTCGTGAATTTACCGGCAACCAGTGGTTTCAATACCGTATATCGCAATGTAGGTAAACTTGAAAACAAAGGATGGGAATTCTCTTTAAATACAGTGAATATTGACACTGATTTCTACTGGAGTACAAACTTCAATATTGCCTTTAATGAGAATAAGGTTACTGATCTTGACGATCAGATTATCCAGTTCAGTATCTGGAGAGTAATGGAAGGACAACCCATAGGAGTATTTTACACAAAAGAATACGCAGGAGTTGATCCTCAAACAGGAGACGCATTATTCTATTTAAACCCTGAAGGAGATGAAACTACTACATCGTTGGCTGCAGCTGCCAACCGTATAGTTGGAGACCCCAACCCTGATTTCTGGGGCGGCCTTTCAAATACATTCAGGTACAGAGGATTTGATCTCAGCTTCTTAGTGCAGTTTGTTTATGGTAATGATATATTTAATGGTGGTCGTCAATGGCAGGCCGATGGTTTGTCATGGTTTGACAATCAAACCCTTGAATTTTATGAAAATTACTGGCGTGAGCCGGGTGATGATGCAAAATATCCTCAGCCCAGGTGGGATATTGGAAATGGTTATGGCGTTTCCAGTATGCTTATTTTTGATGGATCATATATTCGTTTAAAGGAAGTTACATTAGGATATACACTCCCCAGAAATATGGTTGAAAGAATAAATATCAGCAATGCAAGGGTTTTTGTAAGGGCTTATAACCTTTTAACTTTCACTGACTATCCTGGATGGGATCCTGAGGCAAACTTCCTGGGTACCGATTATACAAATCAAACACTCAATATTCGCCAGGGGCATGACTTTTATACAGCACCCCAACCACGCACCATTACTTTTGGGTTAAATCTGAATATTTAATCCAGGGATTTGTTAACCATAAAACTTTAAAGAGATGAAAAATATAAAAATATTTAAGTATATATTGTCCATACTGGTTATTGCAGCCTTTTATGGTTGTGAGGATTTTCTGGACGTACAGCCCGAACAGGCAGTTGATGCAACCACTGTATTTGAAGTTCATTCGGATGTAGAAAATGCACTTTATGGTGCTTATGAAAGAATTGCCGGTCCACAGCTATATGCAGGTACCAGCATATTTCACAGTGATCTTGTAGCAGGAGAAGCAAAAGATCTTTGGTGGTCTGGAACATTTGTAGGATACAGGCAGATGACCGAAAAAGCAATGGACCCCAATGAAGGAACCATTACCGCCAAATGGGCAAGAGCTTACCAGGCTATTAATGTTGCCAATACTGTTTTACAACATCTGAATGTTGCCAATGAAGACGCAAGGGCCCGAATTGAGGGTGAAGCAAAATTCATCCGGGGCATTATGCATCTTGAACTGGTTAGGTTTTATGCTTTGCCTTACGTAGCAGGTGAGAGCAACGATCATTTGGGAGTTCCAATCATGACTCAACCTACAATTGAGATAGAAGATGCTCAGGATGTCAGCAGGGCATCGGTTAATGATGTTTACCAGGCAATACTGGCTGATTTGCAGGATGCAAAAACATTGCTTGCAGAGCTGCCAACCCATGCAGGCGCCAATAGCGGAAGGGCTACATCTACAGTAGCTGCAGCTTTCCTTGCCCGTGTTCATATGGATATGGAAAACTGGGAGCAGGCAGCTGAAGAAACCAATTTTGTTGTTAACAATCTGGGTGGCTATGGAGCGTTGAATATTATTCCCAGAGGTGCATTTAACAACATAGAGTACACCACTGAGGATGTATTTATGATACGGCAGGACGCAACCAGCAATGCCGGTCAGGCTAATGATGGTATTGCAACTTTCTTTGCCAGCCTTGAAGGTATGGGAAGGGGAGATGTTGATATTGAGCCTGGTCATTTTGACAGGTATGAACCCGGCGATCTCAGAAGTACCTTAACTGATGATCCTCAGATAAGAATTATTGAGGATGTCCCGGGAATGTTTTATATCGGAATAGGAACCAAAGCAGGAAGAGTACGCTCTTCAAAATGGGGTAAACATGATGCAAATATTCCTGTAATTCGGCTGGCTGAAATGATCCTTACAAGAGCTGAAGCCAACTTCAGGAACGGTACAGCAATTGGTACTGATCCCATTGATGATATCAATGCTATCAGAAACAGAGCTGGTGTAGACCCCTGGGATGCAGCCGATCTAACACTGGATTTGATTAGGGATGAACGCTTCAGAGAATTGTGTTTTGAAGGACACACATTGCATGATCTGCGCAGGTTCAGAGGCAGTATAATAGTACCACGGGGACCTTTTGCAGGTGAAGAAATGCAATGGAATGACCCACGACTTGTATTGCCAATCCCACAAAGAGAAATCGATACAAATCCCAATCTGGTTCAAAACGAAGCTTATATGTAACAGAGTAAATTTTTTTTGATTATAGAAGGAAGGCCGGCGACTTGCCGGCCTTCCTTGCTTTACAGGGGTTAGGTTAGGGATTGGAGTACCCTGAAAACTTTTGCATTTTATTGTCTCTGCTATATAATTATCACCAATATGCGATTACTGCAGAAGAACAAAGCTTTGGGAACACTAAAGCAGAAGGCTTTTATTTTGATCGCAACCGAAGTTGCAAATCTTGTCCGAAAACAAAATCCTGAAACTAAATATTTAATGTTATAAACAGTTTGGATTATAAAGGTATGCATACCCTGATTATTTGTGTATTGACCAGAAAAACCAGAAAAACCAGAAAGCAGCGTTAAAGCAGTTTCCCTTAATGTTCAATAATTACATCCTGCTATCAGTATTTATGTTTGCGAAACTTTGTGTCGTTAAAGATGCAGCCTTTTGCTTTTTATAATCTGAAATTGCGTATTAATATGATAAGTATTTGTGAAAAAATACTCTGCAGGTCCTGTGAAATAAAGAATCTTATCTTTATTTAAACTCAAATTTGAATGGCCTGTATTTTACCTGGCGGGTTAAATGTGTTGATTTTTAAAAGCATAAGATGATTGAAATAAAAAAAGATTAATGTTAAATTGTGCAAAAACATGTATTTTTTTCTATATTTACGGATTCAAAACTCAGCAGAGATGCAGGTTTTGAACAATAGTTTTACCCATTCATAAACTAAAACACAAACAACATGAAGAAAATTTTATTAATTTTTGCCGTAATTCTGGGCATGATGGTCACGAGCCTTTATGCTTAGGAGCGAACCATTACAGGTACGGTAACGGATGCTTCTACCGGTAGTACGTTACCGGGGGTAACTGTAGCTGTAAAGGGAACTACCATGGGTACAGCCACCGATATAGATGGTCGTTATACTCTTACTGTAGAACAGGGCTCTACGCTGGTTTTTTCTTTTATCGGTATGGTATCTGTAGAAAGAATAGTTGGAGAGGAAACTGTTATTAATGTGGCCATGCGTGCCGATGTGGCAACACTTCAGGAAATTGTAGTAGTAGGCTATGGTACCCGTTTAAAGTATGAGCTTACCGGATCTATTTCTTCAGTTACAGCTGAGGATATGGCCGGTCATACCATGCCCAGCTTTGAAACGGCCCTCCAGGGACGTGCTGCCGGGGTGCATATTTCTGCCGGTAGCGGTAAGCTGGGGCAGGCTATCAGAACCCGTGTACGGGGGTCATCATCTATTTCTGCCAGTAACCAGCCCCTCTACGTAATTGATGGTATACCTGTTATGAGCCAGAGTTTGGGTACAGGTGGCAACGAACCAACCAACCCGCTTGCCGACCTTAATCCGGCCGATATTGAGTCGGTACAGGTACTTAAGGATGCATCTGCAGCTGCCATTTATGGATCAAGGGCATCAAACGGGGTAATCCTTATTACCACAAGAAGAGGTAAAGAGGGTGACACAAGATTTAATATTTCTACCCAATTAGGTTTCAGTGAACCTGCGAACATGATCGGCTATCTCAACCGTGAACAATACATTGATCTGTGGAGAACTGCCGCAATCAACAGATTTGGCCCGGATGACAACTGGCAGGCACGCCTGGATAATACTTTCCCATTCTGGCGTGATGTTGACAACCCGGATGACATCACCCTGGGTGCCGATGAAGACTGGGAAGGCCATGCACTCCGAAGAGGTGCCGCCCAACAGTTCGATATTTCTGCCTCAGGTGGTACAGCAAATACCCAGTATTTTGCAGCGGTTTCGCTAATGGATCAGGTTGCCATTGTTAACGGAAACGAGTTTGACCGTATAAGCGGACGCCTGAACCTGGATCAGAAAGCCAACGATATCGTATCCTTTGGTATGAATATGAACCTGAGCCGTTCACGTAACTTCAGGGTGGCTCATGACCGTGCTTTTGCATCACCACTTCAGATGATTGCTTTGCCACCACTGGATCCGGCTTATCATCCGGTTACAGGTGAGCTTAACCGCAATACATCATACGAAAATGGTCTGGTGGTACGTAAGTATAGCCACTTCGACACTGAAGTATTCAGAAACTTTGGTAACATCTTTATTAACTTTGATCTTCTGCCCGGTCTTACATTCAGATCCGAAGCCGGTATTGACCTTTTGCATCAGCAGGAAGTTCAGTACAACGGTCGCCTGACAAACGATGGTGGCCCCGATGGATACGGTTTCGAAAGGAATGTAAAGTCCAAGGTTTATAACCTGGAAAACTATTTTACCTATAATACTGTTATTGGAAATGATTTTGACATGAACATGATTTTGGGGACCAGCCTTCAGCAAACGGATATTGAATTTGCATCCATGGCTGGAACAGGTTTCCCCAGCGATGAGTTCCAGAGAGTTGCCAGTGCAGCTGAAATCTCCTTTGCCAGCGCAAGCGGCACAGGATACCGTTACACTTCTTTCTTTGCACGTGCCAATATGAAATATCTTGACCGTTACCTCTTTACCATAAGCGGTCGTACCGATGGTTCATCAAGGTTCGGTAGAGATAACCGTTACGGTTTCTTCCCTGCAGCATCTTTAGGATGGGTTGTTACCAATGAAGATTTCCTGATAGATAATTATGCAATCAGTTTCCTTAAGCCCAGAGTAAGCTGGGGATTGACAGGTAACTCTGAGATTGACAATTTTGCATCAAGAGGTTTGTATCTTGGAAGTAACTATGCCGGCCTGGCGGGGTTGATCTCCTCCAGTATACCAAGTCCTGACCTTAGGTGGGAAACCACAACTCAAACCAACTTTGGTATTGATTTCGGTTTCTTCAATAATCGTATTTCCGGTGAAATTGATTATTATATCAAGGAAACTGAAGACCTTCTGCTGAATACGCAGATTCCTGCCAGCACAGGGTTTACATCAGTTTACAAGAATATTGGTAACCTTGAAAACAAAGGATGGGAATTCCTGCTCAATACCGTAAATGTTGATGGTGCATTTAAATGGAACACCAACTTCAATATCTCTTTCAACAGAAACAAGGTTACCAATCTCGATGGTGAAATTATATCAGTTGGTATCTGGAGGGTTATGGAAGGCAAACCAATGGGTGTATTCTACACCAAAGAATATGCAGGAGTTAATCCTGAAAACGGCGATGCCCAGTTTTATCTCCATGGTGAAGATTATGAAGGAGATAACCCGGATGAACTTACCAATAATATTGCTGCAGCAGCCAACCGTATTGTTGGTGACCCCAACCCCGATTTCTGGGGTGGTTTTACCAATAATTTCTCATACAGAGGTTTTGACCTGAGTGTTATGCTACAGTTTGTTTGGGGTCATGATATCTATAACCATGGTGCACAATGGCAGGCCTCCGGTTTAAGATGGGAAGATAATCATACCGTACACTATTATGAAAACTTCTGGAAAGAACCAGGTGATGAGACTTTATATCCTGAACCCAGGCTGTTCCAGTCAAATGGTTACGGAGTTTCAAGTATCCAGATATTCGACGGATCCTATATGCGTTTGAAGGATGTTACTTTCGGGTACACACTTCCCAGGAGAATTGTTGAGCGCGCCAATTTGCAAAGCGTCAGAGTGTTTGTAAGAGGTTACAACCTGCTTACCTTCACCGATTATCCTGGCTGGGACCCTGAGGCTAACTCTCCCAATACCGGTGTTACAACCCAAACCAGTAATATTCAGCAAGGATGGGACTTCTATACAGCACCGCAGCCAAGAACCATTACGTTTGGTTTAAATGTTGCCATTTAATCTGAACCGATAATGATTATTAAAAAATTTAAAACATGAAAAATATGAAGACAAAAATTATATCAGCTTTTACAGGTTTTTTCATTTTGGCTGCTTTATTTACTTCCTGCGAGAAATTTCTGGATATTGAACCCCAGCTTGCAGTGAGTGATGATGCAGTGTATGGAGACCATGAAGGGGTGCTGAATGCGCTCCACGGTGCATATGCTCTTTTAGGAGGGCCACAGTTATTTGCAGGTACCAATATCTTCCACAGCGACCTGGTAGCCAACTCAGGCCAGGTAAGATGGAGAGGTACTTTTATTCAGTATGAACAAATGAATACCAAGAATATGGACCCCAACGATGGTTATATAACCGCCAAATGGAGTCGCTCATACTGGATCATTGACATGGTAAACAATGTTCTGAACAACCTTGAAGTGGTAAATGAGGTCAATCGCACCAGAGTAGAAGGCGAAGCCAGGTTTATTCGTGGTATCCTTTATTACGAACTGGTTCGCTTTTATGCCGCACCTTATGTGGCTGGCAATCCCAACAGCCACCCGGGTGTTCCTCTGATCCTGAGGCCCACTGCAGGTATTACCGATGATGATTATCCTGCACGTGAAACTGTTGCCAATGTTTACCAGTCTATATTGAATGATCTTAATGCTGCAAAGCAGCTTCTTGCCGACTTTACAGAATCAGGAGCAAATAGTGGACGTGCTACTGCATCTGCCGCTGCTGCATTCCTTGCCAGAGTACATATGGCTATGGAAAACTGGGAAGCTGCAGCCAATGAAGCCAATTTTGTGATCGAAAACTTTGATGGCTATGATGGGTTGAATGGAACTCCAAGAGCAGCATTTAATAATGATGGCTACACAGATGAAGATGTGTTTATGATCATTCAGAATGCAACAAGTAATGCCGGACAGGCTAACGATGGTATCGGTACTTTCTTTGCCAGCCTGGAAGGATATGGCAGGAGCGATATTCACATTCAGCAAATGCATATGGACGTATTTGAAGAAGGTGATCTTCGGGCTACTATCACTGACGATGATGAAATCAGGGTAATTGCTGATGTTCCCGGTATGTATTACATCGGAATAGGCACCCGCCCTGGTAACCTTATGAGCAGTAAATGGGGGAAATTTGATGCCAACATTAATGTTATCCGTTTGGCAGAGATGATCCTTACACGTGCTGAAGCCAATTTCAGAAACGGTTCATCCATTGGTGCTGCGCCCCTTTCCGATATCAATGCTATCCGCGAAAGAGCCGGTCTTACGGCATGGGATAACCTTAACCTTGACCTGATCTGGGAAGAACGTTACCGTGAAATGTGCTTTGAAGGAAGATTGCTGGATGATATACGCCGGTTCAGGAAAGATGTTACCATCCCTGAAGGACCCGAAGAAGGTACAATTCTTCCATGGAACAGCCCGCGCATGGTGCTGCCCATCCCGCAAAGAGAAATGGATGTTAACCCCAATCTCGTTCAAAACGAACACTATCAGTAAACTATATTTCTTTCATTGTTGAAAAAAAGATAGCCGGCATTTTGCCGGCTATCTTGCTTTCCCGGGGTTAATAATCAAACTATCCCGAATACTTTCTCATTTTTATTCACCTGATATATAATTATCGTATTTTTGCGGTAATTATTCTTTAGGGAAAATATTCTTTAATCAATCAAAAAGCGCACGAAAATGAAAAAATTGTTATTGCCTCTGATTCTGTTTATGATAACCGGAGGTTTTCTTTCAGGTTCAAACCATGAAACCGCAGAACCATCTGCTACAGAATCCAGCATTAAAAAAGCCGAAGTTGAGGTGTATTATTTTCATCGCAATCGCCGCTGTGGTCCTTGCCGCACCATAGAAAATCTTACCAAAAAAACAATGGAAACGTATTACACTCAGGAGATGCAAAACGGAGATGTAGTTTTCCATATAGTGAATGTTGAGCAGGATGAAAATCGTGAGGTTGCGCAGAAGTTCAGTGTGGTTAGCACTGCATTGTTTATGAATGTAAAAAATGGAACAGATGAAAAAGCAACTAATCTTACCGGTTTTGCCTACCGGTATTCAAGAAATGAAGATTCTTATCTGAGTGAGTTAAAAAAACAGATTGATGCTGCATTGGGCAGATAATCGCCTTCACATTTTACTGACAGCTAAATACCGTGAAATGTGCAGATATTTATCGGTAAAATACGCTATGATCGCGAAAGGTTTACAGATAACTTTGGGATGAGTTTTTTACATTAGTTATTTAAACCAAAACAATTCTTTCGTTCACCATATTTCAGAACTTAATATTCTTCGCTATGAATAAGTTGCAAGTAAAAAGAATTCCTGTTTTTGTGTTTTGTCTGCTTCTGAGTGCAGGTCTGTTTTCACAAGAGAAAAACAGCGCAAAACTCAAGTTTGAAAAAGATATTGAACCTCTGGGTACACTTTTTATCCATGAACTGGAAACCCAAAAGCTTGAGATTGAATTTGAAAATGAAGGCGATGAGCCCCTGATCCTTTCATACGTGCGTGGTTGTTGCGGCACCCGTATCAAAAGCTGGACAAAAGAACCTGTTATGCCGGGAGAGAAAGGAAAAATAGAAATTGAGTTTCGGCTGGCACCCCGTCCGCACAGAATCAGCAGAACGGTAAGTGTAATGTCAAATGATCCTGAAGGAATGAAAGTTTTCCGGATTACAGGTGAAGTTGCAGAGCAGGCTGCCGAAGAACCTTTTGGGTTTGAAATTAACAAAGGTGCTGCACCCAGGGTAAGATAAAAAGATTCTTAAAGCAGGTAAAAATCTAAAGTTAATTGTTTGTTGAATTACTACCGCTACCAGAAACCATTGAATGAAAAAAGAGAGAATTATTGAAAACGGCTATGATCAGGAGGATTTACTCCTGGCTCGCTATATAAAGGCACTTGCACATCCTGCCCGCATTGCCATCATGAAATTACTTGCCCGTCGCGATACCTGTATCTGTAACGATATTGTGCAGGAATTGCCCCTGGCACAATCTACCGTTTCGCAGCATCTGAAAGAATTGAAAGATGCCGGTCTGATACAGGGAAACATTACTCCTCCGCGCGTAAAATATTGCATCAACCAGGAAAACTGGCAAATTGCCCGAAAATTAATTGAAAAATTTCTGCAATAAATTTGGTGAATGATATAATCATCGTAAATTTGCGATGATTATTTACGTAAATTCTAACTACTATGGAAATAAAGATCTTAGGAACAGGTTGTGCTTCCTGCAAAAACCTGGAGAAGGCTACACGTGAAGCTGTTGAGGAAATGAATATCAACGCCAATGTTGTTAAGGAAGAAGATATAATGAATATTATGGCTTATGGTGTAATGCGTGCACCCGGCCTCGTAATCAATGAAAAAGTTGTACTCAGCGGCAGGGTTCCTTCTCAAAATGAGCTGAAAGAATTGCTGGAAAAAAATAAATAAACCTTTGGGCATATGTATTTGCACAAAGTTAGATTTGATAATCAAATTATTAACCGGCCTGTTTGTTTCAAAATAAGTCTGCATGGAGTTCTTTTATAATCTGCTCGACAATACAAATATTCCGATTTTA
>REDJ01000029.1 GCA_007693555.1 Bacteroidota bacterium
CTCTGCTATTAAATGTAGTTAAAATAGGTTGTTATTCGTTTTTAATTTTTATATTTGTGCCCCTGAAAACTGGCAGGAAATTTGTTAATATAATATCTTAAAACAACCTGAAAGACAACCTCGTGCAAGGAGATTAAAACACTTTTAACCTAAACTATTCAAGATGAAACATCCAGGAATAAACTTTAAACAAACACGAGGTTGATTACATTGGATGTTCCATCTGACCATTAAAAACAAAATTATACAGATGAAAAAGATTTTTAGCTTTGCCATATTGATGGTAATTTTCCTGGGGATGAATGTCACCACAATTGCTCAGAACAAATTTGGTCATATTGACACAAATGAACTGTTAATGCTTATGCCTGGTCGTGAAGAAGCACAGGGAGAGCTTGAAAGACATGCCCGTGAGCTTGAAGCTCAGTTTACTACTATGCAAAGAGAGTTTCAAACCAAATATCAGGATTACCTTGAAAACCAGGCAACATTTTCTCAGCTTGTAAGACAATCAAGGGAGCGTGAGCTTTCCAGTCTTCAGGAAAGAATCATGGAGTTCCAGGAGTCGGCACAACAAGATCTCATGGATAAAGAAAACCAGCTTTTACAGCCCATCATCGAAAAGGCCCGTAATGCCATTGAAGCTGTAGCCAAAGAAAATGGTTATACATATGTATTTGACAGAAGTATGGGTATGCTGCTTCATGCAGAACCCAGTGATGATATCATGTCAAAAGTAAAGGCCAAACTGGGTATAGAATAACAATAACATCGAACAAGAAATAAAGCTTTCCCTTTTAACCCGGGGAGGGCTTTTTTTATGAACATTGATAAAGAATTTTTGTTAATCACTCAATTCAAAATATTTCTTTTTCAAAGCTAAAACGTTATGAAAGCAAATATGGGAACTTTGGATAAGACTGTCCGGGTTTTGATTGCCATTGCAATTGCCATTCTTATATATGCAAATGTAATTTCCGGAACTTTTGCTATTGTACTGGGAATTTTCGGAGTTGTTTTTGTTCTTACCAGTCTGGTTAGTTTTTGCCCCTTGTATACTTTGTTTGGTATCAGGACTTGTAAAACCAAAAATTAAATATTTCTTCAGGTAAATACTGTATCAGTGTTTGTTTTTGTACCAACCGGCATATTTTATGTAATTATTGGATATGCGGTCAAGCAGATGGCTGGTTAGATCCTGGTTGATGCTTTTGATTTTTTTTGCAGGTACTCCAGCGTATACACTTCCCGGTTCAATAATTGTGTTCTCAAGAACCACTGCACCGGCTGCTATTACACTGTTGCTTCCCACCACGGCATTGTCCATAATTATGGCGCTCATGCCAACCAGCACATTGTCTTCAATGGTGCATCCATGCACTATGGCATTATGTGCAATAGAAACATTGTTTCCTATAGTTGTGGGAGCAGTCTCATATGTACAATGAATAATTGCACCATCCTGAATGTTTACCTTATTGCCGATGCGTATAAAATGCACATCGCCTCTTATTACTGCATTGAACCATACACTACATTGATCTCCCATGATTACATCACCTATAATAGTAGCGTTATCAGCCAGGTAACAATCTTTGCCAAATTGAGGAGTAAAACCTCTTAAGGTTTTTATAAGTGCCATAGCATTTTTATATTTAATTGGTTTTATTATAAACGCAAAATTATTTTCGTACAAATCTATGAATATTCAACATTTATCAGGTAGGCTTGTTTAGCAATTTAAAATTAATTCTTTTGTAAAACCTGACATGAAAATTCCCAGGTTGAAAAACACACCTTTTAATCGTGATGCACTGTTTCTGGTGCTCAGCAGTATTTTCATAACGGCCCTTGTAATTGCCAATATGGTTGGCACTACAAAGTTTATTCATCTTTTCAGCCTTACGCTTCCCGGATGGATACTACCCCTGGTTCCTGAATTGGTAAGAGATGGTAATGTGTATTCCATGATAGTGCCGGCAGGATTGATAGCATTTCCTGTAACTTTTCTTGCAACCGACCTGATAAGTGAATTATTTGGTCGCCGCAAGGCCCAGCTTGTTGTTTGGATTGGGTTTGGAACCAACCTGTTTATGCTCATACTTATGACCATCAATTTTCATCTGCCCGATGCAATAGGGGTTAGTGCAGGCTTACATTTGTTTGAGGGAATTTATGGCTATATGGTGGGCAATACATTGGCAAGTATGATAGCTTACCTTACTGCACAAACCATTGATGTGAGATTGTTTCACTTCTGGAAGAAATTTACAAACGGAAAACATTTGTGGCTAAGGAATAATGCATCCACCATGGTGAGTCAGCTTGTAGATTCCACTGCTATTTTAAGTATACTATATATTTCAGGTAATCTGGGAGATAATGTTGTGGGTATTCCCGCTCTTGTAATTCTTATCTTAAACAGTTATGTTTTTAAATTCTTTACTGCTTTAATCGATACACCTGTCATTTACCTTGCAGTAAGCTGGCTGAAGAATTTTGAGGAAGACCCCATTGCTAAAAATGATTCAGCTTAAAAACCTGAAAACAGGCTTAATACTTTGTGTTTGAATTTACCTTATAAACCCAGCAATAGTTCCTCAGGTTTTTTACCCGGTGACAACATAGCTGCAGGATTTTCCAGAAACTGCTTAACGGCAACAAGAAAGCTTACAGACTCTTTACCATCAATGATACGATGGTCATAAGACAATGCAACATACATTACGGGCCTGATTTCAACTCTACCATTCACAGCAACAGGGCGTTCCACAATGTTATGCATCCCTAATATCGCACTTTGAGGCGGATTGATTATAGGGGTGGAAAGCATAGAACCAAAAATACCTCCATTGGTAATAGAAAATGTTCCTCCTGTAAGTTCTTCAATGGTGATTTTATTGTCTCTTGCTTTTTTTGCCAGTTCTGCAATTACTGTTTCAATTTCGGCAAAAGATTTTTTTTGTGCATCCCTGATCACAGGTACCATAAGGCCTTTGGGTGTACTTACTGCGATTCCTATGTCTGCATAATCAGGCAAAACAATATGACCATCATCTATCTGACCGTTAACCTGGGGAAATAGAGGAATAGCTGAGGTGACGGCTTTTACAAAAAAGGACATGAAGCCGGGTTTGATGCCGTGTTTTTTTTCGAATTTATCTTTGTACTGATTGCGGATACTGATGATGGCCGACATATCCACTTCATTAAAAGTAGTGAGCATGGCGGTTTCATTTTTCACTGCTACCAATCTTTCTGCAACTTTTCTGCGCAAAGTGGTCATCTTGATTTTTTTGCTATCCCGGCTTCCTTGCCAGATAGTTGCAAATGCAGCAGTATTGGCAGATACTTCTTTGTCGCCACCTACACGTTCAGCAATGGCCTGCAAAATATCTTTACGTGTAATTCTCTTGTTGTCCGGATTTTGAACTACCTCTTCAGCACTTACTTCCAGTTCATCAAGTAGTCTTTTGGCTTGCGGGCTGAGGGTAAAACCGACAGCAGCAGCCTCTGTTGGCTCAGGTTTTTTCTTTTTCTCTTCATCGCTTTCTTTCTCTTTTTCAGTTTGAGTCTCCTGTGCAGTTTTTTCAGACTTCTCCTCTTTTTCTGCTTTTTTATCCTCTGTGGGTTTTTCCTTTTTTTCTTTTTTCACAGAATTATCGATTTGCCCTATCACTTTGCCGGGTTCGATTGTAGTGCCTTCTTCAATTATTATTTTAATAACACCATCATCATCGGCATTGATTGTAAGTGTTGCCTTGTCGGAGTCTATTTCGGCAATTTCCTGATCCTTTTCTACATATTCACCATCTGCAACCAGCCATTTAGCCAGTTCAACCTGTGTTATGGATTCTCCTGCTTCAGGTACTCTTATATCAATCATTTTTTTTGGTTTGTTGAGTTATTAAGTTATCGCAGCGAAGCGAAACTCCCGAGAGCTGAAAGCGAATCGGGATTGAGTTAGATTAATAGTTTTTATTTCTGTACTACTACATTGTATTGAATTGATTCAGGTGGCTGATGCAAAGCTGCTTGCATTCACGACACACATTTTCGCAATTACAGTCTTCAAAAGCTTTTTCCACAATCTTGTTTTGCTGAATCGCATGAAACTTACTTGAACCGCTTGCCGGGCTTCCACTCGGAGGTCGGGCAATAACGCCAGGGTTGAGAAAATCCAGAAAATCACGAATAAAATACCAGGCTCCCATATTTTTGGGTTCTTCCTGAACCCATAACCACCTTTGCGCTTTGGAGTATTTCTTTTTCAATTCTTTTATCTCCTTTTCAGGTAAGGGATACAATTGCTCCAGTCTTATGATTGCAGTATTGAAATGCTCTTTTTCTTTGCGATGCTCAATCAATTCATAATATATCTTCCCTGAACACAATACCACCCGATCTGTTTTATCCGGGTCCGCCTGATTATCATCAATTACTTCCCTGAATTTTCCATTGGCCAGTTCATCAAGTGAAGAAACACACTGAGGATGCCGGAGCAGACTTTTTGGAGTAAGTATTACCAGGGGTTTGCGAAAATTACGTCTTACCTGGCGCCTGAGAATATGGAAAAAGTTTGCCGGGGTTGTGCAATTTGCAACCTGCATATTGTTTTCTGCACATAACGCAAGAAACCTTTCCATACGGGCACTGGAATGCTCAGGCCCTTGCCCTTCATAGCCATGAGGTAGCAGCATTACAAGTCCGTTCATTACTCTCCATTTTTCCTCCGCACTGCTTATAAACTGGTCTATTACGATTTGTGCACCATTTATGAAATCGCCAAACTGCGCTTCCCATATTACAAGGCTTTGAGGACTTGCCATGGCATATCCATATTCAAAACCCAACACTCCGTATTCTGAAAGCAAGGAGTTATAAATTTCAAAAAGCCCCTGATCCTTCGAAATATGATTCAAAGGTATATATCCCTCTGCAGTATCTTCGGTGATAAGTACAGCATGGCGATGCGAGAATGTTCCCCTGGCCACATCCTGCCCGGAAAATCTTACATGTACACCTTCATGTACCAGGCTTGCATAAGCAAGCAACTCAGCCATGGCCCAGTCAAGGCGTTTGCCGTCTTCCAGCATTTTGCGGCGATCTTCCATCAATCGGGTAGTTTTTCTGAAGAAAGATACATCATTCGGAAGTTCGGTAATTTTTTTGCCCAGAAAGAGTAAAGTGTCTTTATCTTTCCTTGTGTCTGTGCCATTAAAGATTTGCATCAGGTTGGGTCTGTCAAAACCCCTCCAGGAGTTTTCAAGGAAAGGATCAATGTGCCCTTTTTCTATTTTACGTGATTCGGCCAGTTCTTTGTCCAGTATTTCATTAAAAGTATCCCGCAATCCACGTGCATAATCTTCACTTATGACACCTTCCCTGATGAGTTTTTCAATATATATGGTCGCAGGGTCCGGATGTTTTTCAATTATCTTATATAACAAGGGTTGTGTAAAACGGGGTTCATCACTTTCGTTATGCCCGTATTTCCGATAGCACAATAAATCAATGAAAATATCACGCTGGAATTTTTGCCGGAATTCCATGGCCAGTTTTATGGTGTATACCAGGGCCTCCACATCATCTCCGTTAACATGAAAAACAGGTGTTTGTATAACTTTGGCAACATCGGTGCAATAAGTACTTGAGCGTCCTTCAAGATAATTCGTTGTAAATCCCAGCTGATTGTTTATTACAAGATGAATAGTGCCTCCTGTTTTATAGGCCGGTAATTGAGACATTTGTATTACTTCGTAAACCACTCCCTGGCCTGCAATAGATGCATCACCATGAATAAGAATGGGTGCAACCTGTAAATAGTCGCGGTTATATTTCTGGTCGGCTTTTGCCCGTGCTATTCCTTCAACTATGGGGTTTACAGCTTCAAGATGGCTTGGGTTGGGGGCAATATTGACATTGATGGTTTTTCCCTGGGCAGTTTGTGTTTCGAGTGTGCAACCCAAATGGTATTTTACATCGCCCAGCAGAGTTTCATCGGCGTAGGCCATACCTTCAAATTCACTGAATATCTTCTGGTAAGGCTTATGCAGGATATTTCCCAATACATTGAGTCTTCCCCTGTGGGCCATGCCGATGATAAACTCTCTTATGCCTGATTCGGCTCCCAGTTCAATTACTGCATCAAGAGCAGGAATAAGGGTTTCTCCTCCTTCCAGTGAAAACCTTTTCTGGCCGGGAAATCTCTTCCGGATGAAATGCTCAAAACCTACTGCCTCTGTGAGTTTCTTTAATATTTGCTTTTTTGTGTCTTTGTCAAAGTCCGGGGTGTTTTGACAACCTTCCATTTTGGATTTCAGCCAGTCTACAATTTCAGGGGTACGGATATACATATATTCAGCTCCTACACTCTGACAATAGGTTTTCTGCAAATGCTCAATGATTTTTCTCAGACTCGCTTTCCCTATTCCAATTTCATTACCCGCCTGAAATTCATGGTCCAGGTCTTCATCACTAAGCCCGAAATTCTGATGATCCAGAGTAGGGCGATACTGACGCCGCGTTCTAACCGGATTGGTTTTGGTAAATAAATGCCCCCGCTGACGGTAAGCATTGATTAAGTTTATAACTTTGAATTCGTTGCGAAACAGACGACTTTCCTTTTCTGAAAGATGATCTGAATCAGGATAATGGGTTTGGGAAAATTCAAAACCACGAAAAAAATTCTGCCAGTCGGAGCTTACACTTGCAGGGTCAGATAAATATTGCTTATATAAATTCTCTATGGCTTCAGGTTCTGCATTTCCCAGATATGTAAACTTTTCCATACGTGTTGTTTTCAAAGGGATAAGGGTATAATACAAAATTAATATTATTTGTTTGATTGGAAGGCAGATTTGCAATTAATAACCTGTATTGGTTGTTTTTATTTTTATTTTTTTGGTAAAAAGTATCATCTGATGATGAAATAAAATTTACTGAACTCATTTTACCTGGTAAGAGTTCAATTCTTCAACTCACTTAGTTTCATTGAGAAAACCAGGTAGCTGCAAGCCACCCCCAACAAATCCAATAACCGAATTTCACATTTGTCTGGCATAATGAGAGAAGCTAAATATTTTTTTATCCAAACAATAATGATTTGGTTTTTATATTAAAGAGTTAAAAAATACAAAATAGGATATACAGTTTTTTTTTATTTAAAATAGTTAAAAGTGTATCATGCAAACGAAAAAATAAATTAAAGTTTAATGTATTTGGATGAAAGTGAAAATATATTGGACAAAAAGTTTATGAGGGTATTTTTTTAAAGTATTTTTAAAAATATATATGTTAAAATATCTTGCTAATAACAATTAGTTGTTTTAAATTTATCGATTGAAAAAAATGTAAAAAGAGGTTAAACGAAAAAAGGAGGCCTATGAAATAAATCAAATCATCAAACAGATTAGAATTTTTGTTATCATTTAAATGACAAAAGAAAAGTTAAAACTAAACTAAACTAAAAAAATTATTATGAAGAGATTTACATTATTACTAACCGTTGTATTTTTTAGTATTGCTGCGTTTGGTCAAAGCCATTATATTGACCCGCAGGATTATGAAAAACTAAAGCAACATAATTTAATCACTGAGCAAGAAAAAAGTGAATTTGACAGCTTCTTATCTGATGAAGTTGCTGACGAAACAGAACAATTCCGCACAGAAGAGGTCCAGCAACTTTCAATAGATCGTCCAACTCACACCAGAAGTATGGTGCAGCCCGGATTTGTTCAGCAAGGCTTTCGTGATGGTGAAACCGGCTATGCATGGAATATTTTTGCAGGTGCTTCAGGTGTACCAACCGGTCCTGTATCCATTAACCTGGAAACCGGAGTGCTTACTCTTATCCAGGCCGTGGACGGTGGTGTTATTTGGATGGCAGCCGGAGATATAGTAGATGAAACATGGTATACAGTAAGCAATGCCAACCCCGCAGCCTTATATACAGTTGATCCTTCTACTGGAGATTACACACAGGTAGGCTCAACAGGGCTTGGTTCAGTAACCGGCCTTGCCTATGATGTGAATACCAATATCATGTATGCATCGCAATATGACGGCACCAACAGCCAGTTATATACAGTTAACCTTGCCACTGGTGCTACAACTTTGGTTGGTCAGATAACCAGCGGCAGTATTGTCATTTCCATTGCAATGGATTCGGAAAGCAATATGTATGCAGCCGTATTAAATGATAACAGTCTTTATTCTGTCAATCCTGCCACCGGTGCCGGCACGTTAATTGGAGCCCTGGGGGTTACCATAAATTTTGCCCAGGACATTGCTTATGACAGGGATAATGAAATCCTTTACGGTGCACTTTACAGTGACTTTGGCGGACTTTACACTATCAACACAGAAACCGGTGCTGCAACAATGATCAATAACTTTGTTGCTGAGGTAGCCGGTTTTGCAATTCCTTACACAACAGCAGAAGATGACGCTCCGGCGGCCGTAGTTGATTTAGAAGCTGCTGCAGGTGCAGAAGGTGCGCTTGAGGTTACTCTGACATGGACCAATCCGTCAACACAATTTGACGGTGAACCCCTCACTGAGTTAACTTCAGTAGTGGTTGAACGGGGTGGTGAGGTTATTGAAACCTTTGCAGACCCAGTGATAGGTGGAGAAGTTACCTTTGTGGATGACGATATTGATGAAGCAGGTATTTACAATTATCGTGTTTATGGTGTCAACTCTGCAGGTGATGGCCCAGCTACTTCTGTTAGTCTTTATGTAGGTGAAGATGTACCCGCAGCTCCCGGCGATGTTACTCTGGTAGCCGATGGAAATGACGGATTTGTTACATGGTCTGCACCCACCGAAGGCTTAAATGGCGGGTACCTGAGCGGAGAAGGAATTACTTACACTATTGTGCGTATGCCCGATAATGTTGAGGTAGCTGAAGATATTACCGAAACAGAATTTCTGGATACCACTGTTCCCGGTGTCGGTAATTATTTTTATATGGTTACCGCCAGCAATGATATTGGAGTTGGTGGTAGTGCGGCTTCTAATATAGCATTGCTTGGTGCTGAAGGTATTCTAATGTTTGAACCCTTTGATTATCCTACAGGTGCAATACCTCCTGGTTGGGAACTTACAGGTGTTGCACATGCATGGTCAGTTTTCAATACTGCAAATGCCGGTGGTGAAGCTCCCGAACTTCGTTTGAACTGGAGCCCTGCATCCACAGGAATGAGCCGATTGGTTACTTATCCTGTTAATGTGGAAGACTTTACCGAACTTCGCCTTACATTCAGACAGTTTCTGAATAACTTCGGTACAAATGAAGGTGAAATTGCAGCCATCGATGTTACTTTTGACGGCGGTGAAACCTGGGATGCTCTGTGGGAAATAGTTATTGAAGATAATGTGCCTGTAGGCCTTTATGAACTATTTGTTGATGTACCTCCCGGAAAATCAACGCTGCATTTCGGATTCCGTTTTGATGGTAATTCCTTCAATATTAATCAATGGTATATCGATGATATGATCCTTGAGCCGGTGCTGGATAACGACCTGGCTGCTTTTTCTATTGATGGCCCGGTTATCGCACCTGTTGGTGTGGAGTCAATGTATACAATACAGGTTCAAAATGCCGGTACCCAAACACAGGATAATTATACCGTTAAACTGATGGGAGAAGGAGGTGTTGAGATATCATCTGTTGCCGGCACAACCATTGAGTTTGCTGAAATACTTTCATTTGAACTTCCCTGGACACCTGTAACCGAAGATGCTGGTGATACCTATGTTTATGGTGTAGTGGAATTTGAGGATGATGAAGCACCGGGCAACAATCAAACAGAGAATTTTGAGGTTTTTGTACAGCCTGAAAATGACCTGGTTGCTCTGTCAATTGCAGGTAACACTACTCCTTCAGTAGGTACTGAAAGCATTTATACCATTGGTGTATTCAATGCCGGCCCTGTAACGCAATCGGACTATGAAGTCAAGCTTATGGCTGAAGGTGATGTTGAACTCGCTTCGGTAGCAGGAACAACTATAGAAATGAATGATACAATTTTCTTCCAGCTGCCCTGGACTCCCGAGCTTGATGATGAAGGCCCTATGGTTATTTATGGTTATGTTGATTTTGATGATGACGAACTTCCTGATAATAACCAGACCGGTAATCTGAACATTGTGGTTCAGCCCGGAGATATTATAGCTGTTACCATTGGTGATGGTGAAGTGCTTACAACTCAGCCTTATAACTTTGTTTGGCACTACAGCATTCAGCAAACCTTATACTATCCCGCAGAAATTGGCCTGGGTGGCGGAGTTATTACCGGAATCCAGTATGTTAACAGTTTTAATGAAGACCAACTCAACAGAGACGTTATGATCTGGATGGGTGAAACGGATCTTGAAAATCTGGCTGATGGCTGGGTTGATCCTTCAACATTGCAGTTGGTATTTGATGGGCAGGTAGACTTCCCCGAAGGTGTAAATAACATTTTTATCCCATTAGATGAATTTTATGTATATAATGGCGGTAACCTTGTTATCTACAATTACAAAATGGACGATGTCTGGTCTAGCGGTAAAAACTTCTTTAATACTCTGGATGCCGGATCAAATCGTACCCGTGGTGCTCAACAGGATAATAACCCTTATGATCCTGCAAACCCACCTGCCGGTACAGCAAGAAGTAATTTCCCCAATATAACCATGTTCTTCTCACTTGAAGGACTGGGAGGTATTGAAGGAACAGTTACTGATGGCACCGATCCTTTGGAAGGAGTATTGGTTAGCATAATGGGAACGAGCTTAACAAGAATTACTGATGAAAACGGTTTCTACGAGTTCCCAACGCTTATTGCCGATACCTATAACGTTGAATTCAGCAAGTTTGGTTATGAAACTGTTGTTGTTGAAGGTGTTGTGGTTGTAGAAGATGAAGTAACAATTGTTGATGCAGTAGTTCCTGCTTTGGATCAGTTTACTGTTTCCGGCGTTGTTCAGGGTAATGATGGCGTACTCATTGAAGAAGCCCAAATCAGTATGGTTGGATATGATAACTATGCAGCTACAACAGATGAAAATGGTGCATTCTCAATTGAAGATGTATTCGGTGGTACATACACACTTACAGTTATGGCACCTGGTTATGAAACCTTTGTGGATGAAGATGTTGTCATTGATGCTGACACTGACCTGGGTACAATAGAGGTAATAGAAATAATTGTTCCTCCCTTTGGTCTTGCTGTAGATACCGTTGGTTTACCTGCCGGAAGTGCACTCCTCACATGGAATGAAGCCGAATTGCTTATGTTATTCCAGCATGATGTAGATATCCCGGCCGAACCCAATGCTTTCTTCCAGACTGACGATTTCGTATATGGTACAATATTCGACCTTGCGGCTTATCCGGATGCAGTGGTAAGTCATATTGATTTCCACCACCTGCAATGGGGTATCCCGGTGGCTGATTACGATTTCCTTGTCCATATTGTTGACTGGGCCAATTTTGAAGTAATTGAAACTATCGGACCATTGACTACCACAGTTAATGATGATTGGGAAGAAGAAGTAATGCTTGGAATGGTAAATGTTGCAGGGTATGATCAGGTTGGTATTCTCATTCAACCTCAGGGACACATACCCAGTGACGCATATCCATGTATAACTACTGATGCTACAGGTCCAAGCGGTTTGTCAATCAGAGCCCCTTTCAATAATTTAGCCGGTTACATTATTAACGGGCCTACTGTAGGTGATTACTTTATCAATCTGTGGATCAGCACTGCATTTGGTGGTGACAAGATTGTTAAGGCGGATGGTCTGGTATCTGATAATCTTGAGCCTGTAGAAACCAGGAATGGTATTTCTGTGCCAAGCTCAGAAGTAACTCTTACTCAGAATTTCTGGGAAATGATGCCTGCTGACAAGGTGTTTGAAGGTTTCAATGTATTCCTTAACGATGTAGAAGTTGCATCTGGAATTACAGAAAATCAACACATGTTTACCGGTTTACCAGGTGGTTCACATGTGGCAGGTGTTCAGTCTGTTTACACAACAGGTGAATCAGAAATTGTAACCATTGAATTCGAAGTAGAAGGACCTTCATTTGCCCGCGCACAAATCATTCATAACTCTGCCGACGCAGCAGTTGCCAATGTAGATATTTATGTGAATGGCGAGCTCGTGCTTCCCAATGTTGGTTTCCGTCAGGCAACTCCGTTTATTGACATTGTTGCCGGTGTACCTCTTGAGTTGCATATAGCTCCTGCCGGTGCTGATTTTGAAGATGCACTTGGCCCGATAGAAGTAATGTTTACTCCCGGTGAAACTTACGTTGTGGTTGCCGCCGGAATTGTAAGCGATACCGGTTATGAGCCGGCTGAACCTTTTGGTCTCTTTGTATTTGATCAGGGTCAGGAGGCAGCTGTAGAACCCGATAATACAGATGTACTTGCATTCCACGGTTCTACCGATGCTCCGGAAGTAAGTGTTTGGGCTATGGATGTTGCCAATGCACTGATCCCATCATTTGAGTTTGGCGATTTTGCAGGATATCTGCCATTGCCAACCAATGATTACGTACTGGAGATACGCGATGCTTCCGGTGATAATATCATCGTAGCTTATACTGCACCGCTTGCTACCCTCGAACTTGACGGTCAGGCACTTGTTGTTGTTGCCTCCGGATTCCTCAATCCTGATAACAACAGCGGTGGCCCCGGATTTGGTTTATGGGTTGCTACTTCAGCAGGTGGAGATCTTATAGAACTCCCACTTTATGATGATGTTTCAGTTGAAGACATCACACTGAGTGAAGGAAATATCAGTTTGTTCCCCAACCCGGTGAGAGATGTTGTAACACTAAGCAGTACAATTGAAATGCAGGATGTCAGAATTTACGATGTTAGCGGCCGTCTTGTTTACAGCAATAATATTTTTGCTGCTGAACACCAGGTCAATATCGAACAATTTGACGCAGGAATGTATTTCGTTCAGATTGTAACTTCAGAAGGTATCTTTACCGGAAAACTTCAGATTCATAAATAATATTTGAATTTGATAAAACAAAAAAAGAGGAGGCTGAAAGGTCTCCTCTTTTTTTA
>REDJ01000175.1 GCA_007693555.1 Bacteroidota bacterium
GTGTAGAATTTTATAAATCATCAAAAGAACTTATTTGTATGATGCGGTTAAATGCATCGAAAGCATGAAACAGTGTCTTATGTTTGCTTTTCAAAATTAATCATTGAATAACTGATCAGATATGAAAATTCAACAACTCGACAATTCAGACTATCTCATCCTTAAAGAGGTTTTGTACCACGCCCTTTATCTTCCTGAAGGAGCAGTGCCCTATGAAAAATCAGTAGTTGATTTGCCCGAAATAGCCAAATATGTAAAAGGCTGGGGGCGTAAAGGTGATTTTGGAGTAAAGATGGCAGCTGAAGAAAATATAATTGGGGCTGTTTGGGGCAGACTTTTTACAGCCCGGAATCCCGGTTATGGTTTTGTAAGTGATCAGATTCCTGAAATTACCATGGCGTTGATGCCTGGCTTCAGAAACCAGGGGTTTGGGACACAGCTGTATCGTGATTTTGAAAAACTGGCAAAGGAGTCGGGTTTTCAAAAATTATCACTTAGCGTTGATAAGGCAAATCCTGCCTGCAGATTTTATCTGAGAGAGGGGTATGAGATTATTGGTGAAGAAGGTACAGCTTATACCATGGTCAAATCAATAGCCTCACTATAGGTAATTCGTTCTTATATATGCATTGAGTTCACTCTGAAAGTTTATTGACCCCGAATCGAATCCCGACGAAGCCGGCTTCACTGATTTTCACAAATATAAAACCTTGTAATGCATTTGTTTGTATGGATAAAAATAGTAAAAACAACAAAACTGTACAAGCTTTTGAAGCATTAAAAACTAATGTTCAAATAAAAGCCAGGAATGGAATTGATTTCATTATTGCAGCAGCTATTATATGGATTGTTATTTCTTTTATCTGGAAGTTTGCTGATATATCTTCTTATCAAAAGAGCTTATTCACTTTTCTGGTAAGTATGACTTTGCTTCCTGTCGCGTTTGCTTTATCAAAAGTGCTAAAAACCGATTGGAAATCAGATAACAATCCATTAAGCTCATTAGGTTTGTGGCTAAATTTTGCTCAGTTTGCTTATTTTCCGTTTGTATTAATAGCACTATTCAGATATCCTGATTATTTTATAGTGGCGTATGCTATTATTGCCGGAGCTCATCTTTTCCCTTATGCATGGTTATATGACGAAATAGGTTATGCTTTTGCATCCCTACTGATTTCTTTTGGGTCCATGGTGTTTGTATTGTTCTCAGGAACGTCTGATATGTTTATGATTCCAGTTTTTACTGCTTTCATATTGATAGGTCTTGCTTTTCGGATATTATTTTCATTAAAAAATAGAGCATGTCAACAATGATTATTAATGCTTTTAACATGATATCGCTAAAACAGTTTGTGATTCTTTTGCTTTTTCAACTTCTACTGCAATCATTCCCCTTGCAAGCACAAATACCCGTTCAGTCGATCCGCGGTCAGGTAAACGACCAGACCGGTCTTCCATTACCTGGTGTAAATGTGGTGGTTCTGGATCATGACCCTGTTTTGGGTACAACGACCGACCCCGAAGGGAACTTTAGTTTGCAAAACGTACCCGTAGGAAGGCACACTCTCAGGTTCTCATCCATTGGATACGAAACGGTCTATAAGTATAATCTCAGGTATGGCACAATTGACGAAGACCGGGCAATGATCATTCTTCCGAATTTGAATTATACCATTGAGTTTTAACAATCAGAATTTATTTGTAAACATTTTTTCCAACATTTAATTTTTGCTATATGAACAAGAAAACAGGTTTTATATTATTGCATGGTTCAGGATTGGGCAGCTATATCTGGGATAGGGTAACCCCTTTGTTAAACGCCCCGTTTTTATGTGTTGATTTTCCCAACAGAGGGAAAAAAGGAAAACCAAACGAAAACTTATCATTTGATGATTATGTAAAACATGCATACAAGGCGATTGACAAGCGCGAATTTGAATCATTCGTTCTCGTAACCCACTCCATAAGTGGTTTTATTGCTATGGATATTGGCAGAGAATATGCCGCGCAAATTTCAGGGATCATTGGTGTTGCCTCTGTTTTTCCTGCAAAAAAGAACTCTTTTGTGCAGTCCTTGCCATTCCCCCAGAAGCTAATAATGCCTTTGGTTTTAAAACTTTCTGGTACCCGGCCCCCTGATGCTGCCATTAAAAAAGGGCTTGGTAATTCTCTTTCCGGGGAGGATATAACCATGATTGTTGACCGCTTTACTGCAGAAAGCCCCTCTTTATTTACCACACCGGTTGAAAACTACATGCTGCAAGTAAACCGATTGTATGTAAAGACAACGGATGACATGGAGTTTCCTATGTCCATACAGGAAAAAATGGCCAATAATTTAAAGGCCGAAACAACAGAAATAAAAACCGGGCATTTGCCAATGTTGAGTGAACCACAAAAAATTGCTTTGCTCTTGAATGACTTTATTGATGTGGTGGAGTAATTTATGTCAAGGGCAATGTAACAATTAATGTTTTAGAACGAAATTTAGTCATCAATAAAACAAATATATATGAAGTTTAAGGATTTAACAGCCTTGCTTATAAGACTATCTGTAGGATTTATTCTGTTTTCTGCAGGATTTAGCAAGCTAGCTCCAGAACAAATCGGTAATCTTATTGG
>REDJ01000153.1 GCA_007693555.1 Bacteroidota bacterium
ACTGCTGCCACATCCAGTTCCTTAAGGATAGTTACTGCTTTGCAGGCCTTTTCAATATCGGGAAAGATCATCAGCGAAGTGGCCTTGTGGGCATGTTCCACAACGGTGTGGTAGGTGATCTCCGACATGAATGCCAGGGTGCCCTCCGAACCGATCATCAGGTGGTTGATGATATCAATAGGATCGGAAAAATCTACCAGGGCATTGAGGCTGTAGCCGGTGGTATTTTTCATTTTGTACTTGTGGCGGATAAGACCGGCAAGTTCTTTGTTTTCTTTTACTTTAACTGCCAGGTCTGAGATCCTTTCAAGTAATTTCCCATGGGTTTTCCGGAACGAATTCCTGCTTTCTTCATCGGCAGTATCGAGGCGGGTGCCATCGGCAAAAACCAGTTTAAGGCTGTGAATGGTTTTGTAGGAGTTTTCGGCTGTACCGCAGCACATTCCACTGGCGTTGTTGGCAGCAATACCACCAATCATGGCCGCATTGATAGAAGCGGGGTCCGGACCGATCTTCCGGCCGTATGGAGCAAGAAAGATATTTGCCCGGCCACCGGTAATTCCCGGCTGAAGCCTGATTCTCATCCCACCATCAAGTATCTCGTATTTTTTCCAGTTGTCGGAGGCCACCACCAGCACCGAATCGCTGATGGCCTGCCCCGAAAGGCTGGTGCCGGCAGCGCGGAAGGTAACCGGGATTTTCAGTTCGTGGCAATGTTTCAGAATTATCGACACCTCATCTTCCGTATGAGCTTTTATTACCAGCTTTGGAATAAGCCGGTAAAAGCCGGCATCAGTTCCCCAGGCAAGGGTTTGCATGGGATCGGAGAATATCCTCTCCCCCGCGATTTGCCCAATCAGCAGTTCATAAAGTGTTTTATAGACTCCGGATAACATGACCTGATTTTGAAAATATTTTCAAACCTAAGGAAAAAATTTAATAAAACGATCATGCAAAAGAAAAATGCCACATAAAATCAATAACTAAATTATTTTCAAATAAATCCATCATAGTTTAAACCATTGCCCTTATTTTGCGTATAATTGATACAGAAATCATTCTGACCTTGTTATTCAGGAACAAAACAGAAAATAATGGCAAGAAAAGAAAGGCTTACAGATAGAATAAAGAAGGGAATTAATTTTTTACAGAGAGAGGTCTGGCAAATTCCGCTTAAAGATCTCCCTCCCCGTAAATCCTTTCTGATCAAGCAATTGCGTATCTTTATTCTGGCCTTACGCGGCTTCAAGGAAGATGAATTGCATATACGGGCATCTTCTCTTACATATTATACACTGCTGGCTACAGTGCCTGTGGTGGCTATGGCATTTGGTATTGCCCAGGGCTTTGGTCTGGAAGCTTTTGTGGAATCTCAGCTACGTGAAATATTTGTTGGACGTGAGGAGGTTTTCAACTGGATTATGGAGTTTGCCTTTTCCATGCTCCAAACAACTCAGGGTGGACTGGTTGCCGGAGTTGGACTGGTTATTTTGCTTTACACCATTGTCATTGTTTTGATTTATATAGAAGAAACCTTCAACGGTATCTGGCAAATTAAAAAATCAAGACCATTCTCACGCAGGGTGAGTGATTATTTTGCCATGATGTTCGTTGCACCCCTTTTTGTAATATTATCCAGTGCAGCCACAGTTTTTCTGTCTACCCGGGTTGCCGAATTTTCAGAAAACCTTGAGTTTCTTACGTTCCTGAGTCCGGCACTTATGTTCCTGGTCAACCTTATTCCCTATGTGTTGATATGGATCGTTTTCCTGCTTATTTATATGGTAATGCCCAATACCAATGTGAAGTTTATGTCAGCATTGATTGCGGCAGTAATTGCCGGAACATTATTTATTCTGGTCCAGTGGGCCTATATCTATTTTCAGGTGGGCGTATCCCGTTACAATGCCATATATGGTAGTTTTGCTGCTCTGCCATTACTGCTTTTCTGGATAAGGATAAGCTGGCTGATTGTTTTGTTTGGTGCAGAAATTTCCTTTGCAAATCAGAATGTAGAGTATTATGAGTTTGAGCACGAATCAAAAAATATAAGCCATTTCAATAAAAAGATTCTTGCCCTATATATTTATAACCTGATAGCCAAAAGATTCACTGCAGGTGATTCCCCACTCACCCCCCCGCAGCTTGCTTTAAAACTCGAAATGCCCATTGTGCTGGTGAGAGAAGTGCTTGATGATATGGCAGAACTGGGATTAGTGGCAGAAACCAAATCGCAGCATCACAAAGAAAATGCCTATCAGCCTGCCAGCGACATCTATAAGGTTTCAGTGAAAACCATCGTTGATAAGCTTGAAAATCAGGGAACCGGGTCGCTGATTATAAAAGAAACGGAAGAACTGGACAAGTTCAAACGTACCCTCAGATCATTCAGCAATGCCATTGCCGATTCTCCTGAAAATAAACTTGTGAAGGATTTTTAGCCCGGATTACCGGTTTGAAGCGATTGTTTCTTACCCATTTTCCGGAAGGCAAACATCAAAACCAGTGTAATAATTATACTGGTCAGGGCAAAATAAATTCCGTGGCTTCCTTTGCCAATATTTTCAATTGTTCCGTCAGTCATCTGATGCTGGAAAAGAT
>REDJ01000156.1 GCA_007693555.1 Bacteroidota bacterium
TCAATCTCCTCACCTAAATGATTCAGTACCTTGGTATCTATAATATATTGCTCAAAGAGTTCAATAGCTTCTGCCCTGGGAGCAGGTATTTCAATGGTTGATAAAATATTTTGCATTTTTTCAATGCGCATATTTCTTTCTTGTAAGGGTCGAAGTAATGTTGCAGCGCTCGATAGAACGACCGCAACAATAATTACCATTACAGAAGCATAAATAAAAACATACCGATTACTCATTTTTATCTGGTTTAAATTTTTAAGCCTGGGTTTGTAAACGTACCTTTTCCATTCGTTTCACACGCTTTTTCACATTTGCCTGTACAATGTAATGATCAATGAGAGGTGCAAAAACATTCATAAACAGAATTGCCAGCATCATACCTTCAGGATAAGCAGGATTAACAACTCTTATTAATACTGTTACAACACCTATCAACAAACCATAAATGTATTTTCCCACACCGGTTTGTGATGCAGAAACCGGATCAGTAGCCATGTAAACTGCACCAAAAGCGAAGCCCCCCATTATTAGATGTTTGTAAGCAGGCATTGCCATAAAATCATTCACGGCAAAAATGTTGAGTATAGAGCCCATTACAAGGCCACCTATAAATACGGAGGCCATAATCCTGAAGCTGCCAATACCGGTTGCAATAAGTACAAAGGCTCCGAGCAATATAGCTACAACAGAAGTTTCGCCAATAGAACCTGGAATAAAACCAAAGAACATATCAAAATCTGAAGGCATTGTACCTTCACCTGCCGCCATTACCGCAAGAGCAGTAGCACCGGAGAAACCATCCACCAATTGCTGTCCTTCCTGTAATGTAGTGTATATCCAAACTTCTCCTGATAAATAGGATGGATATGCGAAAAACAGGAAGGCACGAGCTAATAGTGCGGGATTCAAAATATTCATTCCGGTACCTCCAAAAACTTCCTTCCCTATAACTACAGCAAATACTGTTGCCAATGCTACCATCCATAAGGGTGTAGTAACAGGAATCACGAGAGGTATAAGCATCCCTGAAACAAGGAAGCCCTCATTTACTTCATGATCCCGTAAGGAAGCGAATATAAATTCAACTGCTAATCCGGAGGCATATGTAACAATAATGATAGGTAAAACCTTGATAAGACCAAATAGAAACTGATCTAAAAATGCAACCTCCTCACCTGTGGCCTTGTAATGCTGAAACCCTACATTCCAAATCCCAAAAAGAAGAGGAGGAATAAGAGCAATGATTACATGCACCATTGTACGCTTCATATCCATAGCATCACGAATGTGAGCCCCGGATCTGGTTGTATCCCCTTTAACAAATAAAAAGGTTTCAAACGCTTCAAAAGTTCTGTATAACTTCTCGAAGCGGCCACCTTTCTCAAAGTTGGGTTTTACCTTTTCTACCAGATTGATTAATGCTTTCAATTTTTTATCCTTTTAAGTTATTAAACTCATTATTATTTAAAATAATTTTATGCAAATTCATGTCTGATTGAATCGAGCCCTTCGCGAATAGTATCCTGGATATCTATTTTGGAAGGACATACATATTCACACAGTGCAAAATCTTCAGGAGATACCTCGTAAATTCCCAGCTTTTCCATCATATCAATATCATTGATCATGATAGATTTCAGCAACTGCATTGGCATGATGTCCATGGGTAAAACCTTTTCATACAACCCGGTAACAACAAAAGGACGTTCACCACTGCGAATATTGGTGTTCAATCTGAATTTTTTCCATGGCATTAAAAAGGCGGGAAAAGAACGCGATACACTGAACTTGTCAAAATTTGGCATAATCCAGCCTAAAATTTCGGGTTTATCCCCTTCCGGAATTACACTTATTATATTATCGTAAAATCTCAAATAATCATTTTCAGACAATTTTGTTCCGCTAAGAACATCACCACTTATGACCCTGAGATTTAAATCTTCCTCGTTACGAAGATTTGTACCTGTAATATCTGATATTTTTGCTCCGTTAATTACTCTGTAATATCTGGGGTTCAATACTTCGGAACCTGCGAGTGCAATAATTTTTGAAGCGTCGTAAATACCTTTCTCAAAAAGTCGACCTATGGCAATAACGTGCTGAACACCCACATACCAAACTATGTCACCTTTATTTATCGGATCAATGTGATGAATTTGAATTCCAACATTTCCTGAGGGATGAGGTCCTGAGAAGCGGTAAATTTCTACACCTTTAGCGTTTGAGAATCCATCGTTCAGAGTCTTTTCAGAGTGCACACCCAAACGTACTCTACCATCAGTTAATTTTCCAAGGGCAGTAAGACCGGTTTGAAACTCATTTTCCTGACCATTGAGGATAAAATCCATATCCGGACCAAGTGGTGCAGTGTCAAAAGCAGATATATAAATGGATTTTGGCTTATCATCAGGATTGGCAACAATAGAATAAGGCCGCTGTCTGATTGCCGGCCACAAACCACTATGTAAAAGTTTATTTATTATTTCTTCCCTGCTTAAATCAGCCGGATTGGCCATGCCAAAATTAACATAATCATCAGAATTGTCGGCTTCAATGACAATTTTCATTATTCTTCTCTTCTCTCCCCGAACCAAATCAGAGAATACCCCACTTACAGGTGATGTGAAAATGATTTTTTCATTATATTTATCAAAGAACAAGGGGGAGCCTGCTTTCACTTTTTCACCTTCTTTTATCAGCATTTTAGGCACCAGACTGTGAAAATCAGGAGGGCAAACACTGTAAGTTGATGAGCGGGGAGTTGTATTCAGGATTTTTTCTGCTTCCCCAACCATTGGAATATTTAATCCTTTTTTAATCTTGATTATCTTTGACATTGCCTTGATTCTTATTTAAAATGATTTTAAAGGGCAAATTTATAGATATTTTTAAATCTTTTAAACTATTTAGCACAACAAAAATGTTATAAATAAGCTACTACTCTATTGCTATTTTAAAATCTTAACCAAAAAATCAACTAACTGATGCAAAATAAATTTATCGCAGCCGGCAAATTTAAAGTATTTGTATACATTTTTGCCTTTTTATCCATACTTTCTTTTCAAATATCCTTTTCCAGCTTACAGGCTGAAAAAAGAAATGTTTCTTTAAATAATCATATGCAAAATGAAAACATCAAACTTTCCGTAAATCAGCCACCATACGATGATTACTACCAGGAAGATTACCTTCGATACAGTGATTTCGTTTATTCCAACAACATAAAAAGTATTTTGTTTAATCAAAAAGGTTGGGAATTATCACCTCCAATTATAGAATTAAACTCTTCCGAAAGATTGGTCCTGCAATTTGATGACCTGGATGGCGATTTTAAAAATTACTCCTACACTATCATACATTGTAATGCTTTCTGGCAACCCTCTGATTTGATGGAATTTGAGTATATTGAAGGGTTTTTTGAAGACAGGCTCAATGATTTTGCCTTTTCAAGAAATACCAGGGTAGCATATACGCATTACATGCTTGAGTTTCCAAATCATAATATGAGGCCCAAGTTACCCGGAAATTATATATTGAAAATTTTCCGTGATGGTGACCGGGATGATTTGGTTTTAACCCGGAGATTCATGGTATATGAGCCATTGATAACCATTCAGGCAAACGTAAAACAGGCAACAAATTTGAGATACAGGGATATAAAGCAGGAAATAAATTTTTCAATAAATACAAACCGATATAACATAACCAATCCCTTTCGCGATTTGAAAGTTGTTGTTACGCAAAATGGAAGATGGGATAATGCGATTTTTAATGTCAGGCCAAGATTGGTGCAGGGAGATATGCTGATTTATGACCTGGAAGATGAAGTCCTGTTTATGGGAGGAAACGAATTCAGAAACTTCGACATCAAAAGTCTCAGACACAGAAGCCTCAGGGTTAAAGAAATTAATCCGGTTGGAAGAGGATGGGAGGTAAAACTATTTCCCGATCGGAACCGGAGATTTATGAGATATACCACCTCCGATGACATTAATGGCAGGTTTCTTATCAAAAATGATGACTTTCCCGATGATATGCTGGAAAGTGATTACGCATGGGTGCATTTTACATTGCCACATACGGGAGCTATTTCCGAAGGAAATGTTTATGTGGCAGGAAAACTAACAGACTGGACCTTTACTTCGCGCAACAGAATGGAATATAACTACCGTGATTCTCAATACGAACTTAAGCTTTTACTTAAGCAGGGATTTTATGATTATTTGTATGCTTTTCTTGAGGACGGTTCCGAACTGGCTGACCCATCCATATTTGAGGGGAGTCATTCCATAGCTGAAAATGAATACACCATATATGTTTACTATCGTAAGCCAGGTGAACTTTTTGACAGCCTAATCGGCTTGCTTAATGTTCACTATGGCCGCTGATGTATCAACCGCCGGTCATGAGGTGTATTACCGCTACATTATCTCCTTCTTTTATGTAAGTTTTTTCGTAATCATCACTTTTTACGGTTTTATCATTTACACGAACAATCAACATTTTGTAGGTGTATTTTTTTAAATTGAGCAGTTCTTTAACCGTAAGTTTTTTAAATCCTTCTATTTTATCGGGTTTGTTATTGAGCAATATTTCCATTTCCGAAAAAAAGTTTAATTGATGAAACTTAAAAAATTTTGCGCTACTAAATTAAATACTAATAAGTCTTTCAATTTCAATCATCTGAGCTTTTTTATCCAAAACTCAAGTTGCTTTTGGGTTTCAAACTCTTCATTGATATCTTTCCACATAAGTTTAGCAATCAATTGGGGATTCTGTTTGTATCCCGTCTTTTCCCAGAATTCGTTTAACGGTCTGTAATGAGCCGGCTTCATCGGATGATTTATTTCTCTGAGAACGGCACAAAAAGCTGTAAATTTAACTTGTGCATACTTTAATGCAAGTTGTTCTCTGTGCTTAAAAAAAAGTTTGCCCACTCCCTGCCCTCTGTATTTTTTTTGCAAAACAGATTCTCCAAGATAAAAATATTCATGGCGATTCAGACCTTTATCTGAAAAAGGTTTCTGAATTTCTTCCATTTCCTTCCACAATGGCATACAAGTGGATGCTCCAACAAGTTGATTATCATCAAAAACCGTAATTATATGAGCATCTCTGGTATTGAAATATCTGGAGAGATATTTTTTCTCATAATCCAGGTCTCCATCATACAAATATGGAAATTCTCTGAAAATTTCAATCCGCAATGCTGCAAGTTCACTCAGATATTCAGAAGCCTGACTCCCGGTTAGTATTTTAATTTCAAGAGACATTCAGCCGGAAGTTTACAAAATCTTTCTTGCTTCGGTTTTGACATAATCAAGTGCTTTTTGTGTAGCCAGCTTTTCAATGCTCATTTCCAGCAATGATTTGCTTAGCTCAGTGCTTGCGGAGTCCTCACCATGTTTTGCAGCAGAAATATTTATTTGTCTGAGCATTTCTTCCTTTGCACCTTTCACCCGATTCCATGCCTCTATGGAAACATACAATTGTTGCGACAGATTGTGGTCATATTCATCGCGAATAGTTTTAACAAGGATTTGCTGAAACTGCTTAACAGTCATATTTTGCTTGTGCGTCCTCATTACCAGATTTCCAGGTGAAATCCTTTCAAGGAACAGAACTATCCGCTCATACGCCTGAAGCCTTACCGGTAATGTAATCTTTTGTTTTTCTTCAAGTAAACGAAGATGACGTTTTCGTTCCTCTTGTCTGAAAAATTCCTTAAGGATGTACCATGCAGTAAAAAAAACTATAACCGCTGGTATTGCGTAATTCAACATTTGAAAAAAATCGGCCATAAAAATTTTAAGTTTAAAAATATATCCGCAAAGATATAACACTAAACAGGAATATGCTCAAATGAGAATGATATAATATTGATTTTTGAAAATGAAATTCCTTGGTGGCATCTGTTTTAAATTGTTATTTTTGCGCTTTCCATGGCTTCATGGCATAAATCTGCAAATCAAAACATTATTTGTTCAACCCTAATAATCCAAAAATAAGTCATGATACATCTTTCCAACAGAATCAACCAACTGTCAGAATCGGAAACTCTTGCTATGTCGAGAAAAAGCCGTGAACTAAAAGCACAGGGGCATGATGTTATAAATCTAAGCCTGGGGGAGCCGGATTTCTACACGCCTGATGATATAAAGAAAGCAGCCAAAATCGCAATTGATGAAAATTACACTTTCTATACCCCCGTAAATGGCTATCCTGAGCTTCGGAAAGCAATATCCCAAAAACTGAAAAGAGACAACAACCTGGATTATTCTCCTGAAGAAATTGTTACATGTACAGGCGCCAAACAAGCTATTATCAATGCACTTCTTTGCCTGGTTAATCCGGGTGACGAAGTAATAATACCCACACCTTACTGGGTGAGCTATTCGCAAATGGTGACCATTGCAGAGGGCAAACAGGTTTATATTGAAGCCGGCATTAAAAATGATTTCAAAATCACACCTGCTCAACTGGAAAATGCCATAACACCGAAAACCAGGCTATTTATGTTTTCGAGCCCATGTAACCCCACTGGTTCAGTTTATTCTAAAGCTGAACTGGAAGGGCTTGCCAGGGTATTCGAAAAACATCCTAATGTTTATATACTTTCAGATGAGATTTATGAGTTGATTAACTTCAATAAAAATCATGAAAGCATAGCCCGGTTTGAAAGCCTCAAAGACAGAGTAGTATTGATTAACGGAGTTTCCAAAGGATTTGCAATGACCGGCTGGCGTTTAGGTTACATGGCGTCACATATTGATATAGCTAAAGCAGTAACCAAGCTACAGGGTCAATATACTTCTGCCACCTGTTCAATAGCCCAGAAAGCTGCTCAAAAAGCTATGGAAATATTACCGGAAGATACATGGGTAATGCTTGATAAATTTCGTGAAAGACGTGATCTGGTATTGGAACTTATGAAAGATATTCCCGGTATGAAGACCAATATTCCCCAGGGTGCTTTTTATATTTTTCCTGATATCAGCAGTTACTTTGGAAAAAGAAACGGAGAACATATAATAAATGATGCCAATGATTTTTGCATGTACCTTCTCAATAATGCATTTGTTGCACTCGTGCCGGGAGATGCATTCGGTGCTCCCAATTGTATCCGTTTTTCTTACGCAACATCCAATGAGTTACTCATTGAAGCCGTTAAAAGAATCAAATCAGCTCTTTCAGAACTGAATTAAGCAAACCAAAATTTTAAAGTGGGTTCACCATTTATCATAGTCCTTTGGGAAATAACTCCCTGAGAGACATATTATTGACTTATTCGGGAAATTACAATACAGGAGTTTTGTGCCATTAAAATTGATAATCGGGAATAAGAAAAAAACTGCATGAACTATCGTGAATTAACTTTGTTTAGTTGTATCCATAAAGCAATTAACGTCAGAAATATTTATGTCGAAGAAAAAAAAGCTTCACGACTTTAGAAAAGACTATACCCGTGGAGGGCTTAATATCAATGATTCATCATCTGACCCTTTTGAGCAATTTAACTTATGGTTCAAACAGGCAGTTGCAGGAGGGCTTAATGAGCCCAATGCAATGATAATGTCAACAGCAACCCTGAAAGGAAAAGTAAGTGCAAGAACAGTATTATTGAAAGAAGTTGATCAACAAGGATTCATTTTTTACACAAATTATAACAGCCAAAAAGCATCAGATCTGAAAGAAAACCCTTATGCTTCGTTGGTGTTTCTCTGGCTGGAGCTTGAAAGGCAGGTGCGAATTGAAGGGAAGGTGGAAAAGATTTCGGAAGTAGATTCTGATACCTATTTCAGCAGCCGTCCGAGAGAAAGTCAGCTGGGAGCCTGGGCTTCTGAGCAAAGCAAAGAAATCCCAAGTCGCGAAGTAATAATTGAAAACTATGCCAGGCTGGAAAAACAATATGAGGGCAAATCCATCCCTCGCCCGCCCTTCTGGGGAGGATACAGGCTTATACCCGCAAGGATTGAGTTCTGGCAGGGAAGATCAAGCAGGCTTCACGACAGAATACTTTTCCATCGCAATAATACTGATGATAAATGGGAAAAAGTAAGACTTTCTCCTTGAGTTTCTTAAAAGTTGTAATGAAAATAATTCTTTAATCAAAAAAATAGCAAGTAAATAAAACACAATTCAATCCCATGGCCGGCAAAAAAGAAGAAGTACGCGGAATGTTTAACCGTATTGCACATCGATACGATTACCTGAATCATTTTCTTTCATTGGGGATCGATCGCCAATGGCGCAAAAGGTTAAGAAAAGACATGGCAAAATACAAGCCATCCATTATCCTTGATGTGGCTACAGGCACTGCGGATCTTGCCATCGAGTTGGTAAAACTTAATCCCTCACAGATTATTGGGGTAGATATTGCCGAAACCATGCTCGAAGTGGGTGTAAAAAAAATTAAAAAAAAGAAACTTGATAAGATAATCACATTAAAACAGGCCGACTCAGAAAACCTGCCTTTTGAAACCGATAGTTTTGACGCTGCAGCTGTGTCATACGGAGTTCGTAATTTCGAAACCCCTTTGAAAGGTTTGCAGGAAATCCACAGAGTATTAAAACCCGGGGGTGTTTTTATGGTGCTTGAATTTGGTATGCCCGATGGGTTTCCAGTAAAACAGGCCTATAGTTTTTATTTCAACTTTATTCTTCCGGTTTGGGGAAAGGTTTTCAGCGGAAGCTATGAATCTTATAAGTATTTGCCTGAATCTGTTAAAACATTCCCTTTTGGTGAAAGATTCACCGAACTCATGAAAGAAGCCGGATTCAGTGAGGGTAAATTTAAAAAACTAAGCATGGGGATTACCTATCTTTATGAGGGAGTAAAATAAATTTCCTGAGAGGAATTATGCTTGTTATTTCACGGCAGGGAAAGGTAATTTATTCTTGTACTTTGCAATATTCAGTTTTCAAAAACGTTTTTCTGCATACATAATTAACTCAAAATAATCCAAAAACAAAGAAAGTGAGCAAGCAAATAAACAGAGTTGGCTTATTGGCAGCACTGGTAATGTTCCTGTCAATATTCAATATAGCAGAAGCAGAGGGGCAAAGGCGATTCAGGTTTGAAAACCTGCCTCAGTATGATGATAAAGACTATCATTTTGGATTTTCCCTTGGTTTTAACAAAATGGATTTTGCATTGAGACCCATTGATAATCTCCACAATACACAGATGGCAGGCAACAGTATTGATGAATTTGATACTTTAAAGTCAGTCCTCACACGTGCTGAATATGGTTTTCATATTGGTATTGTTTCCAACCTGCGACTTGCTGATCAATGGGATCTCAGATTTATTCCCACACTTTCTTTTGGCGATCGCAATATCATATACAGGGGAGTAAGAGATGGAAACTCTGTTACCCGCACTCAACCCATTGAAAGTACTTTTATTGATCTTCCGTTGCACCTGAAATATAAATCCATCAGAATGACAAATACAAGGGCATATGTAATCGGTGGGATTAAATACAGCTATGATTTGGCATCAGTGGAAGACAAAGAAGATTTTGAAGAAGTAGTACTTGCTACGATTGGCAGAAATGACTTTTTTTATGAATTGGGAGTAGGATTTGAGCATTACTTCTATTTTTTTAAATTCTCAACTGAAATAAAAGCATCATTTGGGTTGAGGGATATGCTTTCACGGGAAAACTCGATGTTTACCAATTCAATAGATCGCCTGAACTCCAAGATTATTATGATTTCCTTTATGTTTGAATAATTGCATCAACAGGAGTTTTCAAAAGCCATTCAAAGGTTACTTTACAAGTTCCCGTAAGGGAATAAGCGTTTTCTCATTATACAATTCAGCAGGCAGAAATTTCAGGAATTTCTGATTAAGGAGAAACATTCTGCTATTGTACTTGTCCTGAGGAAAAGTACTTTCTTCTGTAAATTCATTAAAATCAAAATTGGTAAAATTGAGTTCACAGGCTGAAAGTTCCCACTGTTCAACGCCCATGTACAAAAGTGGTAATCCTTGTGTGCGGCAAATAATAGGTCTTGCGTCATAAATTACACACCGATGGTTTACAAGGAAAGGACACTCCCCTTCAGAAGCAGATATATTACCCTTTTTCAGGTTATACCCTGCCTGTTTTTTAATGGTATAAAACTCCACAGGAAAAATGCTGAAGTCCATACAACATGAATCGCAACCGGATTTACAGTTCAGATGGGGAGCGTGCAATTTGTAAAGTTCAGCACAATGGCGGTCCAGTTCATCCCTGATGTTAAAATATTCTCCGAAAAATTCTTCGTATTCCATGTGCAAAATTACAGATTATCGAGAAAGGCAATGTAAATGTCTATGAATTCTTTAAAATGGGTTTCCATGGGGTTGTGGCCTGCCTGTTTAATTACCCTCAGTTGCACCCCGTATATTTGTTCCAGGATACTTTTGCGCGATTGTAACGACACCCATGTGTCATTTTCTCCCCATATTGCCAGTGCCGGGATTGAAAGCGCTTTGGCATCCAGCTCGGTCAGTTCTTTATTAAAGCGTTGCATATGAAGAATACTCCTTGCTGTGCCGGGCACCTGAAGAGGCAAAAGATAACCCTCCACTTGTTCAGGCGATGGGTTCTGCCCGTAAGCAGAAGTCAAAAGTTGTTCGATTCTTGACCTGTTAATGATCCAGCTTTCTGCGATGTTACCAGCAAATGAAGTAAGACCCGGTATACTCATCCATAGTGGCGACTGTCTGCTTCCAGGTTTGATGGAAGAAAAAAGTGTTGCTGCAACAAAGTTGACGCTTTCAAAAAGTGATGGTTCCATCAAAGCCATTGCCTGTACAATCCCACCTCCCATAGAATGACCTGCAAGGTGCCAGGTGGTACCCGGAAACTCCTGTTCCAGTAAAGCAATAAGCAAAGAAGCACGAGCTGTAACTGAATGGTTCTGTCGTGGTGCCCGGTCGCTGAAGCCAAATGGAGGAACATCTATTGCAACAGCTCGATAACCCAGTTGTTGCAGGCTATCGGCCACCCCCTGCCAGGAAAAAGTAGAACCTCCGAAACCATGCACCATAAACACATTTCCAACCAGATTTTCTTTGGAAGGCTCCCACACTCGGTAGTGTAATTTAAGGCCATTGATGGTGGTAAAATGGCTGTTGGAAAATGGCCGGGATTGACTTAAAAGGTCATCATTAAAACCTGCGCAAAGAAGCAATGTAATCAGTAAAGCAACAAAGGGGAAACCTCCCCTATCCCTATGTCTGAAGCTTATTTTAACTGAGTTGCCCATACCTTTATTATTTACAAAGAATATGTAATTTCCTGTTTATTTGTATTCAAACAATCTTTTTAAAAAAACCGTATTACTTAATTTTCCCTTTCAAGTCTTCCACATCTTTTTTTATTTCCATAAGCATGCGTGCCAGGTTTTGCTGGGATGTTCCTTCAGAAGGAATTTCTTCGGCAATAAAGTTTTTAAACCTCCACACTTCACGAACATCCGACACATTCACGTCATATGGCTTATAAATCGGATTGAGTGAGTACAGGCGCAGTACTCCTCTTTCTTCAATCTGGTTTTCAATAATTTTAAATACAACTCCATCATTGAGGGTAAGAATGATATAGGGCTGGCCACTGGCGATATCGGTCCAGTCCTGCAGAAACTCTCCGGTAATCCAGGCCCCTTCAGGTATGGGTAGCATAGAGTCGCCGCTCACCTGGAAGCTGCGGTATTTTTTATTACCTGAAAGAAAAGGTAATTGAAACCGTGGTAGTTCTTTGATATACTCCGGATCAGCAAAACCGGTGCTGTAGCCAGCCTTGGCTTTTTCAGTTACCAGTTCAATATTTTCGCGGTTGCTCTTATCGATGGTAGTTGCCAGTACACGTATGTTGCTTCCGCGCACATACACATCGCCTCCCCGCTCCAGTTGCGAAAGCTGAAATTCAGAAAGTTTGCGCAAATCTACCCGCAACAATGTATCGGCCGATATGCCGAAATAATCGGAAAGGGCCAGCAGGTTTTCAACGCTGGGAAGCACCCCGCTGTTTTCGTATCCGCTAAGAGTAGGACGCTTGATACCCGAAGAGAATGCCACATCATCCTGGGTGCGCTTGCGGCGCTTGCGCAGCAATTTCAGGTTGGTTGCAAAATGTAATTCCATAACAATTTGTATTGGTGATAAACAGCAACTTACAGCTGCCTGTAGCTTTTTTAACAAAATTCTCTTACAAAGTTATATCTTTTTGATTAAATTACAAACATATTTTATGATTGTATTACTATCAAATATTAAATATTTGATCCCGTATGAATGGGACTTCGAAACTTCGTTTCTCAACATTTGATCCCGCACGGGCGGGATTTCGAACCCTCCAGGTTCTCAACATTAAACATCAAAAACGATACATACATTTGACATATAACACCCGCCATATCGTACACTTCGACCTCGACACCTTCTTCGTGTCGGTAGAGCGGTTACTCAACAGCAGCCTGCAGGGTAAACCTGTTATTATAGGAAGCGTGGCAGGCCGTGGTGTGGTGGCCAGTTGCAGCTATGAGACCCGTCGTTATGGAGTACGCTCTGCCATGCCCATGAAGATGGCCCTGCAGCTTTGCCCCGATGCCATCGTAATACGTGGCGATATGGAGGCCTACA
>REDJ01000028.1 GCA_007693555.1 Bacteroidota bacterium
CCAATTCTATTTTACCGTGGTCGAGATATACGATATACTTTTTTATATCGCTGTAGCCCATCTTTTTAATGATGGATGCATAGTTATTGATCTGGCGGGCATGATGCGGGTAAGGATCACCGGTTTTATAATCGATTATGACAGCTGTTGTACCCTGAAGCACTACCCTGTCGGCACGGAAAAATCTTCCCTGTTCATCGTACATACCACATTCGTTGCGGGCATCCAGACCATCAGCATACCATGGGCTGATAACAGGATTGTTAAGTATGGAAATAATTTGTGATTGCAACCTGGATTTTTCATTTTCATCTGTTTGCCCGCTTTCCAGCAACTGATTCAGAACTTTTTCAACATCTTTTGGGGTATGGATTTTTTCCATGATGTCGTGCATCCAGGAGCCCCTTTCGGATGTTTCATCTGAGAGAATTCCCGGTTTCTTTTCCAGTTGAAGAGACCTGATGTTTACTTTATCGGTCCAGGGCGATGAAATGTATTCCCTGAAAACATCTGCGGAAGCTTCCCGGTTAATGTCATAATCTTCAGAAGGCATCAGACTATGATTTTCACCAAAAGTATATATGTTTTCTCCTTCTGAAAACATATTTCTGGATGTAAGAAAATTGACAAGCAATGCGGGAACATTGTCTCCTTTGGATGATTTTCCCGGAAGTTGAGAAAAAACAAACAGTTTATCCACTGCCCGGGTAAATGCAACGTACATAACATTAAGTATGTCAAGGAGGGTTTTCCCCTGTTCTTCATCATAAATATATTCAAGAGAAGTTTCCTGTAATGCTTTCGATATCCTGATCCATGCTATATCCAGGGGTTCAGTACCAGGTAAATCTTCCAGTTCAATCCATTGCCCGTTTTTTGAGAGTTTTCCAAAACTTACATCGGCAAAAGGATAGATTACCACCGGAAACTGCAGCCCTTTCGATTTATGAATGGTCATAACCTGCACTGCATCCACTCCTTCGGGCACCACCACCGAAAATTTATCAGCATTTTTCTCCCACCACTCCAGAAATCCCGATGCCGAGGAAATGAATTTATTGCTGTAGTCATAGATCACATCCATAAAGAAAGCCACAAAAGGGTCGATGGTTTTTTCTGCCAGAAATTTCTGCAGGACGGTTTCGGCCAGTTCATAAAGTCCCAGATGGCGACAATGGCTGAAGGAGAAATCTATGCCCTGGTTTTGGAGGTAGTTTTCCAGCAATTGAAAATTGTGTTCTCCGCTTTCCCTGCTTTTCCAGGATGGACTGAAATGGCTGAGCACTTCAGGCAAGGAATGACCAATCTTCCCGCTTTTTACCAGGAACTGCAGAAACTCAACATAGCAGGTTTGATCGGCAGGATTGTTAAGTAATTTCAATACGGAAATCATGAAATTTACCTTGGGCGACTGGCTTAAAAGCAGGGATTCGGATGAAATAACATTCAACCCGTTTTCCAGCAAAAACCTTGCAATGGCACTCGCCTGAACGTTGGCGCGACAGAGGATGGTAATATCATTGAGCGGATGTCCTTTGGTTTGCAGATCCTGTATGGTTTCAAGAATGCGCATACGGGTAAGCTCCTGGTATGACAATTCATCGTCTTCATTTTCAGGGTTTACAAACTCCATATGTATAAATCCGCCGGGTTTATCTTCCCTGTATTTCTGCTTCTGTCCTTCATAAATTTTATCCAGACCGGTGGGCAGAAGGCCTTTGGAAAATTCAAAGAAACTATTGTTAAATTGAATTATATCCTGCCGCGACCGGTAATTGGTATCAAGGGCAAGCTCATGATAATTTCGCTGAAGGTTAGCCTGCCAGTGGTCGCGGGCCTGCGCCCGGATGCTTTTTGGAATTTCCGGCAGGTATGCAAACTGCTCCACATCGCCGTTGCGCCAACGGTAAATGGCCTGTTTGCCGTCGCCCACCACCAGGTTCATATTGCCCGAGGCAAGGGAGTTGTCAACCAAAGGCAAAAGATTCTGCCACTGCAAACCTGATGTATCCTGGAACTCATCAATCATATAGTGTTGAAACCTCTCCCCTATGCGCTCATAAATAAACGGAGCCGTTTCCACAGCCACAATCTCCGAAATTCTTTTGTTGAAATCTGAAATGGGAATTACAGAATTTTCAGATTTTATTTCATCAATCACTTTTTCCAGTTCGCTCAAAACCGCCATGGGAAAAAGATTTTGCTTTACAAGTTTCTGCAATTTGTAAATATCAAGACCTTTTCCCGCAACATCCTGTATCTGGAAAAAAAGGTCTTTCAAATCATGCTTGATGATTTCAATGGCTGCCACAGTTGCTGCATCGGCTTTTCCGGCTGTCCATTTGTCATCTTCTACAGTGGTTACCACATAGCTGTTGGGTTGGATTCTCTTTTCAACCTGACCTTCGGCAAGCACATGAAACCAGGTCCCAATACCGGTTTTACCGCGGTAAAACATATCCAGTTCAATAGCTGAACCTTGTATCAGTTTCAATCCCTTTTGTGCAATTTCCGAAACCGTTTTTT
>REDJ01000122.1 GCA_007693555.1 Bacteroidota bacterium
CGGCAAAGTTCCAGGCCGTTGATTTCAGGAAGGATAATATCAGAAATAATCAGATCAAAATCCTGACCCAGTGCCAGTTTTAAACCCATCTTACCATCGTAGGCCACTCTTGTCTCATAACTATTTTCTTCCAGACCCCGTTTGATGATATTGGCCAGCCGCTGATCGTCTTCAATGATGAGAATTTGCATAGTTTAGAAAAATGATTAACCCAAAAGTATAAAAAATAAATGCAAAACTGAAAGTGGGGTATTTGCTGAAGTTGCAAACATTGAGTTAAATGCCTAACTTAAAGGTATTATGTTTTGACACACTTATTTGACCAGTCTTAAATATTGAAATACAAAGCATTTAAGGGATTGCATCCCTGGACACAGTAGCAGATTATTCAGGCTTACAGATAAAATAATACTTTATTAAAAAAAACAGGCATGATGAATTAAGGGATGCCATCCCTGCCATTAAGTTCAAACTTTTCAACTTATCAACCCATCAATCATACATCCTCACATACTCCCAGCCGTTGCCCAGGTGCTTCAGAAACTTCATAAAGTCATTGTAATTAATAACCAGTGAAGCAGTGTTTATGCATGGGTGAAAACTTATGGTTTTACTGTTTTTCAGATTTTCATCAATGAAAAGGTGCACGTGGTTATCCTTGTCATTAATAAGTGCCAGCGGACTCACAGAGCCGGGTTCAATACCCAGGTATTTCATCATTCGTTTGGGTGAAGCAAAGGTGAGTTTTCCCTGTTTAAGCCTTTGTTCAAGATCACGGATATTCAAGTCCTGCTTATGGTCAAGTATAACCAGATAATGCCGGTTTCCTTTGTGATTGCGGAAAAACAGGTTTTTGCAATGGGTGGCATCCACGTCTTTCCAGTACTTTATGGCTTCTTCGATGGTGGGCGCGGGAGGGTGGGCATAGTATTCGTAATGAATGTTCAGTTCTTCCAATAGCGCATATAATTTGGGATCTCCGTTCTTTTCCATAGAACTATCCTTTTAAAAAGGGCAAAATTAGGAAAACTTTGCAAAAAAGATGTTGATAACACATTTGAAGTCTCTAAAAATAGTATAATACCACAGTCAAAAAAGAGAATAATTAATAAAAAGATTGTCGTTGTTAACTATTTTTTTTAATATGTTTTTTATCTTTGTTCAAATTTCAAATTAATGAAAAAATGAAAAAAACCTTCCTAACACTTACGCTGACATTTACTGCAACAATTTTCCTTATGTCAGGCAGCTGTTCAACCGATAAAGATGACATCCAAATTGAAGAACCTGCAGATTTCTATACCCCAGGTGATGCTGAGGGTATTGCACAAGACATACAGGTTTTTATAAAATCAGCCACAGCAAGTGAGAACCAGCCCGGTGAAGATATTTTAAAAGCCCTTGACGGAGATTATAGTACTATTTACCATAGCCGATGGAATCAAACACTATTTCCTGAAGTACCCGTTGTTATAGAATTTATTTTTGATAATGAACCCGATGTAATAGATTACATGCTATACCATCCCAGAAAAGACGGAGGTGTAAACGGATTTATCCTCAGCATGGATGTGTTTACCAGAAGTGAAGGACAGGATGAATACTACGAATTGGGTACATTTGATTTTTCAGCCAATTCATCCACACGAAGAATTACCTTCTCCAATGGATTTAACAATCCTGCTGGAATAAAATTGGTTATTAATGAAGGATACAATGATTTTGTTTCGGCTTCACAATTCGAGTTTTTTCAATTCAGTGAGCAAGTGGAAAGTTATGCTGATTATTTCACTGATTTGAGTTTTTCGGAAATCAAAGAAGGTGTTGGCAGAGAGCAATTAGGATTGATAGAAAATGACTTTATACGCAACATGGCACTTGCCATATATGATGGTGTTTATGAAGAAGAAAGAATTGGCGATTATTCAACCTATCCTGATCCTGCCATTATAAGTGCAGAAAACAAAACCAACCGGATGGGATCATATGATAATATGACAGGAATTTATGTAAAAGCCGGAGAAGATGTTGTTGTATTTGTTGATGAGATAAAGGCTGAGCTGGTTTTGCGGATTGTTGATCATTATGACGGATATGGAGGTCAGGATTTCTTTCTCAATCCGGGACCCAATCGTATCACCTCACCGGTAAATGGATTGATATACCTTATTTATCATGCAGACCATAATCATCATACAAAAGTTAATATAGCATCAGGAGAAATCAACGGTTATTTTGATTTGAGCATGCATACCAATGAAGACTGGGATAAGATGATTGCCAATGCTGTCTGCGATTTTTTTGACCTCAAGGGAGAAAAATCGCATATTACATTTACAACCAATGAACTGAAACAATATGTAACCGATGCAACCCGCCTGGTTGAGGTATACGACAGCATTGTTTTATTGCAGCAGGAGCTTATGGGATTGTACAAATATGACAGGGTACCTGATGGTCGGCTTTATTACAGAACCAATACAAGTCCGGGAGTATACATGCATGCCACCGGAAATGCCACAGAATATGCACCTTCCACTTTGATACATATAGCCAACCATGCAAGTTTAAGAGGAGATCATATCTGGGGCCCGGCCCACGAAACAGGGCATATTCACCAGACCCGGCCAGGCCTTATGTGGATTGGCCTTACAGAAGTAACCGTAAACATTTACTCTCAGCACGTACAAACCAGCTTTGGCAATGCTTCACGTTTGCAAACTGAAAACATTTCCGGATATAGTAATCGCTATGAAAAGGCTTTCTCGGAAATTATTGCACCCGGATTGGCTCATGGCGCGCATGATGATGTATTCTGCAAACTTGTACCCTTCTGGCAATTACAACTTTACTTTGCCAAAGCACATGATTACAATGACTTTTACAAGGATCTTCATGAGCAAATTCGCGTTAACCCAGATCCGCCTACCGACGGGCATTGCCAGATAGAGTTTGTAAAAACTGTTGTGCAGGTAGCACAAAAAGACCTTACGGAATTTTTCGAAGCCTGGGGTTTCCTCACACCCATAGATATAGATATCAATGACTACGGAACCCGACGTCTTACAGTTACGCAACAGCAAATTGACGAAACAAAAGCCTGGATTACTCAGCAGGGATATCCGGAACCTTCTGGTGTGGTGCAATACATTACTGACGCTACAGTTAACATATTTCAGACCGGAAACTCTGTAGTTGAGGGCTCTGGTAGCCGAAGCGGAGATTTACTGAACATGACCGGTTGGCAAAATGTGGCTGCCTTTGAAGTTTACCACAAAGATGAGTTATTCTTTATTTCATCGCTCCATACTTTTTCTGTTCCGGCACTTCCGTCAAATATTAAAGTTGTTGCTGTTGGGGTGGATGGTTCAAGATACAATGTAGAATTATAAGACACTATTACATTCAAGATTTATTAAACTTAAAAAATACCGGAGAAAGAAATCAATCTCCGGTATTTTTTTATTTCGTTTCATTTTTTTTACTTTTATCGTTACAAACCAACAAACTAAGTTTATGAAATGGATTTATAACGGAGAAAATATCCTGAACTTACCCAATGCCATTAGTTTCTACAGACTTATTACTTTCCCCATCATTCTGATTCTGGCACTTACCGGGCAAGAGTTATGGTTTGTGATTTTGATTTGTATTAACCTGGTAAGCGATATACTTGACGGTTTTATTGCAAGGACTTTTAAACTGACAACGCGTTTTGGAGCCGCACTCGATAATCTTGCCGATGTGGGCACCTATATCCTGGCCATCACAGGTTTATTCATTTTCAGATGGGATGATGTTCAGCCCCATGCCTGGTTTCTTTATATCTTCCTTGCCATTTTTGTATTGAGTTACATTGTGGCGTTTATACGTTTCGGAAAAATCCCCGGTTTGCACCTTTACGGTGCGGTTGCAGCAGGTTACATTCAGGGAGCATTCTTTTTTGTCCTGTTCGTATGGGGTTTTAACCTGTGGTTCTATTACATTGCTATAGGCTGGGGTATACTGGCTTATATTGAGAAGATATTTGTTCTTCTCGTTACCGATGATATCAAACCTGGTCTGAAAGGTTTATACTGGATCATGAAGCGCAAAAAGTGAAAGATTTTATAATGGCCATGCCCACATAATCATGGGTACACCTACCAAAACAATGATCACTTCAAGTGGAAGCCCCATGCGCCAGTAATCGGTAAATTTGTAACCGCCGGGCCCCATTACCAGGGTATTTGACTGGTGACCTATCGGGGTTAAAAATGCACAGGACCCGCCAACGGCCACAGCCATTAGAAACGGATCAGATGAGTAACCTAATCCGCTGGCAACACTAATCGCTATAGGTGCCATAAGCACCACAGTTGCTGCATTATTGATAATATCAGACAAAAACATGGTTACAACCAGGATTATGGTGAGCATGGCCCAGGCAGGCATCATTTCACCCATCTCAAGAACCCATGATGCAATGAGCTTTGCACCTCCGCTGGTTTCCAGGGCAACACCCACGGGTATCATAGCCCCCAGCAAGACAATCACCGGCCAGTTGATACTCGTATACACATTTTTTATGGGAAGAACTCCGCTTAATACCATGCCTACTGCTGCCATTGAAAAAGCAACCTGCACAGGAAGAAGTCCGGTAACCACCAGAATAATCGAAGTTATAAAAACTCCAAGGGCCACTGGTATTTTTGTCTGATAACCAATTCGCAAACTGCGTTGAGCCAAAGGTAAGCAACCAATAGAAGTAATGGTGTCATTCAGCACATGTTCACGCCCCTGGAGCAACAATACGTCCCCGGTTTGAAAGACCACTTTGTCTAACCGACGACGAATACGTTTTTCGCGACGGGCAATTGCCAGCAAATTAATTCCGTAACGACTGCGCAAGCGCAGATCAGAGGCCGTTCGACCAATTAAAGTTGAATCAGCCATAACAATAGCTTCAGAGACAGCAATCTTGTCAGAACCCTCTGCATCCTTTCGAAACTTCTTATCTCCAACCAGTTTTACTTTTGTATCTTCTATGAATGTTTTAAGATCATCCGCATCTGTTTCGAGAATAATAATATCATTTTTCAAAATAACTTCATGGAAATCAGGAGCATGTAATCGTTTTTTGTTGCGAACAAGCCCCAGTATCTGCATGTCTGCATCTGAGATTTCTGTAATTTCAGCAATGGTTTTTCCGATGATTTTAGCATCTTCAACAACTTCTACTTCTGTAATATAATCATCAATATCAAATGTATCCTCATCAGATTTTTTTGCGGCCCTTTTGGGCAGCAACCTCCAGCCTATAAGCACAATAAAAGACAAGCCAGCCAGGGTTAGCACAAGACCCACAGGAGAGAAATCAAACATACCAAACGGTTCACCCATTTCATCAGCTCGAAATGTAGCTATAATAATATTCGGAGGGGTTCCAATCAATGTTATCATTCCACCCAATAAGGAAGCAAAAGCAATGGGCATTAATATATAAGATGGGGGATTTCCGCTTTTTCGTGCCATATGTATGGCAATGGGCATCATTATCGCCAAAGCTCCCACATTGTTCATAAAGGCTGATGCAACAGCAACAAGAACTGAAAGAACGGCAATTTGCAAAAGCATATTATCTCCGATTTTCATAACCCATTTCCCCAGAAGATCAATCAACCCCGAAAATTCAAGCCCTTTCCCTATGATCAATACTGCCGCCACTGTTATTACAGCAGGGTGGCCAAAACCCTTAAAAGCCTGCGCAGGATCAATAATACCAGCTATAACAAGAATAAACAGCGTAATCAATGCCACAAAATCATGACGTATACGCCCCCAGGCAAATAATATGAGAGTAACAATAAGGGTTGCGAATACTATGTTATGAGTCATAAATCAAGATTTTTAGATTTGTTGATCTTTCGGTGAATCAAAATTATAAATTGTTATGATTTTCAGGTCATTTAAAAAACTAATTATTCAGTTTTTATCTATCCCGGCCTGCTATCACTCATCCGGAAGTACAACAACTTTAATCATATCATCAAAATCCTGTTAATTAATAATAATAAAGCAAACTATAAGTCGGGTGCCCTTATAGTTTACCTACCTTTATATTCATTTAAAACACCAATTTAACAGAACACGATCATGATCAAAGATTTTAGAATTGGAGATTTACTTATTCCGGTACCCATCGTACAGGGCGGTATGGGAGTAGGTATCTCTATGTCTGGATTGGCTGCAGCAGTGGCCAATCAGGGTGGTGTAGGTGTAATTTCGGCAGCAGGATTAGGTCTCGTGCACCGAAACTCAGCCCTTGACTACCTGCAAGCCAATATTGAAGGCTTAAAAATAGAAATACAAAAAGCGAAAGAAAAAACACAGGGCATCATTGGTGTAAACATTATGATGGCTATGACCAATTTTGCTGACCTTGTGCGTACTTCCATTACCGAAAAGGTTGACATAATCTTTTCAGGTGCAGGATTGCCGCTTGATCTGCCCAAGTTTCTCACCCCCGATAGTAAAACCAAACTCGTTCCCATTGTTTCATCAGGACGGGCCGCTAAAATTATTTGCGATAAATGGAAATCGCTGTTTGATTACCTTCCCGATGCTATTGTGGTTGAAGGCCCTAAAGCAGGTGGTCATCTTGGCTTTAAGAAAGACCAGATTACAGATGAGCATTACAGCCTTGAGGAACTTGTACCCCAGGTGGTTGATACAGTAAAATATTTTGAAGACAAATACGGGCAGGAGATTCCTGTAATTGCAGCAGGAGGAATTTACTCTGGCATGGATATCTATAACATTTTGCAAAAAGGTGCCAAAGCGGCCCAATTGGGAACCCGCTTTGTTACGTCAGATGAATGCGATGCTTCAATGGCATTTAAGATGTCGTATATCAACGCCCATGAAAAAGATATGGAGATTATCCAAAGTCCTGTAGGCATGCCCGGAAGAGCCATAAATAATTCTTTTCTTGAAAAAGTAAAACTGGGGCTGAAAACTCCCATCAAATGCCCTTTCCACTGCATCAGAACCTGCGATATATCAAGCAGTCCCTATTGCATAGTTACAGCCCTTTATAATGCCTACAAAGGCAATATGAAAAGCGGATATGCATTTGCCGGGAGCAATGCTTACCTGGCTACAAAAATCAGCTCTGTAAAAGAAATCTTTTCAGAATTGATGGATGAGCTGCAGAGTGCCATGAATTTTGACTCCCCAAAGACATAAAATTTCCAGTGGAATTAATTTCTCACAAAAAACCCGGAAGCATTAAGTTTCCGGGTTTTTATATTTCGCTGCAAATGCAGACTATTGTTTAATCTGTAGTTTTTTAACCATAACATCTCCTTCTCCATAAACATGTACCAGGTACATCCCGGTATGAAGTTCGCCTATGGGAATATTTATTTCCGATTTCCCGGCTGTCAGATTTTCATAGACCACTCGGCCGAGAAGGTCAGTAATAAGAACCTTACTCATGGGTGAAGCTGATGAAATAATAATATACGAGCTGGCAGGATTCGGATAAAGTAAAAAATCACCATCAACTGCCTGCAAGTCATCCAAATCATCCATGCCGGTAACAATAACCTCCACCTGCTTCTGAACCATATCCTTACCACAGTTGTAAAAAGCAGTAAGGGTAACGGTAAATGTCTGGGATTCTTCCACATCATAGTCGTGCGTTACTTCATGGCCCCATCCGAGAGTGCCATCGCCAAATTCCCACTGATAGCCTGCAGCATCTTCAAGAGCAGTAAAGGTTACAACTGTACCATCTGCTACAAATTCGAAATCAGGTTCCATTACACATTCAATGGTAATGCTGAATTCATAAACGGCATCCACACAACCACTGCCAAGGGTTAAAGTTATGTCGTATGTACCGATTGCTTCATACACATGATACACATTGGCTTCGTCAGATGTATTACCATCGCCGAAGTCCCACTCAAGGGATGAATAGTTTTCAGCATTTGCGCTGAAGAATACTTCCAGGTCAAGGATCTCAGTATAGGGATCTGCAACAGGTTGTGCAGCAACATCTTCAATGATCTTCACATCATCAACAAAAATATAGTAACGTCCTGAGGTACCGCCATCGGTATGCCATCCAAAATAATAGATACCGTCTTCTTCCACAGTAAACTGGTAGGATGCATGCAGGTAGGCATTGCTGTTAAACTGAGGCAGGTCGATGAGCAAAACATCCATGGCTGAATGATCATTATCTGTACCCATATAAACTGCCAGGTTTTCGGTTGAGAACCATGAGCGGTACCAGAAGGAAATCTCGTAGCATTTTCCTGCTTCCAGGTAGAAGCAATCGCTGATGGCCCAGTCGTCATTTGCAGTATTACCTCCGGCACCGTCAGTTCTGATAGCCAGTGCCTGTGTTCCTGTATTGGATTGTCCTGCACCTTCATAAACATGCCATTCATTTACCCCTGCAAGACTTTGCACGGTCCATCCGCTGAAATCCTCATCGGCTTCAAAGCCCATGTTATAATCGGAGTGCAGGAAAGAGTCAACCGTAAGGGTATCATTTGTTGGGTTCTGATCATCCTCGTTGGTGATATAAAAGTTAAGATGATACAACTCATAGGCGTCAAGAACAAACCCATCACTGAAGCTTACCCAGGCTGTTTCGCCTGCTTCAAGAGTAAAGTCCGTTGTAAACTGAATGGGGTCGGCATGATCAATTTCCATGGCTACGGAAATCTGACTAACCTCTTCGGTGCCTGCATTCCAGATACGAAGCTGAATTTCATCAACATCCTGCAGCACGCAGTTTTCATCCTTGATTCTTTCAGCTCTGAAATTCAGCAGTGCCAGATCCTGATCAAACACCTGGTAAACAGTAATGTCATCTATGTGCATTCCGAATTGATCGGCCGGACCATAGGCATGCCAGCCAAAATAATACTCACCGCTTTCTTCTACTGTAAATTCCACCTCGGCTTTCAGGTAGTTAGGATTGGATATTTCACCCAAATCGATAAGCGTAATATTCATGGATGATGAATGTTGTGTATTACCCAGCATAAGTTTTAAACTCTCAGGAAAATTAGTTGCTCGGTTTTTATACCAGAAGCTTATATTGTAGGTATTGCCTTCCTGAAGATTGAAACATGGACTGAACAACCAGTCGTTGCTTGGGCTGCTGGTCTGGTTTGAAAAATAGGCAAAGGAAAAACTGCCGCTATGTGCATGAACAGGATCTTCGTATAACTCCCACTCTGTTCCATCATTATTTCCATCTTCCACCAGCCAGTCAGAAAAGTCTTCATGTTCTTCAAACCCCATTGTATACTGACCTTCATTTGCCAGGTCGTGGGATGACAAAAGAACAGGAACATCCATAAGCCCGTCATTACCGGCATACTCATCATTTTCAAGCATGGTCCAAACACTGATTACATTATCTTCCTGTTGGGTAAGATCAAGAGTTGATGTGAAAGTGTATGCAATTACTTCTTTGTAATCAAGACTTTGTGAAATGGTTTCCACAACCGGATCGGCATCATTGAGGCTGTATGCGATCTGGAAATTGGAAATGGTTTGCAATCCGAAATTTTTAACCTCCACTATCAGTTCTTCTTCATCAGAAAAACTACATGAAGCACCCGGGGAAATGATGCGAGTAACACCGGCATCAAAATCATAAAGATTTTTAATGTCAATATCTGTAATGTGCATAATATACTGCTGGGGATCGTTGATATTGCCTGTTGTCGCATAGAAGGCAAGAATGATTTCCTGTCCGGCGTAATCAGGAATGGAAAAGCTAACAGGTTGTAAAGATCCCGAAAGATTATTCTCTGCAGTAATTGCAGCGGCTTCTTCCCACGTTTCGCCACAATCGGGTGAAATCATTATAGCTAGTTTATCATCACTACCCATTTGTTGTCCTCCCATCAGGTATTCATTGGCAGCCCTGAGTTCTACAACGAGGTTTTCTGTAGCTGTAAATTTGGGTCCTACCATCCAGTCTTCAGTACCCAAACCGGCAAAATAAACATTGGCTGTTCGTGCACCGTCAAAATTGGCACCTTGCCAATCAGTATCCATTGCCACACGCGGATAATCCTTTCCGCGGGCTTCATACCAGCCTGGATAAAGATCACCGAGGTTATTCCAGAAAAAGCCCATGAAGTTCATAAAAGGTAATGGCAATTCAAGTGGCTCAGCATTATTAATTTTTACAGGCCTCAAAGCATTGGTATAGGGGAATTCATCACCTGGCAGTTCTGTTTCTACATAAAAGGTATATTCACCATAAGCTGTTCCGTCAACGAAGCCAACATGTACACTGCCTTCTTCACCCGGAGCAAGGGTTCCTTCGTATATACCGAAGTAGTTTTCGTTTATAGCGCCTCTTACCCTTACCCTCACAGGTACAGACGAAATGGGATCCAGGCCGTCATTTCTAATCAGTACGGTTATCGGTGTTTGTTCTTCAAAACAGGTATTAGCAACAGGAGAGAGTAATTCCAATGGCATGGCATCATAAGCAACAGCGTTCTTAATTATAATATCGTCAAGATGAAAAGCTGCAATACTATTGGGTTCCTGTCCGTTGGAAGCATAGAATGCAAGATGTATAAGCTGCCCTGCAAACTCACTCAGGTCAAACTGATATCTCTGCAGTTCCCAACCCGGTGTATTTCCCAGCTTAAAGGAATGCACAAGGTGTGAGAAATCAAACTCTTCGGTATTGGTAGAAACCAGAACCGAAATGCTGTCATTGAAAGCAAGGTTGCCTGTAACCGGATCATCCCAGAAACGGCTTAAAGCAGCCTTAAAGGATACCACGGTGGTTTCGGTTGCCATAAACTGCGGGCTTATAATCCATTCATCTCTTAACCCAATAAAAGAAAACCTCACAGCAGCGGTTTTGCTGTCATGAATCTGATCAGCACTGAACCATGCACCTCCTGAATATTGAGGCTGCAAATAGCCCTTCCCCTCCTGCCAGCCAGGGTAAATTTCTGAAAGATTAACACCGGTAAATTCTTCAAAATCAACAAACTGCGGCAATTCCTGCAAACTGCCATCTTTTGGTGTTATCTGTGCATTAAGCAGAGTTGAACCGGCAGTTATCAAAAAAATCACTAAATAAGTAAATTTTAACCTCATAATCTTTTACTTTTTGGTAAATATTAATTAGTGTTTGAAAACATAAATTGTACAAAAATAAAGCAAAGTAAGATTTTAAAAAATTTTAATTTTTACTAAAATAAGCAGTTTCGCAGCTTTTTTGACTTACTCAATCGAAGCAGGGATAAACAATCGACTAACCCCTATGGAAAGATCAAAAAAAATTATGGTTTAAAATTTGCGGATGAATAATTAATTTTTCAAAATTGTATATTTGTCAGGTTTTGTTTATCAAACAAAGCCAGATACATGACGTTGATTTTATTATAACGAAAAGCCAACACATTATACTCCAATGGCAATAATCAAAAGCAGAATTAAACTCTTGTTGAGAAGAATCATCAGGATTCTGGCATGGATTATTGCTTCTTTTCTCTTGCTTTTTCTTATTATCACAGTATTATTGCAATTTTCGTCTGTTCAAACCTGGATCACCGGACATATAACTTCATCTCTCAGCCGGCAAACACAAACTACGATAGAAATTGACAGGGTATCCTTACGTTTTCCTAAAACGGTAGGTTTAAAGGGTATATATGTAGAAGATTATGAAGGAGATACTCTTCTGTATGCAGGAAGTATATTCGTTGATGTGGGTATGATGGGTTTGCTGCGAAACAAGGTAAATGTGAATAAGCTTGAACTGGAAAACATTACAGCCAATATGCTGCGGCAGAAGCCCGACACTGTTTTCAATTTTCAGTTTTTGATTGATGCATTTGCATCAACCGAAAACGGTGATACACTTCCGAAAGAAGAATACGTTGAGCCGAATGATCAGGGGAGTGAATGGCAAATCAATATTGACAGGGTTTCTCTCAGGAATATCCGCTACCGGCTTATTGACCATTTTTCAGGTATCGACCTGCAAACTTCATTAACCAGCTTTGATACCCGTTTGCGCCGGGCTGATATTCTCAATGAACGCTATCACACAGAAGATATCGTTATAGACGAGTTAAGTGTTGTTATGAATATGTCGGAACCTTCTGTTCCTTCGCCACCCAGAGCTGATGATGCAGAAATGGCCGAACTTGATATTGCTGCTACAGCACTAAATCTTTCAAGTATCGTATTTACATTTGCAAGCTATGACGGCACTCTTATGGATATAAGTGCCGCAAAGCTGGAAGCATTTCCCCGGAATATTCAGCTTCACGACTTTATTATCGACTTACAAAGCTTATCAGCAGAACAATTGATTGCGGATTTCATTTTCCCTCCATCTGAGCCGGCAGACACCGTTACCATTGCCCATGATCAGCCGGAAAATGATGGATTTTCATTTCGTTTTGCGGATGTAATGGACTGGAATATCATCCTTGATGAACTGAGCATTAAAGAATCTGCTTTCAGTATGCAGGATGGGTCAGGGCAAAGCAACCCGCATGAATTTGATGCGCAAAATATAAGAATGGCTAACCTTGAACTTCAAGCCCGTAACATCATTGTAAAACCGGAAAGATTAAAAATAGACCTTTTGCAACTGGGTGCCGGCTTCTCAGATCAGTTCCGGTTAAAGAATCTACACGCCAATATTGACCTTGCAGGAAGTTCATCCATAAAAAATTTCCGGCTGGAAACCGGAGAAAGTTTGCTGGCTCTTCATCTCACCAGCCCGGGAAGTTTCCTGGATATTTCTTCAGAAATGTTGCCCGATTATACACTTGATTTAGAAATTGAACCCAGTCACCTGAATAGAGACCTTGCATACCTGGTGCCTGCCATGAATGAATTTTACTTCAACTGGCCGGGTAACAAAGGGGCAAGACTTGGAGGAAGTATAAACGGAACTTTGAATGATTTAAAGATTGACAGCTTATGGGCAACGGGTCCGGATTTCTTCACAACTTATCTTGATGGCAGAATTCGCAACATCACTGATCCTGAAAATATATTTTTAAATGATATTTTATTCAGGTTTTTCGCAGCTCCCAAACGTTTCCTGGCTAATCTTCCCGATACCCTTGCACCGGAAGGAATTGAGCTGCCAGAATATATTTATGCTGATAACCGCAGTCATGGCTCACTAAAAGACTTCAAAACACAACTATCTGTTCGAACAGATCTGGGAGATTTTGCTTTCAGAGGAGAGTTGAAGGACTCAGAAGAACAAGAAGCTTTGTTTGATGGCAGGTTTTTCACCAAAGGTTTTGATTTCGGTAAACTTCTCAGGCAAGCCGAAACCATCCCCGAACCCATTGCCCTTGAACTGGATTTTGAAGGTCAGGGAATTGAACCTCAAACCATGCAACTTCTGGCAAACCTTCGAATCAATGACCTGATATATGCCGGTCATCCTTATGAAGAAATTGCCTTTCAATTTGAACTCAAAGACTCGCTGGCAACTGTGTCGACCCACTACAATGATGAACTTCTCGATTTCGACCTTGATGCATCATATGGGATTTTCTCTGAAGTTCCTGCACTTAAAAGCACTATTAATGTTGAATATGCCCGTCTTAAACAGCTGGGGTTAGTGGATAACGATCTGCTGGTTCAGACAAAAGTGGAAACTGATATTGTATTCGATGTCGACGATTTCTTCAATGGCTGGCTAACTATTTCAGGAACTAATGTAGCATCTGAGGGTATGATTTACAGGGTACCCGATTTCACGATAAATTCAGAATCAGGTCGGGATGATTACAATTTAAATGTTACCTCACCACTAATTCGGGCGGGTTATAAAGGAAATATATCGCCGGCAGGAATCCCTGGTATCATTTCAACTCATTTTACTCATTATTACGATTTGCCATTTATTGAAGTTTCGGAAGAAGACACTCTTTTACATCAGCAATTTGAGATGTACCTTAACATAATACCCAACGACTTTATCAGTTCGGTACTTTTATCCGGGCTTGATTCCTTCGACACTTTGAAGGTAATAATGGGCTACGACAGCAGTATCAGGGATCTTATGGTAGAGGTATCACTCCCCCATTTAAAATATACAGGCATAGATGCTGATGAGCTTCTGCTGAGCATAATATCCGATGAAACATCACTTGATTTTGACCTTCAACTGAATTCGTTAACCATCAGTGATATTACTTTAAATCAGTTTGAACTGATTGGTAAGTTTGAAAATGAAATTCTTGACTTTAACCTGGGAATCAAAGACCCTGAGAACAATCCCTTTTACGCATTTGCCGGAACCGTGGAATTAGCTGATACGCTTTACAGGCTGCAATTTACCAGAGAAGGACTCCTGCTAAATGGAGAATCGTGGAATATCCCCTCTGATAATTTAATTGTCTGGGGTCCGCAATACCTATTCATCCAAAACTTCAGACTTGAAAGCGAGGGGCGCGCCCTCACAGCCCAAAACCGTGAACATGACGCTGAATATCCTATTATCGACATCGAATTCCGGCAGATTGACATTGGACGACTGACCGAATTTGCCGAGAACCAGGTCCCCCCGCTGGGTGGTATTTTTAACGGAGAACTCAGCCTGATGAATATCTTTGAACATCCTGCATTTGTAGCAGATCTATCTGTTAGTGGTTTCACCTATGGAGGGGAAATGATCGGAGATATTACCCTGAAAGCAGAAAATCCGGTTGAAGACCGCTTCGACCTTTTTGCCTCAATACAAAGTGAAGTTACCAGTTTGTTGATCTCCGGAAATTATACTGTGGGTGACTCACCGGGAATTGATATGGATGTTGACCTTGAGAGACTCGACCTGCCCAGTTTTGAAGGATTTACTGCGGGCAACCTAACCCACCTGAGGGGATATCTTGCAGGAAAAATGAAGATAACCGGCACAACTGAATCACCCAACATTTCCGGTGAAATCAATATCAACGAAACATCTTTCAGGGTGCCGGCGCTCAATGCAGGATATTTTTTAAGAAGTGAAAGAATCATCTTTGACAGGCAAAATATCAGGCTTCAAAACATAGCACTGGAAGATTCTACAGGGCGGCGTGCAAATTTAAACGGAACCATAAACTATGCAGATTTTAATGAACTGGTCTTAAATCTCGATTTGAGTTCAAGAAACTTTCTGCTCATGAATGTTTCACGGGGACAGAATCCACTATACTACGGCCGGATACTTATGGATACTGATTTGCGTTTACGTGGCAGCCAGGTTAATCCTGTGGTGGAAGGCAGGCTTAAGCTCAATGAAGGATCCAATTTCACACTTACTCTTCCCCAAACCATGCCCGAAGCAATTGGAGACGAAGGAGTTGTAGAGTTTATTCAATTCAGAGATACTTTGTTTTATGAAATGGCAAGAGAAACCGCCCCACCCGATGAACTGCGCTCATCTTTCGAAATCCTGGATGTAAGTGTGAATGTGGAATTAGACCCGCTAACGGATGTAAGAATTATTATCGATGAATTTGCCGGTGATTTCATCGAAGTTATTGGAGGTGGGTTGCTTAGTTTTGGAATTGATCCGGGAGGAAGAATAACTCTTTCCGGCCGATATGAAATTGCCGATGGTGAATACCTGCTTACATTTTATGATGTGATCCGCAGAAACTTCAGGATTCAAAGCGGTAGCAATATTGTATGGACCGGCGATCCACTGGATGCCAATGTTGACATTACAGCTGTCTATACTCACCGTACCAGCGCACGTGAACTTATGGCCAACCAGATGAGTGCCGGGCAGGAACAGCCTGTTGCTATGCGGCAACAATATCCATTCCTGGTCTACCTGAAAATGAAAGGGAATCTCATGGAACCCGAGATAAGTTTTGAACTAGATCTTCCTCCCGAACACAGGAATGCAATGGATGGCGCAATCATGGCAAGAATTAACCAGATCAACCAGAATGAATCGGAGCTTAATAAACAAGTATTTGCCTTATTAATTCTGGGAAGTTTTATAGAGGAAAACCCGTTTGCAGCAATTACAGGCGGGGGCGGTGGTGGTATTACTGCAACTGCGAGGACATCAGCCAGCCAGATCCTTTCACAGCAGCTAAACAGGATCTCTGACCGTTATATTCGTGGTGTAGATATTAATTTTGAAGTGGAGTCCTTTGTTGATTTCACCAATGGAGAAGCAGCAGGCCGCACTGAACTCCAGATGGAAGTTTCACGAGACTTTTTTAATGACAGGGTCAGAATTACAGTTGGTGGAAATATTGAACTGGAAGATGAAACACGCCGTCGGGAAGCAAATGAAATAGCGGGCGACTTTAATATCGAATACCTTCTTACTCCTGCAGGAAATCTTATCCTGAGAGGTTTCAGAAAAAAGAACTACGGTGATATTTTTGACGACCAGGTAATTGAAACAGGTATAGCTATTATGTTTTCAAGAAGTTACAATCAATTCAGAGAACTCTTCAAAAAAGAAGAGGAAACTACCGTTGCAGAACCCGAAGATGAGGATGATATTCCATAAAAATGATTTTTAAAAAACACATATCGTTATCCTTTCCAGGTAATTATTTAATGATTATTGTCCTGGCCCTGGTGATTTCATCTTGTTCCAACATGAGATATCTTGATGAAGGCCAGAAACTTTATACAGGAAGTAAGGTTAAGATAGAATCGGATGAAAAGATCTCCAATAAAGGGGATGTGGTTTCAGAGCTTGAAAGGGTAATCCGTCCCCAGCCCAATGAAAAGTTCCTGTTCTGGCGACCCAGATTATGGTTTTATAACGTTGCAGGTGAAGACCCCGGTAACGCCATTACCCGCTACATGAGAAACAGGATTGGAAGACCTCCCGTTCTTTTTGAAGATTTCAGCGCAGACCGGTCACTTCAGTTAATGCAGAACCGTTTGTTTAACATGGGATTTTTCGACCCGCAAATTGATTACCAAATCAAAGAAAGGGAAAAAAGAGCAGGTGCCGAATTTACAGTAACCCTAAAACCTGCTTTCACCATTGCTGAGCTTCTGCCCATTGAGCATGATAATGAAATTGCAAGGCACATAAATGAATCGCTCGAAGAAAGCCTGATAAAACCGGGAAGAAATTACCGGTTGAGTGTATTGCGCGATGAACGTGAGCGAATAACAACACATCTTAAAGAACAAGGTTATTTTTATTTTCATCCTGATTTCCTGCTTTTCAGGGCAGATACTACCGGTGGAGAAAGAGAAGTAAGCCTTTCACTTGCCCTTAAAACCAATATTCCTGCCAATGCTAAAGAAAGTTTTCACATAAGAAATATATTCATCAACACCGCTTTTACCCTGATTGAAGAGCAGCAGATAAATGACACCATTTACCTTGAAGACGGAATTTATCTTTTGAATAACAATGGAGAATTCAGACCATCAACACTTAAGCGGGCTATCTTTTTTGAAAAGGACAAACTTTATAACAGTAATGACCATGACCTTACTCTTAACCACCTGATGGGCCTGGGAGTTTTCAAGTTTGTAAATCTTCGTTTCATTGAAATCAGGGATGATGACAAACCCTATCTTGATCTGAGGGTACAGGTAACACCCATGGATAAAAAAAGCATTAGCGCAGAGATAAGAGGTGTAACCAAATCCACAAATTTTGCCGGCCCGGGTTTATCCTTATCTTTCAATAACAGAAACTTCCTTGGTGGTGCAGAAAATTTCACCCTGAATCTCGATGGGGCCTATGAAACCTATATTGGTAAAAGAGAAACAAGTGCCAGCTCCTGGGAAGCCGGGGCATCTGCAGAATTAACCATTCCCAGGTTTGTTGTTCCTTTTGGTAACGGGTTATTGTCGCCCCAATTTATCCCCAGAACCCGCTTCGGGCTTTCCTTTAATTTTCGTAGCAGAACAGATGCTTTCAGTATTTCTTCCATCAGAGGCAATTTTGGTTACCTGTGGAATCAGTCTGTAACCACACAATATCGTTTTAACCCCTTCATATTCAATATTTTCTCTCTGGGTTCAGTGTCTGAAGAGTATCAACAGATCTTTTCGGAAGAAGTACTTTTCAGAAGGGGCCTTTTTGAACAGTTTCTGCTGGGATCAGAGTTTTCTTATTACTATAATTCTCAACTGCGCGAACAGCGAAAACACTCATGGTACTTCAACTACAACATTGACCTTTCGGGAAATATGGCCTACCTGGTAATACATGGCCTCAACCTGGGTGAAGAGCAGGAAGAAGGCGGATATGGGATATTTAACCAAAGTTTCTCGCAATATGCCCGAAATGATTTTGACCTGAGGTATTATCTTGATCTGGGTCATGGCCGGAAACTGGCTTCCCGGCTGGCAGCAGGTATTGGAGTTCCTTATGGCAATTCTACCACCCTGCCTTATGTAAAGATTTTTACAACCGGCGGCAGTAACAGCATCAGGGCTTTTCATCCTCGTTCACTTGGACCCGGATCATACAGTTCGCCCGACACATTGCAAACAGCATTCAATATTTACCAGTCAGGTGATATGAAACTGGAAGCCAATCTGGAATACCGCTTCAGCATGACAAATATTATCAAAGGTGCAGTATTTGCTGATGCGGGCAACGTATGGACCCTGAAAGAACGCGAAAGAACCCCCGGGGGCAAGTTTGAAAGATCAGAATTTCTTGGCCAGATGGCATTAGGGACAGGTGCCGGGCTCCGTTTCGATTTTACATTTTTCATCCTCAGGCTCGACCTCGCATTCCCACTGGCAGTTCCCTATGATGATTCGCCGGGATATTTTCAATCCATACGTCCGCTCGACAGGAGCTGGAGACGTGACAACCTTTTGCTGAATCTTGCTATCGGTTATCCTTTCTGATGTTCTTTACATCAGCTTATCCTTGTCCTTCATATTTTCGAAGTGAGCAAGAAGTTCCTTCTCCATTTCATCAACCGTATCACAAATCTTGAAAAGATTCAGGTCTTCTTCACTGATCATTCCATTTTCAGCAAATTTTTGAAAATTGATGATATCGTTCCAGTAAATGCTATCGTATATCAAAATTTTCATATCCTTTTTGATCTTTCCTGTTTGGACCAATGTGAGTATTTCAGCCAGCTCATCCAACGTGCCGAATCCACCGGGAAAAATAACGATAGCTTTTGCAGGATAAGCAAACCAGAACTTTCGCATAAAGAAGTAATGAAACTCAAAGTTCAGATCATCTTCAAGGTAAGGGTTTGCAAATTGCTCAAAGGGCAGACTGATATTAAGCCCGACAGATTTACCTCCGGCCAGATGTGCTCCTTTGTTTGCGGCTTCCATGATTCCGGGACCTCCACCGGTACAAACCACATAGCGGCGGCCATTGTGGTAATAGTTTTTTATAGACCATGCAGTTACTCTTCTGGATAGCTCTACAGCATCTTCGTAATAGCGCGAGTTTTTCAGGTTTATTTCTGCCTTTTTTATAGCCGATTCATCCTTTTTCTTTTTTGCTTTAAGTTCAGCTAATTGCTTCTCAGCATCCTCTCTTGATGGCAACCGGGCCGAACCAAAAAATACAACAGTATCTTTTATCTGATGTTTTTGAAAACGGGCCTGAGGCTCCACAAACTCCGACATAATCCTTAATATGCGAGCCTGTGGTGATTTTAAAAAATCAATGTTTTCATATGCTTTGAGAATTTTTTTCATACTTGTTAAATTATTTTATTTTCAATCAACTTGTTTTATACAACAAAATTACTTTTTTGTTTCTCAAACCAAAGGTATTTGTCATTGAAATAACTATTTTTGAACTTAATGTTGAATAATCAATATGCGTAAAAAAAAATCTGAAAATAAAAAATCAAACATATTTATCGTTTTGGTTGTAATCCTTGCGATATTGATTGTAAGTTCACGCGCATGCAGAATTACCCTTAGAAACCTGACCCCTGGCAGTTCAGAAGTTAGATCTGAAACATTTCATAAGCAAAATCCCGATTCGCTTACAATTAAAACAGAAGAACCTATGCCTGAAATATCCGAACCTGATAAAAACATTTTGCTGGGCAAACTCAGCAGTTCTCAAAGAGACTCTTTGCTTTCTCCGATTGAGATTAAATACGCCAGCAGAGACGGAATGTATATGCACCACGAAGCATATGATGCTTTTGTTGAAATGCATGAGGCAGCAAAGGGAGATGGTATTGAACTGGTCATAATCTCAGCTTTCCGCGATTTTGTTCATCAGCGGCGCATTTGGAATAATAAATGGAACGGACAGCAGGTACTGAGCGGAAACATATACGCTACAGACATTGCAAACCCGGCCGACAGAGCCCTTGAAATACTTCGGTTTAGTGCCATGCCAGGCACCTCACGTCATCACTGGGGAACAGATGTTGACCTTAATAGCTTGAACAATAAATACTTTGAATATGGAAGAGGAAAAAGAGAATATGAATGGCTGAAAGAAAATGCTGAAAGGTTTGGCTTCTGTCAACCCTATACCGCCAGGGGTGAGAACAGACAGCAAGGTTATGAAGAAGAAAAATGGCACTGGTCATTTAAGCCTGTTGCTGCTGTTTATCTTAGAACTTTTGCTGATTCTGTAGCATATGATGACATTAGTGGTTTTGAAGGCTGGGAGACTGCCAGACAACTTAATGTAATAGATAATTATGTGCTATCAGTTAATAAAGACTGTTTTAAATAATCAATTATGAAAATCAGATTTCCCTTCTATTTTAAACTGGCATTGTTGCTATTGAGTGCAGTATTGATTGTGTTTATCATGCGCGAGGCAAAGGTGATTTTAGTGCCTTTGCTTATATCGGGGTTGCTGGCAATACTGATAAGCCCATTCAGCGCATGGCTGGAAAGAATAAGGGTGCCAAAAGCCCTGGCTGTAGGGCTTAGTGTAATATCACTCATTGCACTTCTAAGTGCCCTGGTATATTTTTTCTACAATCAGACCCTTCGTTTTAGTGGCGACCTGGCTCTGCTGGAAGCCCGTGTGGGATATTATCTTGGTATTTTAAATGAATACATTGAAGCCAATCTGGAAGGAGTTGTTCCCATCTCCGGGGAAAATATTCAGAATGCAATATTTCAATATCTTTATGATAATGCAGCAGCTCTTACACAAGGAGTAATAGCAACCGCCGGAACATTAACCATGGTTTTTATTATGCCCATATATATTTTCCTGTTTTTGTACTTCAGGAATTTTCTTATTGAATTTGTGTTAATGTCGTTTGAAGAAAAGCATAAACTAAAAGTTCGCAATGTGATAACCAAGGTAAAACTTGTGGTACAAAACTATATTACCGGCATGTTTGTGGTCATATGCATTCTCATGGTTCTTAACAGTATTGCTTTACTAAGCCTGGGAATCAGCCATGCTTTTTTGTTTGCCGGCTTTGCAGCTATATTGAATGTTATACCCTTTCTGGGTCCTTTTATTGGTGCAACGTTACCAATACTATATGCATTTCTTACAAAAGATAGCTTATGGTATCCATTAGGGGTTTTTATGGCGTTTTATGTAATTCAGCTTTTTGAAAGCAATCTGTTTACCCCGAAAATTGTAGGCGGTAAAGTTTCAATGAATCCGTTGATGACTATTATTGCTCTCTTTGTGGGTAACTTCATTTGGGGCCTTGCAGGAATGATTCTGTTTATTCCGGGTATGGCTATTCTAAAAGTAATTTTTGATGAAGTTGAAGGAATGGAAGCCTATGGGTTTCTTTTGGGAGATACACGTTCAGTGAAGAAAAAGGCAAACAGTAAAACAATTCGTGAACAATTAAGGGAAGTCAGAGGCAGATTTAAAGTGTAAAAGATTTAGTGAAAGTTTTTTTGCTTACTGATCAGCATTGTCAGATCCTGGTCTCAATGCTTCAATTTCAGGATATTCGGGGTATTCGGGCATATCCAGTTCAGGAATTTCCAAAACAGTTCCTGGTCTCCTTCTGAATATTTCACTGATATTATCAAATTCTCTCCTGTAAAATACTCCGACACCTTGTGTATATGGTGCATTTGTATTTAAAAGGTCAAAAGTATTGGAACGGTTGAACGCTTTTACTCTGAATTTTCCTTCCGGAGTAATCTTCACTTCCACATTCACATCACCGATAATATTACTGGCTCTTTGACTTTGAGCAGGGTGATTACCGGCAACACCCACATTTCCATCAATCACAACCCTGTCATCAAACAATTGCGTTGAGAGGGCTACCTCAATTTCCTGGCTACTGATTTCATCGCCCGGCCGGTAATTAATACCTATATCAAAATCTGAACTGATTTGCGAAAGCCAATTGCTCAACTGGTTTGACAAAAGCTCAGATGAGGTAGAACCCATTCCATAACCCAATGCAGTATTTAAACCATCTTCAGGGGGTACAAAACGGTTTAAAATTAATAGTGAAAAAACCTGGCGATTCATTTCCTGTTCTGTGGTAATGATTCTTTCAATCATTTCACGTGTGGATTCGTCACCACCGGGTAATCTTATGTCAAAGGATATAGACGGATTAAATAATTTATCCTGCAGATGCAGTACCGTTTCAACGGGTACTCTTCGGCGATAAACATCAGAAGTATCGGTTTGATTGGCAGCCAAATCAAATAATGATGTTCTTAGCCTATAAAAAGCTCTCATATCAATATCTGCATCATAAAGATCACCCGACCATCTGATTACTCCACCCTGCTCCATGCGAAATCTTTTATTGATAAGATTTTGAAGTGTAAAAAGGTAATCTCCATCCTGTATAGTAAAATCGCCGTACATATTAAATGCACCCTGGCTGTTTATTTCAAATTTCAGGTCACCAAAACCCCGCCCTCGTAAAATATCACCAATTTGTGAATCAAATATGATCTGAATTTCAGACTCCGGAGTAACCTCTAGATCAAAATTCAGGGCAATACCGGAAATTTGTGGTGCGGGGAGGGTTGACAAACCACCATTTACCTTATCAGGTGAAACAAAACTGATAAAGCTGGTTTCTGAAAACTCACCCCTTGAGTCAAGTGGTAAAAAAAACTGAGTACCACGGTTCGCCTGCGCTGATATATCAAGGGTTATGTCGTTTGCCGGCCCATGCACTCGCAATAATCCGGTGGCAAAAGCTCTTCCATAAAAAAGCTCATTGTGGTGGGGTAATGTATTTAATACTGCAATTCTGTCAAGCAGAAAAGAAATATCAAGGCTGAAATCCATAAAACGATTATGCCTTATAATACCTGATACATTTGCTGAGTTTCCAATTGTATCATTAAGTGTAAGGTTGTCAAATCTGAAATAATCTTTCCCTACCTCAATCTCATGGGCAAATGAATAGGCTGTATTCAGATAATTTACCCTGAAACCGGTTCTCACCAGGCGCGCCCTGCCACTTAATTCAGGAGAAGAAAGCGGACCATCCAGCCTTAACCTCCCTGAGGCCAGACCCCTGAAATTGGAGGCAAATCCTTCCAGATATCTGCTGAAAATTGACATCTGCAGATTTTCAATAAATATATCAAGGTCAAAATTATCCTGCTCACTTTCAGGATAAAAATACCCCCGGGCTATTAAGGGCTTGTTAAAGCCTACATTACCATAATATATAACTTCTGCATCAATTTTAAATGCTTTTTCTGTGGCATCCCAAACACTGTTAAGAGAAAGATCACCCAAATGATCATTGTTAAATGCAAAATCCCTGATCAATAATTCAGTAGCGATATTGGGTGTATTTTTGATATTTGATAAAGTGAGTTCTCCACTTGCTAGCCCGGCAAAGTCGATTTTCCGATCCCGTAAGAAATAAGACAAACTTTCGGTATTGAAATTATTCAAAAGTATTATTAAAACATCAGAGGGCTCATCACTTAATCTCCCGTCAACTTTCAGAAATTCCTCATTCTTATAAAGCATGAAATTTTCAATCTCAATATAGGCCGAATCTATTAAAATACGATTGGAAGAAGAAACTGACCACAAGGAATCATTTATATATGCATATGAGGGTTTAATAACGAATTCAGTCTTATGAGGTGAAAGTACATTCGCCTGTGCATCAATGAAACCCGAATTATTAAATTCTGAGTTCTGATTTTCCCATTTGGATGTAATATCAAGATTGTCCTCATAAATATCCGCTGAAAGAACAAATTGTTCCATCCAGATACTGTCACTTAAAAAAAGTCTGTCTGCTTTGTTCAGAATTTCAATCTTTTCTTTGTCGGATGAGATAGCCAGAGAAAAATTATCAAGCCTGTTGTTGCCGAAAATTATATATTCCGAATTACCTTTAACGCCTAAATCCCTCTTTCGCATGTCAAACTTCCCATTTATAAAAATATTTTCTGATAAATTCAATTTAGGAAAAAAGATACCCGTAAGTTCCTCGGTTTTCTTGAAATTAATTTCAAATTCACCTTTTTGGGAAAAGTCTGCATCTGCTATCTCATCTTTATCAACCGGAAACCGGGAAGGCAAATAATGGGCAAGAAAACCTGTTATATCCTTATTTAGTCTCTCGAAATTAAGGAAACCTTCTACTCGCAGATCAAGGTAGTCTGAGTTGAATCTTAGCAGAGTTTGTCCATTTACTTCAGATTGAAAACTCTGTAATGAAAGCAAATCTGTGTGGAGATAATTTAAAACTCCATCATCTTCAGGGATTATTTCTTTATAAACTGTACTGTAGGCAGTCAAATCACCTTGAATATCATTCAGGTTTTTACCTTTTCCTTCCACTGAAAGAATGGTTGAAATAACACTATGATAAACCGAGTCGCGCTGGTAAATATTCAAAAGAGTAAGATTTGCATCTTCAATTTGAGCAGTAAAGTTTAACCTGGGTATATCTTCGGAAAAATCAACAAGTCCATTGAAATCAACAAACAAGTTGGTATCATCTACCAGGAGATTTCCTGAAAACCTTTTATCAGAAAGATTACCGGCAACTTCCATATTGCGGTAGGTATAGTCATTGAATTCAAGTTTACTAACAGAACCCTGCATTGTTACATCAAGGCTTGAAAAATCAATACCTGAACCATTCAGATTTGCGTCAAATGCGATCAGACCCAGATTCATAGATTCATTTGTAAGTTTACCCAAATTAAAACCTGCTGTTGCAAGACTACCATTGTAGCTGACTTTCGTAAAATCGTCATTACTTCGGATTGCAATATCTGATTTCAATTCACCCAAATCAGTTCGCAAACTTCCATAAGCTACAAAGTCATATATAAAGCCTGTCAGATTTCCTGTAAAATATGATATGCCAAGATTATCGAGTTCTGCTGGTAAACTCAGATTTTTAACACCTGTATCATGAGGTAAAATAAATGACTGAAGGTCGTTTCTTGTTGTAACAAGATGTTCGACAGAAAAATTCAGGAATGTTTCCTGAATATCAGGTAATCCAGACAAGAAAAAGTTTCCATGAAAATTGGTAAGTTCTCCAAAATGTAGCCACACATTATTACCTCTGATATTACTTAGTGTGCCACTGATACTTCCATGCAATACCAATTTATTGTCAAGACCATAGAGGGGAGTTATAAAATAACCCAGTTCATAAAGCTGTAATGAAGACGAATTTATTTTAAAACTCATTACTACCTTGTCGGCAAATGATTTAAAATCCTGGAATGCTTCATAATCAAATTCAACATCCATTTCAAGACTACTGTTCCCGGTATTTATAAACAGATTATTTGCATAACTGCCATTTGGACTTATCATAAGGTTTGCACTGATATTATTAATTTCCAGCCCTTTGGACTCCTTGAGAGAAAAATTTGTAACGTTTGCCTGCAGGGTATCGCGTTCAAAGGAGATGTCTGCAATGGAAAGATAAAGCTCGCGAAAGGCAAAATTCAGCGGATCGAATCCATTTTCAAGATGTTCAGCATCATAATCTATAAATGACAAGCCTGAGTTTCTGAATTCGAATGACTTTAAAACCACATTCCAACCAGGCAGGCTTATAGTGTCCGTCGTTTTTCCATTATCAAAATAATCAATGAAAAACTGAAAATTATAAAATTCCTCATCATGGTATTTAGCCATATTGAGTTCGGCTTGGTGGAAAACAAGTTTGTCAATCAGCAAATTACGTCTTGAAAAGGATATCTTATCCACATCAAACTCCATTTTCCGTGCATAAAGCAGCGAATTATCATTTCTGTCAAAAAGCCTGATATCTTCAAGCACCACATTCAAAAACCAGCTTATATTCACTCCACCCACTGTTACTTTTGCATCAAGCTCACGTGACAGATAATCGGCTGCTTTAGTTGTAAGCCAGGTTTGAACTCCCTCGCTTCTAAGAGTAAAATAGGCCAGTGAAGGAAGCATTACCATTATGAAGATGGTAATTAAGACTATGTAATGTGTTTTTTTGATAACTTTGCCTCCCTGAATTTATACGTTTATTTTAACGTGTAAAATCTCTAATTGTTACATTTATAAGGGCTTTGATAAGCCATTATGATAAAATTAATTAACCGGTTTTTATGGACACATATATTTTAGGTATAGAATCTTCCTGTGACGACACCAGTGCATCAATCTTAAAAAACAACAAAATTCTTGCCAATGTTATTGCAAATCAGGAGGTTCACAAGCTTTACGGAGGAGTGGTTCCTGAGTTGGCATCCCGTGCCCATCAACAAAACATTATCCCTGTAATACACAGGGCTTTAGATATTGCAAAGATAAGCAAAAATCAGCTAAATGCCGTGGCATTTACCAATGGCCCAGGACTTTTAGGTTCTTTACTGGTGGGGGCATCATTTGCCAAGTCGTTTTCCATGGCTTTAAATATTCCACTTATAGAAGTAAACCATATGCATGCCCACATACTGGCCCACTTTATTGAAGACGAACAGCAACCCGAAAAACCTGAATTTCCGTTTCTATGCCTTACCGTTTCAGGAGGCCATACACAAATCATGCTTATAAAAGATTATTTTGACATGAAGGTAATCGGTCAGACCATTGATGATGCTGCAGGCGAAGCCTTTGATAAGGCTGCCAAGATTATGGGACTACCCTATCCTGGCGGACCGCTTATTGACAAGCTGGCCAGGGAAGGAAATCCGGAAGCAATAAAATTTCCGCACCCAAATATTCCTGATCTGGATTTCTCATTTAGTGGTCTGAAAACATCTATCCTGTATTTCCTTCGTGACCGGTTAAAGGAAAATCCTGATTATATCGAACAGAATAAAACCGACTTATGTGCTTCAATCCAACATACCATAGTTGAAATTCTCATGCACAAGCTCAGAAAAGCGGCAAGGGAAACGGGGATAAAACACGTGGCAATTGCAGGCGGTGTATCGGCCAATTCAGGATTAAGACAGGCAATGTTGGATGAAAAAGAAAAATCCGATTGGAAAGTTTATATCCCAAAATTCGAGTATAGTACTGACAATGCTGCAATGATTGCCATTACCGGATACTTTAAATACATTAAAGAAGACTTTGCCAGCCAAAAGCTAACCCCATTTACCCGTTACAGCGAGTAAAGCTGAATGATTAAAAATAATTTATACTACCCCCTGCTGTTTTAAGGATACTTTAAATACGCCATATTTTTCCATATTTACAGGATAAAACGTATTCGTTATATTCACCCTGGAAGTATTTAAAGGTTCTATTATAAAATTTCAAGTTAATTTCCTAATAAAATTTGAATTATTTTTTTTTAAAGGATTTTTATCTCTCCTTAATTTTTTTTTCTTACTTTTCGCCAAACTATAAAAAACTATGCGTATCAAGAGAATTCCACAAAAAGTAAATCATGAGATTTCGGATTTATCTGAAAGCATTGATCTGGAATTAATGAGGCCTCTCATTGAAAAGTATAAAAACAAAAAAGGAAATCTTATTCCTCTTTTGCAGGGCACACAAGAGATTTATGGCTATATTCCCCGGGAAGCCTTTCTCAAACTTAATAGCGTAACCGGGCTTGAACTAAATGAAATGTATGGCGTAGCAACATTTTATGCCCAGTTCAGGCTGAGCCCGGCCGGTAAACATATAATTAAAATGTGTCATGGTACCGCTTGTCATGTGCAGGGTGTAACAGCCATTACAGATGAGTTGTCTGATCTACTTAATGTGAAAGACGGTGAAACCACAGAAGACAAAATTTTCACCCTTGAGACCGTAGCATGCCTGGGGTGTTGTTCACTGGCTCCGGTTATGATGATAGGAGAAGAAACCTATGGTAAACTTACTCCAAATCAAGCTGCAAAAATCGTGAAAGAGATCAGAAGAAATGAAAAGCTCAGGGAAAATGAAAAAGTCTGAGTTTTTTTATTGCTAAAAAGCCTCCCAAATAATTAATTGATTACCAAAATTATTTAACAGCAAAAGAAAACCCAACCACAATATATGAAAAAAGCAACAGTAATAGTAGGTCTTGGAAGTTGCGGCCTGGCTGCAGGTGCAGGCAAAACATACGATGAATTTCACCGTATAAGACAAGCTGATAAACTGGATTTTGATATAAAAAGAACCAGTTGTATCGGAATGTGTTTTCGTGAGCCCCTGGTTGAGATTATTGACGATACAGGCAAGTATCTTTACGGCAGCGTTGATGTTAAACGCGTAGATGAGATCATAGAAAAACACATTAAGAACTTCTCCCCCATTCCGGAGTACATTATTGATTCGGAAAAGTACAAATCGGAAGATTCAGCTTTTTTTGACGGACAGGTAAAAATCACATTAAGAAACTGCGGGCATATCGACCCTGAAAGTGTAGATGAGTATGAACAAAGGGGTGGTTATGATGCCATGCGAAAAATTTCCAATGCAAATCTATCACCTGATAAAGTAATTCAGATAGTTTTGGAAAGCGGCATCAGAGGTAGGGGTGGCGGTGGCTTTCCTGCCGGTATGAAATGGAAATTTGCACGTAACAACGTTTCAGATAAAAAATACGTAATATGTAATGCGGATGAGGGAGACCCTGGCGCTTTTATGGACCGGTCAATCCTTGAGGGTGATCCTCACAGCGTAATTGAAGGTATGATAATCTGCGCTTATGCAATAGGTGCCTCTGAAGGTTACATATATTGCCGGGCCGAGTATCCCCTTGCCATTAAAAGATTGAATATTGCGCTGGATCAGGCCCGCTCAAAGGGATATCTGGGAGAAAATATATTTGGCATACCCGGGTTTTCTATGGAGATACATATCAAGGAAGGTGCCGGTGCATTCGTTTGTGGTGAAGAAACCGCACTGATTGCTTCCATAGAGGGTGAAAGAGGAATGCCCCGCCGAAGACCGCCATTCCCTGCCGAAAGCGGATTATGGAAACATCCAACCAATATCAACAATGTGGAAACATTTGCCAATATTCCCTGGATTATTTACAACGGACCCGAAGCATATGCCAGATACGGCACAGAAAAAAGCAAAGGAACAAAAGTATTTGCCCTGACAGGTAAAATCAAACATGGGGGCCTTGTGGAAGTACCTATGGGAATTACAATAAAAGACATCATTTACAAATTGGGAGGGGGTATCATTGGGGATAAAAAATTTAAGGCTGTTCAACTTGGAGGACCCTCAGGTGGATGTATCCCCGAATACCTGTCGCACATCCCGGTAGATTACGACAGGGTAAATGAAACAGGTGCTATTATGGGTTCAGGTGGTATGGTTGTAATGGACGAAACCACCTGTGTGGTAGATGTGGCAAGATTTTTCCTTGACTTTACACAGAAAGAATCATGTGGTAAATGTACTTTCTGCCGAATCGGAACAAAACGTATGCTTGAAATCCTTACCCGGATTACGGAGGGCGAAGGGAAAGAGGATGATATTGAAACGCTTGAAGAAATAGCCCATACTATCAAAGACAGTTCGCTTTGTGGCCTGGGTCAAACAGCTCCCAATCCGGTACTCACAACAATTAAGTACTTCCGCGACGAATATGAAGCCCACATACGTGATCATAAATGTCCTGCACTGAGCTGCAAAAAGTTACTCACTTATGAGGTAATTGAAGAAAACTGCACAGGTTGTATGGCTTGTGCCAGGGGATGCCCCGTAGATGCAATAGAAGGAGAGAAGAAACAACCTCATAATATTCTTCAGGATGTGTGCATTCAATGCGGAGTATGTTTTACAAAATGTAAATTTAAAGCCATACGGTTATCCTGACCGGAATTAGTTTAAAAATTTCAAAAGTCTGATTTCAATTATTGCTGCTTGCGTTTATAAAAAAGCTAAAACAATATGAGTAAACTCAATATAATCATCAACGGAAAAATTGTTCAGGGACTCAGAGGAGAATCCATTCTGAAAATGTCGCGCCGGTTGGGTGTTGAAATTCCTACTTTGTGCCATGACCCCAGGTTGGAACCTTATTCCTCATGTTACCTATGTGTTGTGGAAGTAGAAGGCATGCGTGGTCTGCAGCCGGCCTGCTCCACTAAAATAACAGAGGGAATGCGCATTGAAACCGAAAATGAAAGGGTTGTAAAATCACGAAAATTTGCACTGGAACTAATGGTTAGTAACCATTATGCCGATTGTGTGGCACCCTGCAAAGAACGTTGCCCGGCAGGAGTTGATGTGCAAGGTTATATCGCACTCATAAATCAGGGAAAACATCGTGAAGCAACAGGTTTGATAAAACAAACCAACCCGTTACCTGCAATTTGCGGACGCGTTTGTGTGCGCCCCTGTGAAGTTGCCTGCCGCAGAAACCTGGTTGAAGGTGTTGGTGTGGGAATTGATTATTTGAAAAGATACACTTCTGACATAGATTTGTTTTCTGACAATCGCTTCATGCCAGAAGTAAAACCCCAAACAGGAAAAAAAGTAGCTGTAATTGGTGCAGGCCCCGGTGGCCTGAGTGCAGCTTATTTTCTGGCTACCGAAGGTCATAAAGCAGAGATATTTGAGGCCAGCTCCCATCCCGGAGGAATGCTGCGTTATGGTATACCACCCTATCGCTTGCCTAATGATATAATTAACAAGGAAGTAGAAGGAATTACTGAACTTGGTGTTGAAATCCATTACAATAAAAAACTTGGTGATAATCTCTCTTACAAAGAACTGAAAGATAACTTTGATGCTGTAATTCTTGGTATTGGTTCGCAGATTGGTACCGGTATTGGTTGTGAAAATGATGATGCCGGAAATATATTCTCCGGAATCGATTTTCTGCGCAATATGGAAATGACCGGGCAGAAGTATGATTTTACAGGAAAAAAAGTTGCCGTAATAGGTGGCGGCAATACAGCCATGGACTGCTGCAGGACAGCCATGCGATGCGGCTCAACAGACGTTACGGTTCTATATCGCCGGACAGAAAAAGAAATGCCCGCCAACCCCATCGAAATTCATGAATCAAAGCTGGAGGGAATAAAGTACAGGTTCTTGACTGCTCCTGCCAGGGTTAACAAGGATGAAAACGGAAATCTGAAATCATTGACTTGTTTTCAAATGGAGCTGGGTGAGCCGGATGCTTCCGGTAGAAGAAGGCCGGTTAAAATTGAAGGCTCTGAGTTTGACATAGAACTTGACTATATTTTAGCTGCCATTGGACAAAAAACCAATGTCAACTTTATAGATGATATAAATACTCATGCTGAAATTGAATTGCGACTGAATAAATGGGGTGATATTGATGCAGATCCAAAGACTCTTCAAACCAGCATCAAAAATGTTTTTGCCTGTGGAGACGGGGTTACAGGTCCTGCAACACTTATTGAAGCTATAGCCCAGGGACGCCTTGCAGCACAAAGTTGCGACAAATTCCTTCGTGGGCAGGAAGTTTCACCTCCCGATTTTGAATTCATCAGCAGGAAGAATAACTTTCAGGAGCAAAAATCCGAAGAATATGCAGAATTTTTTGAAAAGCAGAGCCGTGAGGAAATGCCTACCATCGATCCTTCCGTTCGGAAAAACTTTGATGAGGTTGAACTGGGTTATACTAAAAAACAAGCGATAGATGAAACCCTGAGATGCCTTGAATGCGGGTGCTCTGAATATTATACCTGTGACCTGAAGAAGTATTCAACTAAATACCACACTGAACTCAAAAGGTTTTCAGGTGACTATCAGAAGTTTCATGTTGATTTTTCTCACCCCCATATTGAAATAGATAACAACAAATGCATCTTGTGCGGACGTTGTGTGAGGATATGCAAGGAAGTTGTAGGTGCTAATGCCCTGGGGCTTGTCAACAGAGGATTTGAGAGTTATGTTGCACCCAGCCTGGAGGGCAGTTTAACTGACACGAATTGCGAATCATGTGGCATGTGCATTTCAACATGTCCTACAGGAGCCATAACAGAAAATGTGCCCTTTAAGGCAGGCCCCGTGGCTACTGAAAGTTTCAAATCAATTTGCAATTATTGCTCCATAGGATGTGAAGTGGAATATCATCACAAAACCGGTTTTATAACAAGGGTTACAGGCAGTAACGGGATAATAAACAAAGAAGGAAATATCTGCAAATTTCCCAGGTTTGGTTATAAATACATAAATAACAAAGAACGGATAACCCAGCCGATGCTCAGGGAAAATGGCGAATTTAAGCATATATCCTTCAACAAGGCTTTTGAAATAATTAAAGAAAAAATTTCGAGTGCAGAACCCGATAAAAATGCTTTCTATGTGGGTGCAAGATTATCAAATGAAGAAATATACCTGATTCAGAAGCTTGCAAGGGCTGGTGTAAAAACAAATAATATTTCCAGCTTCCATTATATGGAGCGCGGAGGTGGTTACCTGGATAATTCAAATGAAAATGTACCTTTCAGTCAACTTGAAAAGGCTGGTAAGATTTATCTGATTGGCAGTGAAATAAACCTTGAAAACGGGGTTGCCGGATTTTATGTGTACAACAACTGCTTCATGAACAATATCCCCCTAATAGTGATATCTGATAAGGAACACAGCAGCATGTCGCATAAAGCGGATTCTGAAATAAAGGTCGGGTCATATTATTATTTCATTAAGGCAGTAATTTATCAAATATTAAAGGAGGGCCTTGAAAACAGCGTCTATCTGGATGACCATATTCCGGATTTTGAAGATTTTAAGGAAAAGGTACTTTCTGAAAACTTTGAGCAACTTATTGAAAAAAGTGGTTGCAGTAAAGAGATTATAATTGAATTTGCAAGGGAATATAACAAAGAAAATCATGCAGTTGTAATCTTTGCTGAGAAGAACCTGGGTAGTAATGCTTGCCAGGAACTCAGAAATCTTTCACATATTACGGGAAAAACAGGAAAATCGGCATCGGGTCTGATTTCATTGAAAGAAAAAAACAATTCCCAGGGTATTTTTGATATGGGTGGCTGCGCAACTCTCATGGTCGGGGGTCGGAATAACAATACCAACGGCGTGAGTGAATTGATAAAAGAAACCTGGCAAATTGAGAAACTACCGGCAAAGATTAATTCTAATCAACTGGGCTTGCTTCAGGAAGGAAAAATCAGGAATATGCTTATTTTTGGTGAGGATCCCTTAGGTACAGCTTCAGATAAGGAAAAGGTTAAGCAATGGCTTTCGAATGCAGGCTTTCTGGTAGTTCAGGAATATTTTCTAAGTGAAACTGCGCTTATGGCAGACCTTATATTACCGGCAAGTTTGCCATTTGAAACCGGTGGAAGCTTTACAAATACCCAGAAGTACATTCAGCAATTTGGAAAAACTCATCAAGGCCCTCTGGAAAAAGATAATTTTGTACAACTAAAAGCATTGCATAAAGCATTTGGTTTGAAGGATGATTATGAAACTCCTGTGGATGTTATGCTTGAAGCAGCTTCAATTTTACAAAAATTGACTCCGGAAAATCATAAGCGCAAACTGATTGCAACAAATGAGGATAATAGGCTGTATTTATTTGAGAACGGATGTGATTTTATTCAAAATAGCTTTGAAAAATTGATTTAGCAACTTATGGAATGCTGATTAGCAGTTTGATTTAACATTAAAATGCCTGTCTTAAAACTTTAACAAATCGCAATCATTCGGAAGATTTGATAAGCGTTCCATAAAAATTATAACCAACATGGAAAAATTTAAAAACATTGACGATGTTCTTGACTTTGCCATGAAGTCGGAACAAGAGGCAGTAGATTTTTATAACCAACTTGCCTCCACTATGCAAAACCAGGAGATGAAGGATACTTTTCTTCAGTTTGCCAAAGAAGAAGTAGGCCATAAAGCTCGGCTGCAAAAGATTAAAGACGAAAGATTATTTGATCTTTCCGACGAAAAAGTTCAGGATTTGCAGATTTCAGATTATGTAGTAAATGTAAAACCTTCACCTGACATGAAATATGCTGATGCTTTGGTGCTGGCTATGAAAAAGGAAAAAGCAGCTTTCAAACTCTACACCAACCTGGCTCAAAAAACAGAAAATCACGAAATAAAAGCTGTGTTTCAGAATCTTGCTGTTGAAGAATCAAAACATAAACTTCGTTTTGAGCTGGAATATGATGAATATGTAATGCGGGAAAATTAATAACCAGTTAACGAAGAGCACAAAAAAAAAAGCCGGAGAGCTGTGTTAAATCGCACTCCGACTTTTTATTATATTATATGATTGGGTATGAGATATTCAGTCCTACCCTGAATTACAAGATTGATTAGTTCCTTGTTTTGATAGTGCAGCCTATTGCTCTTGTTACAGCAGGGTCAGGTTTTTCTCCTCTTTGAACTGCAGCAATAGCATTGGCTAGAAAACGATCCTCAACAGCATTTGCATCTCTGTGATTGTCATCAATAGCACCTATGTATGCTACTCTGAGGTCTTCTCCGTCCCTTTTCACCAAAAATACATGAGGTGTATGTGTTGCACCAAAGCGCGGATAAACAGTTTGATCGGCATCAATTACATAGGGAAAGGGAAATCCTTTTTCACGTGCACGAATCTGCATATTCGTGAAGGAATCGCGAGGTTCAGCAATGGTATCGTTAGGATTAATTGCAATAACAGGAAAACCCTGCGGGGCAAACCTATTGTGTAGTTCAATCATTCTGTCTTCATAAGCTACTACAAATGGACAGTGATTGCATGAAAAAATAATGATAAAACCTTTTGCATCAGGGTAATCAGCCATAGACACATAGTTTCCATCAACATTTAAAAGTCTGAAATCTTTAACTTTGTCACCCACCTGGTAACCCTGGGCCATAGTAGCAACTGCAAAAAGCATAATACTTAGTAAAATTCCTGATTTTTTCATTTTTCTTGGATTTTGGTTTAAACTCAATTTATTTTAACAAAGGGATTATTATTTCCTCTAATTCTTCGTAGTTAAATTCACGTTGGTAAAACTGTCGAAATTCATTATTATAAACAAGCGTAGCAGGTATAGCTCCGGTCCAGTTTTCATCTACTCTGGGGATCCATCTGTTGGCCCTGGTATCATCAAGCAATATAACCTGAGCTTGCATATTCATGCGTTGAATAAATGGAATAACACGACTTTCAATCTGAGCAGGAAAGTCAAGGCTTACAAATAAAACTTTTACTTTTTGGTCATTATAATTTTCATAAAGTTTCTCAAAATAGGGTATTTCTTTCACACAAGGAGCACACCAGGTAGCCCAGAAATTGATAATGTAAATAGAATCTGTTTCTTTGTAAAGCCAGGGCTCAAATTCATCAAAATTAATTACGGTAAGTTGATTCTTGTCATCAGCAAAAGTTAACTGAGCTGTCAGAAAAAAAATGTTAACCCCTATAAAAATTGAAAGAAGCTTTGCCATATCATCAAACCTTTCTATAAAAATAATTGAATATTATATTTTAAAGTATTTATTTGTTCGTAAATTATCTTAAAATATCTTGAAACATGCACACAAACAAGTAATTAACAATAAGACCTTCAAATGGTTTTTTATCTTTTTGGTTTTGAAAATTTTTAACATCATGATAAAGGTCAACCCTTCTATAGCGAAAAGTTGACCTTTTAAAAACCAATAAATACAAGGGATTTATTTTGCAAAAGCCACAGCCCGGGTTTCCCTTATAACAGTAATTTTTATTTGTCCGGGATATGTCATTTCGGTCTGAATTTTCTTTGACAGATCGTAGGATATTTGTTCGGCTTCCTTATCGGAAATCTTGTCACTTCCCACAATAACTCTCAGTTCACGACCGGCTTGAATAGCATAGGTTTTAACCACTCCCGGATAAGAAAGTGCAAGCTCTTCAAGATCATTAAGCCGCTTGATATAAGCTTCCACAACCTCCCTTCTGGCTCCTGGCCTTGCACCTGATATAGCATCACACACCTGAATGATAGGAGAAATCAGGTTATCCATTTCTACCTCTTCATGGTGAGAACCGATGGCATTGCAAATCTCAGGTTTCTCCTTGTATTTTTCAGCCAGTTTCATACCGAGGATTGCATGGGGCAGATCCGGTTCATTATCAGGAACTTTACCAATATCGTGCAGCAGGGCAGCTCTCTTGGCTAGCTTGGGATTTAACCCCAGTTCAGCAGCCATGGTTGCAGCCAAATTGGCCACTTCCCTTGAATGCTGCAACAGGTTCTGACCATAGGATGAACGATACTTCATTTTTCCCACCAACCGTATCAGTTCATGATGCATACCGTGTATTCCAAGGTCGATAGTTGTACGTTTACCAATCTCCAAAATTTCCTGATCAATCTGCTTTTTGGTTTTGGCTACCACTTCTTCGATACGGGCAGGATGGATTCTGCCATCTGAAACAAGTTTATGAAGTGAGAGCCGGGCAATTTCTCTCCTCACCGGATCAAAACCACTGAGAATTATTGCTTCGGGAGTATCATCAACAATGATCTCTACACCGGTTGCAGCTTCAAGAGCACGAATATTTCGTCCTTCACGACCTATAACACGGCCTTTAATTTCATCATTCTCAATGGGAAATACAGATACAGAGTTTTCAATGGCAACTTCTGTAGCTGTTCGCTGAATAGACTGAACCACGATTTTTCGTGCTTCCTTATTAGCAGTAATACGCGCTTCTTCTACAATATCCTTAATGTAAGTCTGCGCATCAGATTTAGCTTCATCTTTCAGGGTCTCGATAAGTTGGGCTTTGGCTTCATCAGCTGACATCCCACTTATAGACTCAAGCTGTTCCAGTTGGTGCTTATAAGTCTTTTCGAGTTCCTGTTGTTTTTTGTTTACAATCTCCAATTGCTGATTTAGGTTCTCGCGTATAAGTGTAACTTCTTTTTGCTTTCTTCCGAGTTCGTCAAGCTTTTGAGAGATCGTATTTTCTTTTTGTTTCAGGTGGTTTTCATTAGAAGCAATCTGGCTATTTTTTTCAGAAACATATTTCTCATGTTCTGATTTTAGCTGAAGGAATTTTTCTTTTGCCTGCAAAATTTTCTCCTTCTTTATAACCTCTGCCTCATTCTTAGCATCCTTGAGTACCTGCTGGCTTTTTTTCTCCAAAATGCGCCTCAAAAAAGTTGCTGCAACAAGAATACCTGCCGTTATTGAAACAATAGCTATAACAACTATAGTTAATATATCCATTTAATTATAAGATTATAGTATTAAGTTAGTAAATAAAAAAAACCCGCAATTAATTCAGGAGGTTTATATGAAACCCCAATTATACATGGATGAGGAGGCCAGAAAACATCAAACGTCCACTGATCGCCTAAGCGATTTTATCATGACGAGTCATGATAAATGAGGCCTGTTTTTAATCTTCCGAGCTATTCCCCAAAAGTTTTTAATGTTGAGTTTCAAAAACGTGTATTGAATTAATGCGGGTATAGCAATATTTTTTATCAAAGAGCGATATTATTTTTTCAGATAGTCGTCCAGCGTTTTTTCCAATTCTGATAGCTTTTCACCAAGCTTTTGCTGGTACTCTGATGATTCTTCAGATTTTACAACATCTACAGCAAACTGCAGTACAACCATTGCCAACAAATCCTGTTTATCTCGGAATGCAAAATGGTTTGCATATTCTTTAATTTTTGTATTTATAAGATCTCCTGCCTGTCTGAATTCTGTTTCTTCTTTCTCACTTCTAACTGTCAGCCTGTAGGGTCTGTCAGCAATTATAACCGATATATGTTGTCCTTTCATCAATAATCAAATGCGGCTACCTGTTTAAAAGTGTATAACACTTCTCAATTTCCCGCAATAGTTCGTTAATCTGATGACGAGCCTGAAAATTATCTCTACCCGTCAGAACTTTAGCGACTTTAAGCTTATTTATCTGATCCTGAAGTTCAAGGGACTGGGCTTTCAACTCTTTAATTTGTTCATTTAACTGGCCCCTGGTTTCCTTCAGCTCCAGATTTTCCTGGCTTAACTGCTGATTGAGATAAATCAACTTTTTAATCTTATTCTCAATCCCTTCAACAACCAATGGCAGCATTTCCATTATGTTCAGTTATAAGCTAAAATCTTAATACAAAAGTAATATTTTTCAGTGAATATACTAATAATTTTTGAAATTAAATAACTTATGGGTTATAATATTTAACGAATAATTTTATAATTTCATTATAATTATTTATATTTAAATAGTGAAGCCTGGCTAAATATTAAATAATGTTGTAATGAGATTTATCGCTTTTAAATTATTGTGCTGAGAAAGACACGCTATTGGTTTGGTCTGGGGTTGGAAGGTTTGTCTTTCATAGCAAATCAAATAATCTTCTGTTTTATACGGCTTCAAATTATGATTTTAACCTATTAATAAACCCATGAAAGAAGATTTCATTCAGTTTCTCTGGCAGTATAAACTTTTTACTTCACCTGATTTAAGAACCACTGCTGGAGAGCATTTAAAAATTCTTAATCCCGGAACAGTAAATATGAACTCCGGACCAGACTTTTCTGCCGCAAAACTTAAAATCGGAGACACCCTATGGGCAGGGAATATTGAAATTCATATTAACAGCAGTGATTGGTTTAGACATGGGCATGACAAAGATGATGCATATGCTAACATCATTTTACATGTTGTATTAAATCATGACAAAGAGATTATTGACAAACAAGGAAATAGTGTCCCCGTATTTGAGGTTAAGTCTTTTTTCGATCCTTCCTTGCTTGGAAAATATGAAAAAATCATTTATTCTAAAACCTGGATACCATGTGCAGGTTTTATTCATGAAACAGACAAATTGATTTTGATGAACTGGCTGAGCAGACTGTTGGTTGAAAGGCTTGAAAATAAATCCGGTGAAATACTCAAATTCTTGAAATACTTTGAAAATAATTGGGAACAAACTTTTTACTATTTTCTTGCCAGAAATTTCGGTTTTAAAATCAATGCAAGTCCATTTGCCCTGCTGGCGCAAATAACTCCTTATCTTACAATTGCCCGTCATAAAAATGACCTCACCCAGATTGAAGCATTGCTCTTTGGGCAGGCAGGGTTTCTTGAAAATAATTACTCTGATGCTTATCCCGACTTATTGAAAAGAGAATATCAATTTCTCAGGAAAAAGTATGATCTTAAACCCATGGATAAATCTCTGTGGAAATTTGGAAAACTAAGGCCACCAAATTTTCCAACCATCAGAATTGCACAATTTGCAGCACTAATTTACCAATCATCAGGCTTATTCAGTAAACTAATTGAAACAGATTCTATCAGTGAAATCAAAAACTTATTTACTATTAAGTCTTCACCCTACTGGAACAATCATTATCAGTTTGATAAACCATCCTTAACCAAAACGAAACGATTGGGTAACTCTTCCATAACAAACATTATAATAAATACACTGGTTCCTGTAAAATTTGTATACGGCTCTGAAAACCTAAAACCGGAAATAAAGGAGCAAGCCATAACACTATTGGCAGAACTTGAGCCAGAAAAAAATCACATTACCAATAACTGGGAAAAAACAGGAATAAAGCCTGTTAGTGCAGCAGAAAGCCAGGCACTAATCGAACTTAAAAAGTATTATTGTACACCTAAAAAGTGCCTGAATTGCGCAATAGGACTAAATCTTATCAGAAAATAGCTGATTAAAAATTACGAAAACATCCCGTGCAACATAGTCTATGCTTTTTCAGTTTTAATTTCATAAGTAATAGGTAAAGCTTTAGACAAAACGGCACTTACACCACAGTATTTTTCTCTTGATAGTTCTACTGCCTTTTCAAGTTTATCCATTGGAAGGTCGTCTCCTTTAAAAGTATAAACAACATGCATGGAAAGAAATGCTTTGGGAATTTCATCTTCCATATCTCCAACCACCTTGATGTGAAGACCTTTTACATCAACTCTCATCTTTTTTAAAATAGAAACTACATCCATACCGGTGCAACCTGCCAATGACAAAAGCATAAAAGGTTTTGGTCTTGCTCCTTTATTTCTTCCACCACTTTCTTCGGGTCCGTCAATTGTTATTTTGTGACCATCAAGATCAGCCTCGAACTCAAGTCCTTCTTTCCAATCTAAACTAATTTCTCTTTTCATTTTGATTGCTATTTATTTTGAAATATTTCTAAAATAAGGCTTCGTATTACATTTTACTTCGAAGCAAGGAATGTAATCCTAAACATAGAACCTTCTTCAGACGAAAAAACTTCCAACTTGCCATTAATCTGGTCGTTGACCAGAATCTCAACCAATGGCAAACCATTTGTCAATAAGTCTGAATTATTAAAATTACTGGGTAATCCCTTTCCATTATCGCTAACATCGATTTCATAATACCCACTTTGGTATGCATAAGTTACATAAAGAATATGTTTTTTATCCTGATTTTTTTTCAAATAATAATTTGAGAATCCATGCTGGAGTGCATTGCCAATGAGTTCGTTCATAATAATGCCCAGAGGAATGGCGTAATCCACATCAAGAAAAACATCAGATACCTCAAGACGAAGTTCTACTTTGTCCCTTCGTTTATAGAAATCCAGGAGATCCTCAGAAATAGTTTTAATAAAGGTTGCAAAATCAACATCAGAATAATTAATTGATAAATAAAGATTCTGATGAACCAGTAACAGGCTTTTTACACGCTGAGCAAGTTCATTAAATTTTTGTGACACAACCGGGCTGGCATTCTTCTTATCCTGAGCATTGATAAGTGAGATAATTATATTCATATTACTTTTTACCCGGTTATGAATTTCATTGATTAAAACTTCCTTTTCTGCAATATCGGCTTTTATCTGCTCTTCCACCCTCATTCTTTCTGTCATTTTAACCTGAAGTACCTTGTATGAATCTGCTAATTCTTCAGTCCTTTCTTTGACTCTTGTTTCAAGGATTTCGCTGATTGATAGCAAATTCTTTTCTGCATGTTGCCGGATAAATATTTCTTTTTGAAGATTTTGCGCCTCTCTGTTATCATGACCATAGATAATATAACCCATGAAATCTTCAAATCTATCCCTGAGTGCGATAAAATACAAACTGGATTCAATATGTTCTCCTTTGGCATTCACCAGGTTCAGCGAAACCGGCCCGATTTGCTGTTTATCAGCAGACTTAAGCAAATAACTTTTGATCATTGTCCGATTATCCGTAAAATAGAATATACTTCTATTTTTTAAATCAAAATTTTTTGTCCCCAATAAGTTTTCCGCGAACTTATTGAATTTGACTATTTTGTAGTGCCTATCCAAAAAAATGACAATTTTATTGATTTCTTTAATAACCATTTCAGCCATGATATGGTTTTCATTGCTAAGCAGCTGAAATTTGAGAATACTAACGGCCATGGCTATAATCCATGGCAATGATGTTATATGGCCCATATTTGGGATTCCACTAACATTCATAGCAGGTAGTAACAAATCAAAAAATACACCTAACAGAAAAAACAATAACAAAGGATAAAACAGTAAATTAAACTGCTTGATATCTGAACGTTCATGTATTTTTGATTTCCATTTAATCAGCACATAAAATGTGATGAATGCAGCCAGACCTAAATAGAAATAAAACAATGTATAATAAATATCACCCGGTTCAGGTATAAAATGCCAAAAATGTGGGCCCTGAACAATATCAAGAGCTTTCCATGAACCTGTAATGATAGATAAAACCAGAAAAAGGCCTATTGTAAGAAGGATAAGAAAAATCAACCGATGCAGAAAGTAATTTTTGGAAGTATCGCAAATTTTCAGATAAAAGAAAACCATAGGAGCTGGAAACAAACAATATCCCAAAGAAGCTGCCGAATCCCAAAAGGAAACGGATGCAGCTGATTCTGCACTATATACAAAAATGTACGAAAATGACCAAATGGAAAAACAAAGACTTAGTAATAAAAAGGATTGATTTATGCGTGATTTTCTGTTTCTGAAAAAAACAAGTATCCCCAGTTGTAAATACAACAAAAAAAGCAAAACAGAGATAATTGATAAAACATTCATAATTCAACCAAAAGTATATTAATTATTTCGGAACTCATCAAAAGAGACCCTGTAGCTTATCCCGTAATTTGAGCCATATGAATCTTCAAGTGTGCCTCTTAAATGCTCTTTAACAAGAACATTAACCAATTTTAATCCAATGCTACCTGTTTTTAAATATTTTTCCTTTGATTGTAAACCCAATCCATTGTCTTTTACAATTAAAAATATCTTTCCATTCCGTTTCGAAAATTCAACATTTATAACATATTTTTGCTGGTTTTCGTTTTTGATTTCATATGCAAGTTTCATTGCATTAATAAGCAATTCATTAAAAATGATACCCAGAGGTATGGCCTGGTTAATTTCAAGGAATTCATCAGTAAGATTCAATTTAAAAACTATCTCCGATCCTTTACCAAAATTACTGTAAAGCTCACCCACTGACTTTTTCAGATAGGGTGAAAAGGCAATCTTAGACAGGTTTGGTGATGCATAGAAATCTTCATGTATTTTTGAGATATAACGAATCCTTTCTGCCAGTTCCCTGAGTTTTTCCGATGAAGAGCTATCAATTTTCGGATGGCTGCAAAGCATATTTGCCAAAGATATTATCATTTGAATATTGTTCTTTACTCTGTGATGAACTTCCTTTACCAGCTCAACTTTTTCCTGCAAATCTGACTTGATTTGTTGCTCGACGCGTTTTCTTTCAACAACTTCGTTCTCTAATCTTTGATTCGCTTCCTGTAATTCAAATGTGCGCTTTTTAACCAACATTTCCAGTTCCTTCCTGATTTGATATAAATTCTTTTCTGTGCGCACCCGTTCAGCAACTTCCTCCTTAAGTTTTAGCTTTTGTCTGTAATCCAGAAATACCAGCACATAGCCAAGCATCCGCTGATAATCATCGGCTACTTTTAAAACCGACATTATAACTGGTATCCTTTTATTATCCTTTGAGATTAAATCCATCCTGATTTGTGCAGAGATAGTTCTGTTTTCCATTTTTGATAGTATTTCACTGGTTTTTTTGTGATCAGAAAAGATTTGATCAGGGTTTTGCCTGGTTAAATCATAAAGATTATATTTTAAGTTTTGAAGAGTATATTGATTGGCCGACTTTATTCTACCATCCTTGTCTAAAAAAAAGATGAATTCTTTAACATGATTCATTACAAGACTGTAGATCATTGCAGGAGAAACAGATTGTCGGGGTTGAAGTAAAAAAGCAACCAAACCACCGCCTATCAATATCAAACCGTTAATGGAAGCTATAGAGGGCAATACATCATTTTGAACAATCGGGAGTATTATATTAGTCAATAAGCTAATTACAAAAAAAACAGAAACAGAACCAAG
>REDJ01000135.1 GCA_007693555.1 Bacteroidota bacterium
CCTCCATTGTAAGAAATTCTTACTCTTGGAATAAGTTTACTTTTTAATTCCATTTTCTCAATACTTTGTGTAAACCTATTTTAGGACGAGACAATCCCCAGAATTCTTGTACAGACGCGCATATTGGCACGTCTCCGGAGTTAAAAAGAAACCATGGGGCAAGTTGCGGGGTCATTTTAATTGGCCCCGCCACGGGAATGGAGCAAGCGGAATTGCAAATTCTGATTAATGGGGATTATAACTCCAAAAATATCTGATATTTTTGGGCTCAGGGTTCAAAATTATTTTTTTTTGAAACCCTTTTTATTTTATCCGTAAACAAAAAAACCCCTTGACTGACAAGGGGTTCTGCAGATGCGGAGGTTTCGAGCGGATTCGAACCGCTGTAGGAGGTTTTGCAGACCTCTGCCTAGCCACTCGGCCACGAAACCATGTTTTCTTAAATCTGCTGCAAAATTAATGCTTTTTGCACTACCTGCCAAATATTATTTGAAAACCGGAGCGGAATGTTGGTAAGATTAAACCAGTTTTTGTTTATGCATCTGTTCAACCATTTCCAATATGGTCTCTTCCATGTTTCTGTATTGCAGGCCGAGTTTTTCTGTGCTTCTTGTGGTATTCAGGCGAATTTTATGGCCTACATTTCTTTTTACAAACTTCGGAGTAACGCCAAATAGTCCTCCTATGAGCATGAGCAAGGGTTTGGGTGCTTTCATCAATGGGAGTTTGTATTTGCTGCCATACATTTTTTTCATCATATTGGTAAGGTCCATTATGCTCATGGTTTTTACGGCAAGTATATGCCGTCCGTCAGCATCTTCTTTTTCAAGGGCAACAATATGTGCACGGGCAACATCCCTCACATCCACAAAGCCAAACATCAGGTCGGGGGCACCAAAGAAAAACCTGCCCTTCAGAATATCCTTCATAAAATTGAGGCTTTCGGAGTCGGAACTTCCATTGAGCGCCGGGCCCAGCACAAAGGATGGATTAATGACCACGAGCTTCCAGCTATTCTGTTGTTTGGCAATACTCCATGCTTCCTTTTCAGCTATTATCTTTGAATAGGAATATGGCTGATGCTTAGCTGAACTGGTGGTGTTGAAATGTTGCTCGGTAAACTCATTCAAACCTTGCTCAGCCATATCAATATTATCTCCAAATACGGCAGCTACGCTGGAGGTAAGCACTACCTTTTTTACGGTTCCGGACCGGGTTGCGGCATTCAGAACATTTCGCGTGCCCAGCAGTGCCGGGTCAAGCAGATCCTTCTTGGCATCCTTAAAACGAAGGATAAAAGGGGAGGCCACATGAATAATGGCATCTGCTCCTTTTGCTGCACCATCATAACTGCCCTCTTTCAGCAAATCTGCTTCCCATATTTCCAGTTTGCCGGGAAGTTGCTCCTGCAGTTGCTCCAGCTTTTCATACTTTTCTTTTTTTGCTTTGTTGCGCACTGTCATGCGGACTGTGTAGGATTTTTCGAGCAACATTTTTACTATCCATGCACCAATATAACCCGTGCCTCCGGTAATCATAATTGTTTTTGACATAGTTTATTCTTTAGTTTTAATTAAAATACAATCTGATAATAACATCGAAATACTTCGCTTAGCTCAGCTTTTCCTAACTGCCTGTCATTCTCTGTTTCCGCTTCTCTGCCAAGGGTAAAATGCGGCAATGACAACTTTACCAAAAATGTTCCTGTAATTGCTATGTTTAGCAAAGGCGCGTAGCGCTGAAATTATGGTAGAAAGATAAATTAGTCAATATATCGAAAGCCGCATAGCGGCGAAATTAATTGTTAAGCATAATGCGCTGATTATCTGATTTATCCATAGGTTGTCATTATTATCGTAACGCAGTGAAGCGAATAACCGTAAGCTCGACTAAGTCAATCTGATTGTTATATTTATATATCGATACCAACATATGTAACAAGTATTAAACATTGAAGTTTAATTCAGTTGAATAGATTTTATTTTCCCCTGAGTTCTCATTAACTTTATGGTGTAAAAAAAGCATTATGCATACTGCAGAATATTTCAGGAAAAAGCCTGATGGAGCTGTGGTTTGTACTCTTTGTCCCCATCAGTGCATCATAAAGCCGGATCAATACGGAACCTGCGGAGCCCGTGTTAATCATGCAGGTGAATTGTTTGCAGCCACATGGGGCAAGGTGACGGCTTTGCATAATGATCCCATTGAAAAGAAACCCCTGTATCATTTTCACCCGGGCAGTATGATACTTTCGGTGGGCTCTTTTGGCTGTAATATGAACTGTTCCTTTTGTCAGAATCACCATATATCACAGCCGGAGGCACTGGAAAAACTTCCTTACAAATCATGCTCTCCCCACGAAATTGTTGAACTTGCGGAGCAATTACCCGGTAACTCGGGTATTTCTTATACCTATAACGAACCTTCTGTATGGTATGAGTTTATGATGGATATTGCAATACCGGCAAAGGAGAAGGGTTTAAAAAATGTAGCGGTCTCCAATGGTTTCATAAACCCTGAGCCTCTTGGTCGCCTGCTGGAAGTAATTGATGCGTTCAATATTGACCTGAAGGGATTTACATCTGAATTCTATAAGGAAAGAACGGGCAGTGAACTGAAACCTGTTCTGAAAAACCTCAAGACAATTGCAGACAGAGGCAATCACCTTGAAATAACACATCTTGTCATTCCCGGGTTGAATGACAACCGGGAGAGTTTCTGGGAAATGGTAAAATGGATATCCAATGAACTGGGACGGTTTGTTCCTCTGCATATCAGCCGTTATTTTCCAAATTACAAACTCGCACTTGAGCCTACTCCCCTTGATACCATGTATAATTTTTATGAAATTGCCCGGGAGCATCTGGCCTGGGTTTATCTGGGCAATGTGCATTCACAGGCAGGTGTTTCTGATACACATTGCCCGCACTGTGGTATCACAGTGATTGAAAGGGGAGGTTATGCCACCGGCCTGAAGAATGCCAGGGCGGATGGGAAATGCAGCAAATGTAAATTTCAAATTTTTAAAACCCATACACCATGAAAATTAAAATAAGAGAGCCCGCTGTCAGTGGCAGATTTTATCCGTCAGACAGTGAAGAGCTCACAAGAGTTTTACAAAATCTGTATGACAGAAGACCGGAAGTTTCACCTGAAAGCCGGGGCAAAAAGCTTATAGGAGGTATAGTACCACATGCGGGTTATATCTATTCAGCCCGGCATGCGGTACCATTTTTTGATATCCTTTCTTTACAAAAACCGGCTCCGGAAACCATTTTTATATTTTGCCCCAATCACTATGGCTACGGACCTGCACTGGCACTGGATGACAACCATAAATGGCAAACTCCCATGGGTGAGGTGGCGATTGACCAGGATTTTTATCCCCATTTGAAGCTTGATGTAGCACCAGAGGCTCACCAGGTTGAGCATGCAGCCGAAGTGATGCTTCCGCTTTTGCAGTTTTTCCTTCATGAGCCCTTTTCAATAGTGCCCATCAGCATGCGCGACCAAACACCACAGACGGCCCATCAGCTCGCAAAAAAAATCCAGGCTGCCAATGCAAAGCTCAATAAGAGAATTGCCTTTATAGCATCTTCAGATTTCTCACATTATGTTTCACCCGAAGAAGGGAAACAGCTGGATGATAAAGTTTTAGAGAAGATTCTGCAACTGGATTCGGAAGGAGTTTTTACAACCGTCTGCCAGGATGATATTTCCGTATGCGGTTACGGCCCCATAATGACGCTTATTGAACTGGCCCGGCTCAGTTTAAATAAACCTGAGGTTCATCTTTTAAGCCGCGGTCACTCGGGAGAGGTGTTCCCTTCGGCGGAAGTAGTGCATTACATCTCAGCTTCTGTTACCGATAACTAACCTCTGGTAATGCCTGTCATGTTGAGTTACCAAATCCCATGCGCGGCGATAAATGCGGAAGTGATAATCATACGTAAAAACTGCATGTAAATGCTATGGTTAGGTTTAGGCGTGTAGCGCAGATAGTATAGTAGAATTGTGGTGAAATTTTATTAGGTTTGCGGATTGTTTTTAAAAAAAAGTTTTGTCCGGTAAAAGCTGAATCTGAAAGGTTTAACCAGACAGTAATGAAAATTATTTTACTATGTCGAAAATACTTCTGGAAGATATGGAGTTCTTTGCTTACCATGGTTGCTTTAAGGAAGAACAAATTATAGGAAACCGGTTTATTGTTAACCTGGAACTGGAAACCAATACTGAAAAGGCTGAGTTATCTGACAGCCTGCGCGATACAATCAATTACCAGGAAGTCTACAATACCATACGCGAGCAGGTTGATATAAAGAGCCATTTACTTGAGCATGTGGGGCGCAGAATACTTGATGCCATAATGAATAAGTTTGAAGGAGTTATATCTCTGAAAGTTAAAATCAGTAAGATGAATCCACCCATGGGAGGAAAAATGAACTGCGTGAGCCTTGAAATGGAAAGAAAGGCCTGATTGGCAGACCTTTTCCATATGCATCGGATATTTTTATACTTTTGCACCTTTCTATTATCATTAATCCCATCGTTACAATGGACAAACCTGAAAACAAAAATACTGAGAGCAAAACTTCCCTGAATTTTCTCGAACAAATCATCGAAAATGATATAAAAACCGGTAAATACAAAGGCAGGGTTCTTACAAGGTTTCCCCCCGAACCCAACGGATATCTGCATATCGGTCATGCCAAATCCATTTGCCTGAATTTTGGGCTGGCTGCAAAATACAATGGAAAAACCAACCTGCGTTTTGATGATACCAATCCCACCAAGGAAAGCACAGAATATGTGGATGCCATTCAGGAAGATGTTAAATGGCTGGGATTTCAATGGGAAGAGCCTGTGTGGTATGCAAGCGATTATTTTGAGCAGCTTTATGAATTTGCCGTTTACCTTATAAAAAAGGGAAAAGCATTTGTGTGCCAAATGACTGCTGAAGAAATCAGCAAGGGACGTGGCACGCCTCAGATACCCGGTGTAGAGAGCCCATGGCGGAATCGCAGTGTGGAAGAAAACCTTGACCTTTTGCATCGCATGCGCAAAGGTGAATTTAAGGATGGTCAGATGGTATTAAGGGCAAAAATTGATATGGCATCACCCAATATGCACATGCGCGACCCGGTAATGTACCGCATTATGCATGCCCACCATCATCGCACCGGTGATGCCTGGTGTATTTATCCTACCTATGACTGGGCCCACGGTCAGAGCGACTATATTGAAAAAATCACCCATTCCATATGTACACTTGAGTTTGAAGTGCACCGTCCGTTGTACGAATGGTTTCTGGATAACCTGGATATAACGGGAGAAAGACCCAGACAGTATGAATTTGCCAGGCTTAATCTTTCCTATACCGTGATGAGCAAACGAAAATTGCTGGAGCTTGTGGAAAAGAAATTTGTAAATGGTTGGGACGACCCGCGTATGCCCACGGTATCCGGCTTGCGCAGAAGGGGCTTTACTCCGGCTGCCATCAGAACCTTTGCCGACAGGGTAGGGGTTGCAAAGCGTGAAAATATTATTGATGTTGCTTTACTGGAATATTGCATCCGTGAAGATTTGAATAAATCAGCACCCCGCACCATGACAGTATTGAACCCCGTGAAGCTGATCATTGACAACTATCCTGAAGGGCAATCAGAAGAGCTTCCGGCAACAATTAATCCTGAAGAACCGCAATCAGGCCAAAGGATGGTTCCTTTCAGCCGTGAACTGTATATTGAAAGAGAAGACTTCATGGAAAATCCGCCGAAGAAATTTTTCCGTCTGGCACCGGGACAGGAGGTGAGACTGAAATATGCCTATATCATCCGTTGCGACTCTGTTGTAAAAGACGATAATGGTGAGATCAGCGAAATACATTGCACCTATTTCCCCGATACCAAAAGTGGTATGGAAACTACCAGGAAAGTAAAAGGTACGCTGCACTGGGTAAGCATTCCTCATGCAGTTGAAGCTGAGGTAAGGCTTTATGACCGGCTTTTTTCAGTGCCGGAACCGGAAGATGTGGAAGAAGGACAGGATTTCAAAGACTTTATCAATCCCGACTCGCTGAAAATTGTCACAGGTTTTTGTGAGCCATCTATAAAGAGTGCAGTTGCCGGTCAGTCCTATCAGTTTGAACGACTGGGCTACTTTAATGCTGATAAGGATAGCACGGAAAGCAGGCTTGTCTTTAACCGCACGGTTACCCTGCGCGACTCATGGGCCAGAATTGAGAAGAACCGGGGGTGAATTTGACCCACCCCGCTTAACCTGGCAGCAGATTATAATTCAGTTTTGCTAATAAGTTTTTTGACCCGCCCCGCCTTTCAGGCACCCCTCCCTACGAGCAGGGAGGGGAACGAAAACCCAGACTAAGGCATTAACACCTTTAAGAAATCAGATTATTTACTTTTCAATGCAGTTTTTATTTTTTTTATTACGCTGTCTTGATCCTTAAGTTCATCATTCTTTATTTGAATTACATTTAAGTTTTTTGATTTCAAAATCTCTTCTCTCCAGACATCATATTGCTTTTGAAAATCATGAATTTTTCCATCAAGTTCTATGACTAATTTAGCTTCTGCACAATAGAAGTCAGCTACAAAAAATCTTAAATCGGTGAAATTTCTTTGATAAAATATGGGATGCTGCCTGAGGAATTTATAACCATCAAGTTTTTTGCCTTTAAGGTTTTTCCATAATAAAACCTCAGAAGGGGTCATGTTTTTCCTTAAATCTTTTATAATTTTCTTAACTTCAGGATATTTCACAGATAAAAATAGATTGTTAAACGTTAAAAGTTAGCATATTTCTTGAAAAGTTGTTAAAGATAAAATTGTTGTATGAATTAATGACTAAGTCTTGATAAACCACTGCAGTACCACCCCTCCCTGCCAGTAGGGAGGGGCCGGGGGAGGGTTCTGAGAGACACAATCGCCAGCAGGTTAAAATCACTTTTGCTAATTCTTTTGACCCACCCCGCCCTTCAGACATCGCGGGAGGGGCCGGGGGAGGGTCCTGAGAGACACAATCGCCAGCAGATTAATTCACTTTTCCCATTCCCCATTGAACAAACCTTTCCTTTTGCAGGTTATTGAAGCAAAACAATAACAATGCAAAAAATCATTCTTATAATTATGGCCATAAATATTCCATTGCTGGGACTGCTGGGATGCAATTCCCGCACTATACCTTCAGGTGCAAAAAGCAAAACTTCCTTTCATGAATTGTCAACTGTATCGCTTGAAGGCAAAGAAATTAACTTCTCTGATTTTAAAGGAAAGAAAGTGCTGCTGGTAAATGTTGCCTCAAAATGTGGTTTTACACCACAATATGGCGAATTGCAGGAGTTGTACGATAAATATAATGAACGGCTGGTCATCATAGGATTTCCTGCCAATAACTTTATGAAACAGGAACCCGGTTCCAACGAAGATATCGCAGAGTTTTGCGAGCGCAACTACGGTGTCACTTTTCTGATGAGCGAAAAGATATCGGTAAGAGGCAGTGATATGCACCCTGTTTACCAATGGCTTACCGACAGAAATCAGAATGGCTGGAACAGGAAAGCACCATCCTGGAATTTTTTCAAATACCTTGTTGATGAAAACGGCGAGCTAAAAGCTGTCTTTTCCTCACGCACCAGCCCGCTTGACGAAAAAATCATCAGCAAATTAACCCTCTAAATCCCGAATCGCTCTCGCTCTCGGGATTTCGCTAACGCTCAACCCCTAAACTTCTCAAGCTCAACCTCAACCTCAATCATGCACCACCTCTACCGCCGTCAAACCCTCGCTACAACCCGTGACAAAGCCTGGGAGTTTTTTACCAGACCCGAAAACCTCAAGGTAATTACCCCGGAGTTTATGGGCTTTGATATTCAGTCGTTCAGCGGTCCCAGGGAGTTGCATGCCGGACAGATCATTACTTACAAGGTAAAGCCTTTTTTGGGGATTCCCTTTAAATGGGTTACCGAGATTACCCATGCAAGGGAGCCCGATTTCTTTGTGGATGAGCAAAGATTAGGTCCCTTTATGTTCTGGCACCATAAGCATTATCTGGAAGAAACACCTGAAGGGAACGTGATAATGACAGATTCGGTGCACTACAAAGTTTTTTACGGGATTTTGGGTAGTTTAATGAACCGGCTTATTATAAAAAAACGGCTGGATTATATTTTTGACTATCGCACCCGGGTTATCGGAGAAATGTTTGGCATTGCAGAGGAAAATGCTGAGGAGCTATAACTTTTAAATTATTTTTATCCGGTAATTGCTTTAATACAACGAGATGCTTCGCTTTGCTCAGCATGACAGGCTTTTCGTCCTTACTGCCTGTCATTCTGAGCGCAACATAGTGAAGCGAAGAACCGACCGAAGGGAGCTCGATGAATTCAATCTCTTTATTCAAATTTTACCCCACAATGCCCGGACCGGGATGCTTTGATGCCAGATTAAAATCAGGTTATATAACTTTCCACAATTGTACAATTCCCAGTTGGCGTAAGAGTTATGTTCTTAAGGTCGGCGGGAATCAGGACCACATTGCCTGCCTGTACAGCTTCTGTCCCGGTTGGGTAATTAATTTTGCAACTTCCCTCAATACAACTGTATATAATAAAAGAATCAAGAAAACTGTAATCAATTTCCCGTTCCCGGTTGAACTTCATGATACGTGTTGTAAACCAGGGCGATTTTACCAGCTCTGTAAACTGGTTTTTCTCGGGTGAATAATTGGTTTTATACGAATCGTACTTTTTAAAATCCAGAACCTCGAGGGCCTTGTCGGTGTGTAATTCCCGTGATTGGCCCTTATCATCTTTTCTGTCCCAGTCATATACCCTGTAAGTAAGGTCGGAGGTTTGCTGAATTTCGAGAAGTGTAATACCGGCTCCAATGGCGTGAATACGACCTGCGGGGATATAGAATACATCGCCTTTTTGGGCTTTTTCCACATTAAGAATTTCTTTCAGGCGTTTGCTGTTCAGGTATTCAAGGTATGTATCACGGTCCACATCACGATTGAAACCTGTGATGATTTCCGCATCCTTTTCGGCATTCAATACAACCCACATTTCGGTTTTTCCGAGGGAGTTATGGTGTTTTCCTGCAAAATTGTCATCCGGATGAACCTGAATGGAAAGATAACTATCCGTGTCCAGAAGCTTAATCAGCAATGGAAATTCAGTACCGCACATCTTGAATACTTTTTCGCCAACCAGATCGCCCATGTAAACCTCAATAATCTCATTGAGGCTGTTGCCTGCGAGAAAACCGTTTTCCACAACGGAAATATTTTCTTTTACACCGGAAAGCTCCCATGATTCACCACTATTGGATAAGGGTGAAAAATCTTTATTGAAAAGGTTTTTTAGTCTTTTGCCTCCCCATATCCTTTCTTTGAATATGGGTTTGAATTTTAAAGGATAAAGCATTATTCTAAATTATAATTATCAATTGGATTTGAGTAAATAATAATCAAATCTGATGATATATGTGATTTAAAGTAACCGGAGAAAAATCCGGAAATCAATAAACACACAAGAAAAAATAAAAAAAATGATGAATATTAAACTCTATTTGGGCCAGTCTGCTTTGTCATTATCAATATCTATCATTACACCCCAGCTTACGCTGATGAGCTGGTCTTCTTCAAAATAGAAATCCATTACGGCATCGCTGTAAGATATTCTTCTTTCACCCCATTCTTCATCTTCTGAATCAATTTCCTTATAACCATTGGTTTCCATGAGTTCGATAATCTGATTTTCATTCAGGTCAAATACCTTTTTACCAAAAAGGATTGCTTCATCATTATCGGTTTCAATGCATGTACATTTGTTGTCCATATCTTTTTCAAAAAAGACAGTATGGCCTTCATCCCAATAGTTCCATACTTCAGCATCAGATTCATCGGCTTCTCCCGGGAGGTCTTCAATTTCCTGGGGCTCACCAAGATAGTTTTCAACTTCTGCCTGATCGGCACCAAATTTTAAGTCTCCAAAGCCTACAAGCGGCCTGATTTCAAGTTTGTTGCTCATGATTTGATTTATTTGGGTGTAAATGTTTAAACAAACCTACAGAATTTTTGCCAATTATAATGTTTTTTTTGTGTGAAATTTTTGCCACTTTGTACATTATTTAAAGGGAGAGTCGGGCTCTTTGGCCATGTGGTTATACACAAGTTTATCTGTAAGAGCCGGCAATAACTTGTTGAGTAAAACGGTAAGTTTTCCCTGTGAGGTAAGCACCAGGGTTCGTTTTCTTCTGGCAATTGCATTAAGAATTCGTATCGCTACTTGTTCTGCAGACATCATGGAAGACTCATCCCTTGGAGATTCTCCCTGGGAAGAACCGTCTTTTGCCAGTGCTGTTTTACGTATATTGGATGAAGTGAATCCCGGGCAGGCTATCATTACATGTAAACCGGTCTTAAGATGCTCTGTACGCAAAGCTTCAAAAAATCCCTGCATGGCAAACTTGGAGGCAGAATAGCCCGTACGTGCCGGCAATCCGCGATATCCGGCAATTGAAGAAACACCTGTTACACTTCCTTTGCTTTTTATTAAGTGTGGCAGTGCATAATAAGTGGTATATACAGTGCCCCAGAAGTTCACATCCATTAACCGGTGAAGTACGTCAAGATCCAGGTCTGCAAACAATGCCCGCATACTAATTCCTGCATTATTGATCAATACATCAATTTTCCCGAATTTTTTTAGGGTCTCTTCCACAATTTTCCGGCAATCTTCACGATTTGAAACATCAGCTTTTATAATGAGATAATTGTTGTAATCCCAGCCGTTTTTACCTGCAAGTTCTTCCATTACATTCGTGCGCCGTGCAGCCAGTACTACTTTCATCTGTCTTTTCATCGCTTCTATTGCAAGAGCTTCCCCGATTCCTGAAGAGGCACCCGTTACAATTATTACTTTATCTTTTAGTTTTTCCATATGTATTGTCTAAAACATTATTTTTGTCTGACAAGTCTGATTGGCAATTTATCTGCACAAATATCTTACGTCATTTAATGAATGGCATGTGCAAATATACATTTCAATTTATTATTGGATTATGCAAATTGTAGAAGTTAATAACAAATCTCTTATAAGAGCATTCCTTAAGGTACCCCATTTCATTTACAAAGACGATCCTAACTGGATAAGCCATCTTGAAAAGGACATTGAGGCGGTATTTGACCCTTCAAAAAACAAAAACTTTCAAACAGGATCAGCTACCCGCTGGGTGTTATTTGATCATAATGGGCAGCCGGCAGGTCGCGTGGCAGCATTCATCAATAAAGAAATTGCGTATACCTACACCCATCCCACTGGAGGAATGGGTTTTTTTGAATGCATCAATGACAGGGAAGCTGCATTTTTGTTGTTTGATACCGCCAAAAACTGGCTTGAAAAGCAGGGTATGCAGGCTATGGATGGCCCCATAAACTTTGGAGAGAAAGACCGGTTCTGGGGTCTTATGGTAGATGGGTTTCAAACTTCTCCTCCCTACCTTCTTAATTATAATCCAACCTATTACAAAGATCTTTTTGAAGCCTATGGTTTTCAGAATTATTACGAGCAATATGTATATGGTCTTACACGAAATACTGTAGTTCCTCCTCTTGTGCACAGAAACTTTGACCGACTTACCCAAACAGAGGGATACGAATTCCGGACTATGGACATGAACCAATTGGATAAATATGCTGTGGATTTTATGACTATTTACAACGAAGCATGGCGAGATGTCCATAAACACTTTAAGCCCATGACAAAAGAACAGGCTCTTCATACTTTTAACAGTATGAAAGCCGTTGCCGACCCTGACCTGATTGTTTTTGCATATCATAAGGAGAAGCCTATTGCCATTTTTGTGGGAATACCTGAATTGAATGAAATTTTCAGATATATAAATGGTAAACTTGACTTTCCCGGAAAGCTTAAAGTGCTTTATCATAAATGGCGTAAAACCTGTTCAACTGTTTATGGTATTGTTTTCGGCATCGTTCCGGAGTACCGTTATAAAGGTGTTGAAAGCGGCTTGATACTTGCCATACAGAAGACAGTTTTAAAAACTCCCAGGTATTATGGCTTTTATATTGCGTGGATTGGAGACTTCAATCCAAAAATGATCCGAATAGTTGAACTTCTTTCAAAAAACCGGGTTTTTACACTGGTCACATACCGTAAGATGTTTAAGGATGAATATGAATTCACAAGGCATCCGGTTCTCGACTAATCTCTTTACCGGGTATATGATTTTATGCACGCTTATGTGTCCGATAAATTCTTAAACTTTTTTTTGGATTTTAAAGAATTGACCGTACCTTTGCACTCTCAAAAAAATCAGGGTTGTAATCCTGATTTTTCTTTGAAAAGACTGATATAAAATGACTTGGTAGCTCAGCTGGTAGAGCACATCCCTTTTAAGGATGGGGTCCTGGGTTCGAGCCCCAGCCAAGTCACTTTTTTTGTAAGCTTTGCTGCTGACTTGGTAGCTCAGCTGGTAGAGCACATCCCTTTTAAGGATGGGGTCCTGGGT
>REDJ01000206.1 GCA_007693555.1 Bacteroidota bacterium
CAGCCGTATTAATAAATTGTTAACCCGGTTAGGAATTAAGCATGATTTCGGATAGCCGGGTTTTGAATACTACATAATTGCCTAAATAGTCAACTAGTGAAAATCAAACAAATTGCCGCCTGGTTATTGCCACTTTTATTCATTTCAATAATCTATCTGGCTTATCAGTACCTGACCTTTAGTTATTCCATAACAGCCCAGGGTATTGTTTATCCTTACCGGGAATGGACACTTGCCAAAACACCGGATGGCAATCTGATCAATAGTTTAAAAAATAATTACAGTAACAGTATTACAAACTATACAGTTACTGAGTTTCAACGAGGCGACATGGCCGAATTCAGCATCAGGGATGAAATTTTCCAGAGAGCTTACATTGAAAAAGATGACACCATTGGATTAATTAATTCAAACAGAGAATTCAGACGCTTACTGGAAATGGAGGGTGAACTTCAATCACAGCAAATGCTTCTTGCCTTTTATGCCAGTGGCGAAAAACCTGAAGAAGTTCAGGTTGCTTACGATAAAATGATTCTTGCAAGACAACAATATGAAACCCAGGAGAAAATAAATCAGCGCAATAAAATACTTTTTGAAAGGGGGCATATTCCTGAAGAAGAATATGAAATTTCTGAAAATACGTTTCTTATCAGTTACCAGAACTACCTGATCGCAAAAAGCCAGCATGAAGCACTGCTAAGTGGTGCCAAATCAGAACAATTGGATTACATAAGGGCAACCATCAACTCTCTTGAGCAAAATATTGCACACATAAAAGGATTAATTGATGCCTTTACCATTACCAGCCCCCTTTCCGGAAAAATCATCCGTAAACAAGGAATAAACTCCGAATTCGACGCCATTTTAAGAGTAGCAGATACAACCCGATTTGTGGTGATCATACCAGTTGAGTTATACAATATTCCCTATATTGAACCGGGGCAAATGATTGATGTCATTTCACCCATGGATGGAAGGCCAATTCCTGCAACCGTTTTTAATTTTGACAGCAGCGTGCAATCCCTTAACCAGCGACAGCACATTTTTGTAAGTGCTATGGTTAATGCGCAGGATGCCATTGGGTTATTTCCGGATATGCGCGTTGATGTGAGAATCCCTTCAGGACCTATCAATCTGAATGATTACGTCAGACGGTTTATGAATGAAATATACAACAATTAGGAAATGCTGAGGTATGAGCGTAAATATCTGGTTCCTTATGATATTCTGGATGCTTTGAGGTCGAGAGTCAAGCCCTTCGTGCGTCCCGATATTTATGCCGATGGAAATGGTAACGGTGACGGCACTTTTTTACCACAATATACCGTGCGGAGTATATATTTTGATACACGTAACATGGAATGTCATCAGGAAAAAACCGAAGGCGTTGAGTTGCGTAAGAAATTCAGGATTCGCACATACAATGATTATTCTGATGAAGCAGTAGCAGTTTTTGAAATTAAGAAAAAGATCGAAAACCGCATTCAGAAACACAGATCCTTTGCCGAATGGGAAGATGTTCCAAAACTAATGGAAACAGCTGATATTCAAAAATATATACAAGCCGACGCATCAGGTCAAAGCATAGAAGATGCATCCAGGTTTTTCTTCCATGTCTTGAAAAGAAACCTGAAACCAACAGTACTGGTAATTTATGAAAGAGAGGCCTATCATGGGGTATTTGATTCAGGAGTGAGAATAACATTCGACAAAAATATCAGAAGCCTTGTATTTCCTAAATTGGCTGATATGTTTAAGAAACGTGATCTCAAACAGCTTTTCAGAAATCATTTTATTCTTGAGATCAAATATTTCACCCCTGAAATGCCCATCTGGGCAAAATCAATGATTGAGGAATTCAAACTGCGCCATCAGGCTCTTTCAAAATATACCATAGGTTATGATGTTCATACCCAAAACAGTTTAACATATTAAAAATATGGTTGAAGATTTTCAAAATATATTTGTTTTCAGCATAACAGCTAAAGATGTTATTGCCAATATTATTGTTGCCATGTGTTGCGGTATTTTTATTGCTCTGCTTTATAAATATACTTATAAGGGGCTTAATTACTCGTCAGCTTTTACCGTGTCGCTGATCATGCTTACGATGATCACAGCTGTAGTTATTATGGTTATAGGAAATAACCTTGCGCGTGCATTTGGCATGGTGGGTGCCATGTCAATCATTCGATTCCGTACCGCAGTAAAGGATGCATCTGACATCATGTTTATCTTTTTCGCCCTTTCCATTGGGCTTGCTGCCGGTGTTAAGCTTTACTCTATTGCCATTTTCGGCACTTTATTTATCGGCATAGTTTACCTGATCGTATCGCAGCTTAACTTTGCCCTTCCGCAGAAAAGAGAGTTTTTATTGCAGATCGTTGCAAGTGCAAATAATTTACCTGAAAACCCTTTTATGGAAACGCTCAGCAAGTATTGCCGGAAAACTAAACTGGTAAATGTTAAAACCCTGGGTGAGGAAAATAATCAATTGCTTGAATTTTCT
>REDJ01000219.1 GCA_007693555.1 Bacteroidota bacterium
GGCACATTGCTGGCAGACGCCCTTCTGGCATTGCCTGCCACAACCATGATTGTTGACAGTGAGGGTGACAATTACACAGTGGATCTTACATGGGATATTCCAGGTTACAACGGAGAAGTTGCCGGTGATTATACTGCTGTCGGAACATTTGATCTTCCTGCCGGAGTAGAAAACTGTGATAATTTACTCCTGGAGGTAACCTGCACGGTAACAGTTCTGGAGGAGGTATTCCCATCGCTTGTAAATGTTGAGCCGGTTGAAAGCATCACGGTTCCTTTTGGCACTATTGAGGCCGAAGCTCTGGCATTGCTCGCAGAAACAACCAACATAGAGGATAGCGAGGGTACAGTTTACGTTGTAACTCTCGACTGGGCAATTGAAGACTACAACGGAGACGTTGCCGGTATTTACGATGCCACAGGCTCTTTTGAATTGCCAGAGGGCGTTGTAAACGATCTTGAACTCGATCTGTTTGTAACTGCAACTGTTACAGTTGAAGAAGCCGAACTCGTATTCCTTGAACTTCCTTATTGCAATGAGTTCCGAACTGATGATGATTTTGATCAGGCAGTTGAAGATGGCTTTGGGCTGGAAGATGTTGAACAAAGAACCGCAGCAGGCGGATATCTTTTATTCAATAGTGTAGGAGCATTCGTTGAAACACCTAACATTGATTTCACTGATTATGAGGAAATCATTGTAACATTTGCCACAGCAACTTTTGGTGGTTCAGGTGGTCAGACACTTGCCCTGCAAATATCTGCTGACAACGGTGCAACATGGGAAACTCTTTACACTACTACTCCAACTGAAACGAGTCCATATGATGAAAATGAAGTTATCATTGACCTGACAGGTGCTTATAATGTTGCTGATGGTAAACTCCGCTTCTTCTTCATCGAAGGTGCAAACAGTATTCGTTTCAGAGACATGTGCATTGAGCCTTATGTTGAACCCGTTTTTTTCACACTTACAGTAAATATCGAAGGTGAAGGAGATGTTTTTGTAAACGATGAGCTTTACACTGAAACTCTTACAGTACTGGAGGGCACAGAACTCAATCTTCTTGCAGTTGCCGCCGTGCAGTGGGAATTTGTTGGCTGGACAGGAGACCTGGTATCTGATATTGCAGCAGAAACCTTGTTGATGGATGGTGATAAAGTAGTTACTGCCACCTTTGAGGAAATTCCTCCGGAGGAATATACGCTTACCATCAATATAGCAGGTGATGGAGATGTTTTTGTTGACGGAGTTCTTTACACTGAACCCATCACTGTAATTGAAGGCACCGAACTGGCACTTTTGGCAGATCCTGCAGATGGATGGGCATTCATAGACTGGACAGGAGATCTTGTCTCTGATGAAGCGGCTTTAAACCTGCTCATGGATGGTGACAAAAATATTACCGCCACCTTCGAATTCGTCCCCACAGAATTTACTCTTACCATAAACATTGTAGGACAGGGAACCGTTGAAGTGGATGGTGTTGAATATGCAGAGCCATTGATAATCGATGCAGGTGATGTTGTCCAACTGGAGGCTTTAGCGGCTGATGATTGGATGTTTGATGGATGGTCAGGAGACCTTGTATCTGACAATCCTCTGGAATCAGTTCAAATGGATTCTGATAAAACAATAACAGCCAGATTTACAGGCTTGCAGGTTGAGGTTACAATTACTGATGTTTCATGTTTTGCTGGAGATGATGGTGAAATCTTTGTTTCAATCACCGGAGGTGTTAAACCCTATAATATCGCTCTGTATGCAGGTTGCGACAGATTGGCACCACCCATGAAATCAGATGTAAAAACCCAAACCGTTCATTATACAGGGTTGATTTCAATGAATTATTATCTGAGTATTGTTGATGCCAACGGAGTAATATGGACAGGTTGTTTGGAGGTTGGTGAACCCGATCCGCTTACTGTAGAAATTGAGACTGAACCGGTTCTTTGCTTTGGTGATCCAGGTACAGGATTAGCTAAAGTTACCGTATCAGGCGGTACTCCACCCTATTCAATAGAGTTTTTGGGTGAAACCTATATTCTCAATGACAATGAGGCACCCTATAACATCACGTTTGAAGATCTGGATGCAGGTGTCTATGAAATCATTGTTAATGATGCCAATGATTGCGGACCGGATGTATATACCTTTGAAATCCTTGATCCTGAACCCATTGTAGCTGATGTTGTTTATGACCCCATTGAATGTTTTGGTGAAACTACATTTGTAGATGTTATTGCATCAGGTGGTACAGGTGACCTTGCACTCTATGATGTCGTAAATGGTGAACTGGTATTCGTTTCTGAATTACCTCTGGCAGCACCCATCGAACTACCTGCCGGTGAGTACCTGTGGGCAGTCGTTGATGAGAATGAATGTGTTGAATTCCTTGAATTTGAAATCGAACAGCCAGAAGAAATCGTTCCATGGGTAGAATACGATCATATCCTTTGCTTTGGCGAAACAACTGAAGTCTTTGTAAATGCCATGGGTGGAACCGGAGCTCTTACACTCTACGACGTGATAGATGGTGACCTTGTTGAAGTTGGGTTACTGCCGCTTACGCTTGAATTGGGTGCCGGAGAATACACATGGGCTGTTATGGATGAAAATGGCTGTGTAGTTCCCCTTGATTTTGAAATTGTACAACCTGATGAACTGATTGTGGATATAGTAACCTTCCCGGTGAGTGAGTTAGGTGGTCAGGATGGAGAAATTCACGTAACCATGTCCGGAGGTGTAGGTCCTTACAATATCTTCCTGTATACTACTTGTGATATTGATGATAAAGATGCTGAATCCTTCGACAAATCACAGGGAGCAATATATACCGGATTACCTGCCGGTGAGTACATGATCGTTGTAATTGACCAGAACGGCTGTACCTATATGGAATGTGTTGAAGTAGAAGTTGACATGGGCAAAGATCCTCTCTCTGATGACTATCTGAACCTGAAAGAGGCTACCATTGTAGCTTACCCCAACCCATTCAGAGATGAAACTGTTATTGAGTTTGTTCTCGTGGAAAGCTCTTATGTAACCCTAGAGGTTTACAATATGATTGGCGAGAAAGTAACTGTTCTCTTCCAGGGTCAGGTTGATGCTTTTGAACCATATACCGTAAATATGAGAGCAGGTGACCTGCCCAACGGTGTATATTTCTATCGCTTGAATACAGGCAAAGGAACATATATGAATAAATTGATCCTTGCCAGATAATTCCAATTAGCCTGATTACTTAAAGGGTGGCTTGTTTACAGGTCACCCTTTTTTTAATACCTGAAGCTGATTTTAATTTAACAGACCTGTTATCATACTTTTCCAAATCGCAAGGGCCCTGTTGTTCATCCTTCATATTATTTGTAACTTTGTGAAGATATTAGATAATAACAAGAAGGACAATTTACCAGATGGCGCTTACTTTTTTCAAAACACCAAAAAACAAACAGTTTAATTACAGACCGGTATACTGGGATAAGGCTAAGGAAGAACGTGACAAACGATTAAAAACAGCCTTTGAGGAAAAAGACAAAGATTATTCCGAAGCTTTGCGCGAAAGGATGGATATGCGCTGGAGAAGAGGAGCTCTTAATCGTACCAGGCGAAATACCAATATCAGGTTTCTCGCTGTGCTGATATTTATGGTTTTATTGTTCTATTATATTTTCTTTCACTAAAAACAACCCGGCTTACCCCATTTTAGATGTCAGATATCATTAAACTTCTCCCCGATTCGGTAGCAAACCAGATTGCCGCAGGTGAGGTGGTACAACGGCCTGCTTCGGTTGTGAAAGAATTACTTGAAAACTCCATTGATGCCGGTGCCACTGATATTAAGCTGATCGTTAAAGATGCAGGTCGCACACTTGTGCAGGTTTCTGATAATGGAACAGGAATGTCGGAAACCGATGCCAGAATGTGTTTTGAGCGCCATGCCACCAGCAAGATTAGCAATGCAAACGACCTTTTTGCACTGCGAACCATGGGATTCAGAGGCGAAGCACTGGCTTCCATTGGTTCTGTTGCAAGAGTAGAGTTAAAAACAAGGATGGAACAAAATACTCTGGGAACAGAAATTATCATTGAAGGCTCCAGGATGGTATCACAAACCCCCTGTAACTGTCCCAAAGGTACATCTGTGGCAGTTAAAAACCTGTTCTTTAATACACCCGCGCGACGCAATTTCCTGAAAAGCGATAATGTGGAAAAAAATCATATTTACAATGAATTTGCAAGGGCTGCACTGGCTTATCCGGATATTTCCTTTTCCTATTATCACAACAACCAGCTGAACATACAAACCCAGGCAGGTAATCTTAACCAAAGAATTATACAGCTTTTTGGAAATTCCTATAAATCAAGACTCATACCCATTGATGAAAGTACGGAAATTGTTATGCTGAAAGGCTTTGTTTTGAAACCTGAATTTGCAAAAAAATCGAGGGGAGAACAATACTTCTTTGTCAATAACAGATATGTCAGGTCGCCCTACCTGAATCATGCTGTGGAATACGCGTATGCCGATTTGATTCCCGATGACTCCTACCCTTCTTTTTTTATCTTCCTTGAAATTGAGCCTTCTCATATTGATGTAAATGTTCATCCAACCAAAACGGAAATTAAGTTTCAGGATGAAAAATATATTTACCAGATTTTGAGAGCATCAGTCAAACGAAGTCTGGGGAAGTTCAATATAGTCCCCTCCCTGGATTTTGAAAGAGAAACAGCTTTTGATGACTTGAATTTTGATAAAAAAAAGCCGGTATCTCCACCCATAATAAATGTTGATCCTGATTATAATCCTTTTGGAAACACAAAACCGCAGGCGGGAAAAAACCTTACCCAGCTTGCCAATATTAAGAATTGGGAAAAGCTTTACAATGAAGATGAAATAACTGAGAAAGATAAAACCGGTGATGATATCAAAATTCATCATGAAGCACAGCAAACAGTTATCAGTGCCGATTGGGAAAAAACAACTGAAAAAGATCAGGTGCAAAAATTCATGCATCTTCATGGCAGGTTTATTCTTACACCTATAAAATCAGGGCTCATGGTTATTGACCAGCAAAGGGCCCATGAGCGCATACTTTTTGAAAAACATCTTAAACTACTTAAAAATCAAAAAGTAACCTCACAAACCTTGTTGTATCCCGAGCAAATAAAGCTCTCTGAGCCGGATGTAAACCTATTGAATGAGATAAGGAAGGAAATCTCTGCCCTGGGTTTTGAAATAGCTGATTTTGGAAAACATACCTTTATCATTAAATCCATACCTGCAGATATGTCTGACAGTGAAAACCTACAGCAGGTGATCGAGTCCATTCTTGAGAATTTTAAAAAATTCAGCGTGGAAGTTAAACTTGAAACAAGGATAAACCTGGCACGTTCACTGGCAAAAAGCCTGTCTGCCAAACATGGAAAAATTATGACCGAGAATGAGATGAATGCGTTGGCAGATATGCTCTTTTCCTGTGAAATGCCTTATCAGACTCCCTCAGGCAAACCTATTATTTCCATTATCAGTTATGATGAACTGGGTGAAAAATTCAGATAAAGCCAAAATCGTATAAGAAACAGAAATCTGAATAAAATTGTATTTTTACCGTTTGTTAAAACAGATTATTACCTTTTTTCTAAACATCATACCTGAAAGCTTGTTATTTTAAAGGTATCAAAAAGCTAAAACATGCAACAATTCAGGCCAGGTGGCTTTACTCTTTTACCCCCGGTGGTAAAAAACCTGTTAATCATTAATGGATTATTCTTTCTGGCGACAATAGCCCTGGGTAATGCTTTCGGTATTGATTTATACAGAGTACTTGGACTAAGGTTTCCGGGTGCTCAGGACTTTGCTCCCTATCAATTCATTACGTATATGTTTATGCATGGTGATTTTTATCACCTGTTTTTCAACATGTTTGCTCTATGGATGTTTGGCAATGTTCTTGAAAATGTCTGGGGTCCAAAAAGATTTGTGGTATATTATTTTGTCACCGGGCTTGGGGCAGCACTTTTGCATTATGCCATACTTTACTGGCAATTGTTTCCTACTTTTATGGCAGTAAATTCATTACTCGAAAACCCTGATCATGAAAGTCTGAGAGCTTTTTTCGAATCTGATCTTTTTAGAGTTGTCTCCCTTGATAATTACAGATTGTTTCTGCGAGACTATAACAGCCTGATTAACAGCTCTCCCAATGAGGCAATGGTAACAGCCGTTAATTTCCTGAATCAATACAGGGTTGATTTGCTGAATGCCCCGGTTGTTGTTGGTGCTTCAGGAGCAGTATTTGGAATCCTGCTGGCTTTTGGTTTATTATTTCCCAACTCACTCATTTATTTGTTTTTTGCCATCCCCATTAAGGCAAAATACTTTGTGATGATATACGGAGGGCTGGAACTGTACTTTGGTATTTCACGGCCCGGTAGTAATATTGCTCACTTTGCTCATCTTGGTGGTATGCTTTTCGGTTTCTTACTAATCAGATACTGGAGAAAAAAAGGCACATTGTATTAGATAACTAAAGTTGTAAACTCCATGCATTCCTCTTTTTTGGACGAGATACGCAATTTCTTTACCAGGGGTTCAATACTGGCCCGCTTGATTGGTATTAACCTGGCAATTTTTGTGTTGGTCAGTTTCATCAGGGTTGTTTTTTTTCTTACCAATGCTCCCTCTGCCTATGACGGTATTATACACTGGTTTGGAGTTCCATCCAATCCGGAAACATTACTGGTAAGACCCTGGACCCTGATTTCCTACATGTTCCTTCATTTTGATATTTTCCATATCTTCTTCAATATGCTGATACTTTATATTGGTGGAAGACTTTTTCGTGATTTCCTGGGAGAAGACAGATTAACAGGAACCTACATAATCGGAGGATTGACAGGTGCATTGTTTTTTATCCTTTCATATAATTTCTTCCCTGTTTTCCAGCAGATAAAAGCGATCTCAGTGGCCATAGGAGCATCTGCTGCAGTACTGGCTATCTTTGTTGCTGTAGCCACATATATGCCAAATTATCAGCTGCCACTCATTATCCTTGGAAGAATCCGTTTAAAATATATTGCCATATTTTTTGTTGTTTTGGATTTGATCAGCATCGATAAAGGAAATTCAGGAGGCCATCTGGCTCACCTGGGTGGAGCATTGTGGGGATTTACCTATATCTATTTACTCAAAAAAGGTAAAGATCCGGGGAAATGGCTGGGGATATGGTTCAATGCACTGGGAAGTATTTTTAGACCCAAACCCAAAATGAGAGTTGATTACAGTAGCGAAAGACCGGTTACTGATGAAGAATACAACAAGCGCAGAGCTGCTCAGCAAAAACACATGGATGAAATACTGGATAAAATTTCCAAACATGGATATGAGAGCCTTTCGAAAGAAGAAAAAGAGATTCTATTTAAAATGAGTAATAACGACTAACTGATTTGTTCCTTCAATTCACATTTTCTCTTTCACCACTTTGCTTCATTTGTAAAATATTTTAGAGCTTTTGCCGTTAAAAAGCATCTGTTCTTAAAGACATAATCAGTTCATTCAAACAAAACGATAATTTATAGAAACATGAAAAAGTTAGCAGGAGTTGCATTTATAATTTTGTTGAGCAGTATGACTTTAAAGGGTCAGGGCTATAACACCGCTTTAGGTGTTCGCGGAGGTTTTTTCAGTGGATTATCTTTCAAGCATTTTGTTTCACGTTCTGACGCAATTGAGGGTATAGTCGCTTTTCACCACAGAGGTTTAATGGTTGCAGGAATGTACCAGCGTCATGCAAATGCTTTTGATGCACCTGGGCTTTTCTGGTATTACGGAGGAGGTGCACACGCAGGATTTTATGAAAGGAGATATACCCCCTGGTTTTCGGGTAATACCACCGGAAACATAAGTACTTTTGGTGTTATGGGAGCTCTTGGGCTAGAGTATAATATTCATGATATTCCTATTACAGTTGGTGTAGACCTTACTCCTGCATTTAACATTATAAGTCATACCGGATTTTGGATGGGTGCCGGTATTACTTTGAGATACACATTTTAATAAAAGCAGAATTTGAATTATAAAACTTCGGGGCTGTCTTAAAAGTCTGAATTGGAGTGATTTTTTGAAAATCAGGTTACCTCTTACCTAAGGGGAGCCTGATTTTCGCCACTTTTCCTTTTAGGGGTAAGGGGTTAAAAGTGATGAAAATCAAATAAGCGGACTTCTGAGACAGCCTCTTTTTTTATAAAATGTCGCAGGCTTACAATATGATTTGTAATTTCGCAAAAACTTTCATTTATGCCTTTTAAACTCAAATCGGATTTTAAACCAACCGGTGATCAGCCCGAAGCTATAACCCAGTTGGTGCAAGGTATAGAAGCAGGCATTCCACATCAGACTTTACTTGGGGTTACAGGCTCCGGTAAAACATTTACAATAGCAAACGTAGTTGAAAGGGTACAAAAACCCACTTTGGTGCTGAGCCACAATAAAACTCTGGCTGCCCAGCTTTTTGGTGAGTTCAGACAGTTTTTTCCCGACAATGCAGTTGAGTATTTTGTCTCTTATTATGATTATTACCAACCTGAGGCTTTTATCCCCAGCACAAATACATACATTGAAAAGGACCTGTCAATTAATGATGAGATTGAAAAACTTCGTTTAAGTGCCACAAGCTCTCTACTTTCAGGCCGGAGAGATGTTCTGGTGGTAAGCTCTGTTTCATGTATTTACGGTATAGGAAACCCGGATGATTTTAATGATAATATAATCCGTATCAGGCAGGGCGATGTTGTAAGCAGGAATAAACTTTTGCATCGCCTGGTGCAAAGTCTTTACAGCCGAACCCAGGTAGATTTTACACGAGGCACATTCAGAGTAAAAGGAGATACTGTTGATGTATATCCTGCCTATGCCGATCATGCTTTCAGGCTGGTATTCTGGGGGGATGAGATAGAGTCACTTGAAAGTTTTGATCCCCTTACCGGACATACCTACGACCGTTTTGAAGAAATATCTATTTACCCGGCAAATATATTTGTCACATCGAAAGACAGGATGGCAAATGCGTTGTACACCATTCAGGATGACATGGTGAAACAAACAGAGTATTTTCATGAGATTGGAAGGCCACTGGAAGCAAAACGACTTGAGGACAGAGTCAGTTATGACATGGAGATGATGCGCGAACTGGGCTATTGCTCAGGAATAGAGAACTACTCACGTTATTTTGACGGTAGGTTACCGGGTTCAAGACCCTTCTGTCTGCTGGACTTTTTTCCTCGCGATTTCCTCGCCGTTATTGACGAAAGTCATGCAACCATTCCCCAGGTGCATGCAATGTATGGAGGTGACCGTTCGCGGAAACAAACACTTGTGGAATATGGATTCAGACTACCGGCAGCACTGGATAACAGGCCGTTAAAGTTTGATGAATTTGAAAATATACTTAATCAGGTGATTTATGTAAGTGCTACCCCTGCCGATTATGAACTGAAAAAAAGTGAGGGGATTGTGGTTGAACAGGTTATCCGGCCAACCGGACTGCTGGAACCCGTTATTGAAATAAAACCCAGCCTCAACCAGATTGATGATCTTTTGCACGAAATAAACCTTCGCACAGATGCCAATGAGAGGGTGTTGGTAACCACCCTAACCAAACGAATGACTGAAGAACTTAGCAAATATCTTGACAATGCAGGGATAAAAACACGCTTTATACACTCTGATGTGGACACCTTAGAAAGGGTAGAGATTCTTCGTGATCTGCGATTGGGAACCTTTGATGTTCTTGTTGGAGTAAACCTTTTGCGCGAAGGTCTTGATTTACCCGAGGTTTCTCTTGTGGCGATCCTGGATGCAGACAAAGAAGGTTTTTTAAGATCAGAACGTTCACTCACACAAACCGCAGGAAGGGCAGCACGTAACATCAACAGCAAAGTGATAATGTATGCCGATAAGATTACAGATTCCATGCAAAAAACCATTGATGAAACAAACCGGAAACGGGAAAAACAACTTCGTTACAATGAAGAAAACAAAATAACACCTGAACAAATCCGGAAATCTGTTGAGGCAATACATGGACAAACATCGGTTGCAGACAGTCGCATGAAAGTCGCAAATGCTTACATCGAGCAGGAACAGGTTGATATTGCTGCTGACCCTGTGGTGCAGTATATGAGCAAAGAACAACTTCAAAAAGCCATGAATAAAACAAGGAGGCAAATGGAGAAAGCAGCTAAAGAACTTGATTTCATTGAAGCTGCCCGTCTGCGTGATGAAATGTTTGCCCTGGAAAAACTTTTCAAAGAAAAAACCTCATGACTCTCGAAAATCTGCTTAAAAAACACAGAAAAAGTTTCCATCCCCTTTTTGAACCTGATCTAACCAGGGAAAATACTTCAATGATAGATTTCAGTATTGATAATCCGGAGATGAAAAAACTGGATTTCAGCAATGTTGAAAACCTGAATTCATATGTTTTTGAAAATATTCAACATTCAAATAAGACATATGGATACGGAGGATACCTTGAAGATCGTGAGATATATCGAAGAAGTCCTCTTTTCTCAGTCGCCGGAGATGAAGTAAGAAGTATTCATCTGGGGATTGATGTTTGGGCACAGGCCGGTCAAAAAATATATTGCCCCCTCGACGGGCAGGTTCACAGTTTTGCCAACAATGACAATTATGGCGATTACGGCCCCACAATAATCCTTCAACATCAGCTTGAAGGTACAGGATTTTATACCCTTTTCGGTCATCTTGATTCCGATTCGCTGTATAATCTCTTTGAGGGAAAAAAAGTAAAAAAGGGAGAAGTGCTTTGCAGAATAGGTAATTTCCCTGTAAATGGCGACTGGCCGCCGCATTTGCATTTCCAGATTATTGCAGATATGGGGGAAATGAAAGGAGATTACCCCGGTGTTTGCAGCATAAAAGAAAAAGAAAAATACGTAACAATTTGTCCAAATCCCATTGTATTTTTCAATCTGTAAATTAACCATAATCCGGCAATAATATAGGTTTTCAACTATAGTTTTTTTTTGTCAAAACTCAAATAAAATCATAGTTTTGTAAATTATTTTTGCAATTAACATAAAAAGATATAAACGTGGATATATTCAATAAAGTAACAGAGAATATGGGGCCATTGGGTCAGTATGCTGACCGTGTTCATGGCTATTTTGCATTCCCAAAACTTGAGGGAGAAATCTCCAGCAGAATGATGTTTAAGGGTAAAGAAAAACTTGTGTGGAGTTTAAATAATTACCTTGGTCTTGCCAATCATCCGGAAATAAGAAAAGTAGATGCTGATGCATCAGCAAAGTATGGACTTGCTCTTCCTATGGGAGCTCGTATGATGTCAGGCCAAAGTGACCTTCACGAGCAGCTTGAAAGAGAGCTGGCAGCGTTTGTAGGTAAAGAATCTGCATATCTTCTCAATTATGGTTACCAGGGGATGGTATCAATTATTGATGCGCTGGTTAACAGAAAAGATGTCATTGTTTATGACTCCGAATCCCATGCATGTATAATTGACGGGGTTCGCCTGCACATGGGCAAGCGTTTCGTATTTCCTCATAACAATATTGAAAACCTGAAAAAACAGCTTGAGAGGGCTACAAAAGTAACAGCTGAAACAGGCGGAGGTATCCTGGTAATAACCGAGGGAGTATTTGGTATGTCAGGTGATTTGGGGAAACTTGACAAAATTGTGGAATTAAAAAAACAATACAACTTTCGCCTGTTTGTTGATGATGCACATGGTTTTGGAACCATGGGTGCTACAGGTGCCGGTGTGGGCGAATATCTTGGTGTGAATGATGGTATTGATGTTTACTTTGGAACATTTGCAAAAGCAATGGCTTCAATAGGAGCATTTGTTGCTTCAACCAAAGAAGTTATTTACTTTCTGATGTATAACATGCGAAGCCAGATTTTTGCAAAATCCTTACCTATGCCGCTTGTAGTAGGTGCTCTGAAAAGGCTGGATATGTTAAGAAAGCACCCTGAATTCAGAGAAAAATTGTGGGAAATCACAAACGCCTTACAAAACGGACTGAGAGAGCGTGGTTTTAATCTCGGCAATACGGAATCTCCTGTCACACCGGTATTCTTATCTGGAGAAGCCAGTGAAGGCATCAACCTTGCTTACGACCTGAGAGAAAATTTCAACATTTTCTGTTCTGTTGTCGGATATCCGGTAGTTCCCAGAGGGGTGCTTATAATCAGGATTATACCCACGGCAGTGCATACAATGGAAGATGTGGAATATACATTAAATGCTTTTTCCGAAATCAAGAAAAACCTCGATGCAGGAAAATATGCAAGCGGAAAGATTGTAGATATTCACAA
>REDJ01000157.1 GCA_007693555.1 Bacteroidota bacterium
GCAGGCAGCGCAGCGAAGAACCGTAAGCTCGACGAAGTTAATCTCGCAGCCATACTGCTGCTGACAATTAACACAAAAAAACCTACCGCAGGCAGCGCAGCGAAGGATCTGTTGGTAAAGGTAAATTCGAAATTCGAATATCGAAGCACGAAACGAATTAAGATCCGGACCAACAAAGCTAAAACCGGAATAGGAAAACCCAACAGATTGGGATGGCATCCCTTACAACCCCGCCAGATTGCTGGACAAAAAACAGCTTGTTGCAGCCCGGTAGTGGATATCAGAATTGATTGAAGGGATGCAATCCCTTGAACTCTTAACTCCGGGCACGAACTGAAGTCGCACCAAGAGAAAAACCTAATAACTCCGGGCACGAACCGGAGTCGTACCCGGAGGAACTCCGCGCTCCTCCGCACCTCTCCGTCTCCGCAGTTCCCAAAATCAAAAATCAAAAATCATAAATCATAAATCAAAAATCCTAAATCAAAAACCCCGTCATTGATTCTCATATTTCACATAATCCTCATCAAAATAAACCAGTTCCACACCGGCATCTTTAAACATTATCTCTGATTCGCCTCCGGCATGGTATTTTTTTTCGCAAACCACTCTTTTGATACCGCAATTGATAATGAGCATTGCACATACTCTGCAAGGAGTCATTCTGCAATAGAGAGTTGCGCCATCTATACTTATTCCCAGCCGGGCGGCCTGGCTGATGGCATTTTGTTCAGCGTGCACCGTGCGTACACAATGCATGGTTGTGCGACCATCTTCGTGAAGTACTTTTTTCATCTGGTGGCCTACATCATCGCAATGGGGCAATCCAATGGGTGAACCCACATATCCTGTAACAAGTATCTGCCGTCCGCGAGCAATTACACATCCGCTTCGTCCACGGTCGCAGGTTGCTCGTTTGCTTACTGTATGGGCAATCTCCATGAAATATTCATCCCATGAGGGACGCATGTATTTACCTTCGGTCTTACTATCCATATTGTGATATATTGCTCAATTATATTTATGTTCTGTTTGTTAGGTCTGATTTGATATTTTTTTCAGAACCTCCTCAGTTTTTATATGTAAATCTTTGATTGTATTATCGTTTAAAATTACAAAATCTGCCTGACGAATACATTCGGAAAGATTTTGCTTGTTGGGGTCATCGGAATGCATTTCCCTGTTTTCATTTTGCTGAAATATTTCGAAACTCACATTGTCGGTTTCTGAGCCCCGGAGTTTGATTCTTTCATAACGGGTATTTATATCTGCGTCTACTGCAAGAAGGTAAAAGTTGTCTTTTCCTCTCAATTTTTCTATCTCGCCAGGTGTACGAATACTCTCAATTACGCAGTTTTTTCCTGTAGATTCAGCCTTATGATAAAGTTCCTCTATGATAAAACCAGGGCCGTTTCTATTACGGAGTTCATTTGCAGTAACAACCATTGTGTCACGGTTTAATTCTTTGCCCTGGCTTTTGATAACCTCTGCAAGATAGTTTCTTACAGAAAAATGTACAAATCCTTTTTTACCCACAAGGTATTCAACAACAGTTCCCTTACCTGCTCCCAGTGTGCCTGTAATCCCGATTATTATCATTTTCAAAAATTAAATACCATTAAAATCTATAAATTCTGCGCAAAAGCAAAGTTAAAGATTGTTTTCTTTAATCATGAATAATTGTGTAATTGCTATACTTACAGTTAATTGATGATATAATAAAACTGAAATACTTTTAAAAGCTAAACCTAATTATTTGTGAGACTATAAGTTAAATCCCGTTTAAATAAGTCCGAAATCATTTGTAAGGATTTCATTATAAATATACCTTTGTATGACTTCGAAAAAAGCATTGATTATGAAACTCACAACCATTGAAAAATTTTTATTACTTGCCCAACACCCTGATAAAGGAAGGTTTGTAATATCTGATATTCAATTAAATCATTCCATTTTAGGACTGCTTTTTATCAAAATGTTTGAAGATGATGGGATATTTCTTGATAATAACAGGATTGTAATCAATGAAAATTATGAACCGGTTGATCCTATTCTTTCTGATATGGTCATGAATATCAGAAAGTCAAGACGAAAACGCAGACTTAGAACATGGATTATGAAACTTTCAGGAAAAGCTCCTAAGTATAAGAGAACCATTCTTGAACAGATGCAAAAAAAAGGCCTCCTGCGAATTGAAGTTAAAAAAATTATCGTATTTATTACCTATAATAAAGTATATCTTGAAGACCAGGAAATCAGAGACGGTCTCATAAAAATATTACGTAATGCTGTTCTTGAAGAAAAAGAATTAACCCCTGAAATGTTAGTATTACTGGCCATGTCAGAAGCCTGCAAAATGCACAGAGTTTATGTTTCCACCCGGGCAGAGCTGAGAACCTTCAGGGCGAGTCTGAAAAAAATTATTAAAGATAACCCGGTTGCAAATGATGTAGAGCAATCTATAAGGCAGGTTCAGGCTGCCATAGTGGCAATAGTTGCTACATCTGCTGCAGCAGCAGCTGCCAGTTCTTCCAGGTAATTGAAGTTAAAAAGGACTTATTGTTGTCCTTTATCAAAAACTTCTTCTTCCCCCTTCAACCAGATTTTTACTTTTCTGCGGGTTGAAAGAATTATCTGATACATTGCAGGAACAATTACCAATGTCAGGAACGTAGCAACCGTAAGCCCGAAAATAACCGTCCACGCCATGGGCGACCAGAATGCCGCATTATCACCACCAAAGAATATCTGTGGATCAAGATTGGTCATCAGGGTTACAAAGTTGATATTAAGTCCGATGGCCAGGGGAATCAATCCCAGTACAGTAGTAATGGCAGTAAGTACAACAGGTCTGAAACGGGTTTCACCGGCCTGACGAATACAGGTAAGGGAGTCTTCGGGTGTAAGAAATTTATCTTCGCCAATTTTTAATTCTGCCCTCTTTTGATCATGCAGATAGTCGGTGTAATCTATTAGTACAATGGCATTATTAACTACAACTCCTGCCAGACTGATAATTCCCACACCTGTCATGATGATAATAAAATCCATGTTGAACAAAGCCAGCCCAAAAAACACACCTGCGGTGCTGAAAATTACACTTCCGATAATGATAAATGGTTTGTAAACCGAATTGAACTGACTTACCAGTATAACTGCAATCAAAGACAATGCAATAAGGAATGCAGTAATAAGAAAAGCGCGTGCTTCTTCCTGTTCCTGTTGTTCGCCGGTAAAGGCATAGCTATATCCTTCGGGCATGTCGTAATCTTCAAGCAGGTTTCGTAATTGCTGGTTAATGCGGTTGGCATTAAACCCTGGTAATACATTTGAGCTGAGGGTATTTACCCTTCTCAGGTCAATCCGGTTTACAGCACCGTAGGTTTTGCTGTATTCAACTGAAGCTACCGCTGATATAGGTACCTGCATCAATTGACCTGTTGCCTGGCTGCGGAAGGTGATCCGCTGATTCATAAGGCTGGCCAGATTATTTCGGTATTCTTCTTTAAGACGCAGTTGAATAGGAAACTCTTCCTCTCCGACTTTAAAATTGGATACTTCCAGCCCAAAAAGTGCAATCCTTATGGTATTGGCAATTGAATAGGTAGATAGGCCAAACCGACGTGCCATATCGCGATCAATTCTTACAATGATTTCTGGCTTATCCACATCCAGATCCATTCGTAAACCTTCAATTCCTTCAATTCCTGACGATTCTATCTGTGCCTGTATATCCTCGGTAATGGATAACAACCGGTCAAAGTCGCGGCCACTGATTTCCAGATTAATAGCAGCCCCGGTGGGAGGTCCGGCTGCATTTTTAGAAATACTGAATTCTACACCCGGATAGGAGTTTAGAAGTTCGTCACTTATTTTGGCCATTATATCATTTGTGTTGATACCCGTCCGCTCCTGAAACTCTACAAATGTTACCGTTATTCGTCCGCGATTAGGAGTGTCACCGGCTGCCATTTCCATTTCTGCCACAGCTCCACGACCTACAGTTGAAAGTACAGATTTTACAACAGACCTATAAGGAGCAATAATCTCTTCAATGTGGTCTTCAATTAGTCTGATTTGACGATCGGTTTCCTTGATATCGGTGCCTACAGGCAATTCGGCAATGATATTGATAAACTTGGGTTCATTATCAGGAAAAAACAAAACATTGGGCTGTCTTATGGCAAAAAAGGTTACGGAAACAAGTAAGAATACCATTGTTCCTGCCACAAAAAAGTAGGGCCTTTTAGCTTGCAGGGCATAATAAAGGGTTCTGCGGTAAAGGTTTTCATTGAAGGGTAATACTTTGTTGAGAAAGAATTCAGAGAGTTTGCTGAATACAAAATATCCTAGAAAAATGATTACAGCAACCAGTATAAAAATGTTCCCCCATAGGGTAGCATTTAGAAAATGTAAAATCAGTCCGATAATTATTAGTGAGCCAGAAATAATTAAGCGATTGCGGGTTTTGGTTTTCCGGTTTTTCTCTTTTTCAGATTGAGATTTACTGGCTTCATCTTTTGAAAAGAAGGTTTCGGAAAATACCGGAATGATTACCAGTGCCACAAACAACGAGGACGTAAGTACGATAATAAGAGTAATGGGTAAAAACTTCATGAATTCACCAACCACACCACCCCAGAATGCTAGTGGCAGGAATGCTGAGAGTGTTGTTGCTGTTGATGTAATTATAGGCCACGCTATTTCGCCGATGGCGCGTTTAGCTGATTCAAATACAGGGTATCCACGCTCAACATACCGATAAATATTATCAACGGCCACAATGGCATTGTCAACAAGTAATCCCAGCGCCAGGATAAGTGAAAACAAAACAATCATGTTGATTTGAATATCAGCAATGCCAAATACCATAAAAGAGATAAGCATGGACATAGGAATGGCAATCCCAACAAAAAGAGCATTTTTTAAGCCCAGGAAAAAATACAGAACCAGGATAACCAGAATAACGGCAATAATAACACTGTTTTCAAGGTTACTCAGCTGATTGCGTATTTCTTCAGACTGGTCGTTGGTAATGGTAATATTGAGTTCGTCGGGGATGTTGCCTGATTTTCGTGCCTCATCAAGGACACGCATGATATTATCAGTTGCCGATAAAAGGTTATCTCCTGCGTTTTTAACTACCTGGAGCGATACCACAGGTTGATCATCCAGTCTGGCAAAGCTTGAAGGATAGGCAAATGTGTCTTTTATTTCGGCAATATCGCGCAGGTAAACAATATGACCACCTTCCTGCTTAATTATAATATCTTCCAGTTCACGAACATCCCTGAACTCACCATCTGTGCGGATAGCCCATCGGGTAAGGTCATCAAACAATAGTGAACCACCTGAAATTGAAACATTTTCCTGCATTATGGCACTTTCAATATCCTGAAAGCTCAATTCCAGGGCATCAAGCTTTATAGGGTCAACGTTTACCTGTATTTCTCTTTCATCTATACCCGTTATGTCGACTTTTGATATTTCTGGTATGGCTTCTATTTCCTCCTCCAGATAATCTGCAAATCGCTTGAGCTCATTGACAGTAAAATCGCCCGAAAGGTTAACGTTAATAATGGGAAATTCTGAAAAATCAATATCCAGTACTACCGGATCGGCGGGTAAATCGCCGGGAAGATCACCTTTAACCCTGTCAACGGCATCTTTTACATCCTGGAGGGCTACCTTTATATCCACACCGGTGTCAAATTCAACAAATATGCTAGAGTTGTCCTGTGTGGAAGAGGATGATAGGTTCTTTATACCTGTTATGGTGTTTATCTCGTTTTCTAGTGGCCTTGTAATGAGGTTCTCCATGTCGATGGGAGGGTTTCCCGGGTAAACGGTCTGAACCATAACTATTGGTATTACCACATCAGGAAATAACTCTTTAGGTAAAGCCCTATAGGAGAAAATGCCAAAAAGTGCGAAAATAAACGTAAGCAGGAATATGGTATTCTTATTCTTTAATGCAGCCGTAGTGATTTTAAACTCACGATATTTGAAAGTGTTATCAGACATTTTATTGCTGTTTTTTTAAGTTCACTTTTGAAATCTCAATATTCAATGCATCAGGCTCATTTTTAGTTGCCTGTATTTTCAGAAAGGTTCCGTTGAGCCATCGTTCTCTCAGTGGTAACCGAAATAAGTGTACCGTCATTTACACGGTTGTGCCCCTGGTTTATCAGGAGGTCTCCATCCTGTAATCCTGATTTTATCATGGTTTCACCTTCTCCGGAAAGACCTCTTTCAACATAAACCTTACTGGCAATCAGGTCACCCTCATTGTTTTCCCTGGCCACAAAAACATAGTGCCCCTGTATATCCTGTTTGATAAGGATAGATGGAATAACCAGTGCTTTTTCTGATGAAAAACTTCTTATGCCCATACTGGCAACCATATTGGGTTTGAAACGTTCTTCAGGATTGCGGATTTTCAATTGAAGCCTGAAAGTACGGTTTTCGGGATTGATAACATTACCCATACGGTGAATGGGCACATGCTCCTGGTAATCGGGAAATGCGGGAAACCTCAGAATTACCCTGTCAGACGGATCAATAAGCGGTAGAAACGATTCGGAAACATCAGCATTTATATAAAGTATGTTTAAATTTATAACCTGCATAACCATGGTTCCGGGCATTGCCAGTTCGCCTTCCCTGGTAAATATTTCATCTACCACACCGTCAAAAGGTGCCCGCATAACAGCCAGGTCAAGTTGCGATTCAAGACTTTCTATTCTGGCCCTAAGACTTTCATAATTGTTGCGTGCCTCCAGGTATTGAATTTCACTGCCAATCTCCTGCTCCCACAATCTTTTTTGTCGGTTGTAAACCGTTTGTGCCAGTTGAAGCGATGTTTTGGCCTCAGAAATATTGTTCTCTATTACACTGGTATTGAGCCGGGCCAGTACCTGGCCTCTTCTTACCCTTTGTCCTTTTTCTACTGATATTTCTTTTATCTGCCCATTTGTTTCGGGGCTGATCATGGCATGCTGAACAGCTTCCACACTTGCATTTACCTTAAAGAAATGGTCGAAGGGTCCTGGAGTAATCTCTTTAACGGTTACAGAAGTTCTGATACGGTTCTGGGGTATTTCACCCAGCGATTCCAATTGCCTTTCAAGCTCCGAAACTTTTCTGTTGAGCTCGACAATCTGCTCATTGTATTCTGTAATTTTTTGTCGGATATCTTGCGCATCATCTTCCTGGTTATTATTGTTACAGGCTGCTAAAATGAACAGGCCTATTGTAAAAGCTGATATTTTTATGAGGTTTGCCCGGAAAAAGAATTTTTGAATTCTTTGCCTTGTGTTGATTTCGTTTGACTTTTTCATGACTTTATTTCTGAGATTCTTTTTTGTTTTTTTATATGGTATTGAAAAGGGCTACAGACGGCCTAAGGCCTTTTCAAGTTTGTTTTTTGCATTCAGTAATTCAAACATTGCATTGATGTAATTGGCCTGGGTAGATATAAACTGGTCGCTGGCCTGGGTTAGCTCAAGGCTTGAGGCCATACCTTCACGAAACATAATCTGGGTTCGATTTAGAATTCTTTCAGCCAGTTGCAGATTATCTTTTTCACTATCGTATTGCTCCAGGGCAGTTTGCATACCCGATTGTGCATCTTGTTTTTGCAGCATCAACGACTGGGCAACCTGTCTGGTATTGTTTTGTGCTTTTTCAAGTTCAAGTCGTGTCTGTTGCACGCGTGAAGCCCGGTATCCACTTGAAAAAATCGGGATGTTAATGTTTATTCCCAAAATGGAGGTAGGAAACCAGGGTTGACCACTTTGAAAAAAGTTAAACTCATTTCTAAATGCATTCTCCTGCCTTGTATAAAATCCTGAAATGTTGGGAAGATAGAAACTCCACTCACGCCTTAATGTCATTAGTTGCATTTGTTCCTGTGATTGCATCACGCGAAAATCGATATGGTTTTCAGGGTTGAAATCCTGAATTGTAAATACCTCAAGCGAAATATTCCGGAATAGTGTTTCAAGTTCATCAGTCAATTCCAGTGGTTGATTTATATCCAGGCCAATCTGAAATTTCAACATATTCAGTGAAAGGTCTTTCTGGCGTTCCATGCTGGATATTCTGTTTTTCAGGTTTGCTACGGTAAGTTTTAGCTGGTCCACATTTATGGCATCGGTAAAGCCTTCCTCAAACATTTTTTGCGTTTCAAAAAGTGTTTTTTCAAGATTTACCAGGTTATCCTGCATTATTCCCAGATTTTGACGGCTGGCAAGGGCAAGATAATAGGTTTCGGTAACCATACTTTTGATCTCAATCTCCGACCTGATGTAGGATCTTTGCGCCAGTTCCCTGAATATGCGGGCAGCCTGTAATCCCACAATGTAGCTGCCATCAAAAATAAGCTGATTAACCGATAGGGTAGCTGTCAGGTTTTGTTCAGTACCAAACTGAACTTCCAGGAAATCTCCGGGCTCACCCCCGAAGAATTCAGCAGGAATTAGATTTGTTGGTAGTTCAGTGAAATATTGATATCCAACCGAACCATCTATTTGCGGCAATCCTGTGGCGGTAATTTCCCATACCTGCCTGGCGGCAATATTTGCATCGGCCCTTGCATTTCTGAGCTCCAGATTGTGCTCAAGAGCATATTGGCGTGCTTCTTCAAGGCTCAGTCTTAGTGGTTCATTAGCATATGAAAAACCTGCTGAGAGTAAAAATCCTGTCAGGAAAAAACTTTTCAAAATAGATAAAGCGACTTTCTTATAATTCATGCTTACGTTTTTTATTTTTTTATCCTGTAGCAAAATTATTTTGCCTGTAATAATATTTTTAATCTGATTCGGTGAATACCTGTAATCAGCAGGTGAATGACTTATTATAAATACCGGATGGGTATTTTGTTTGAGAAAAATTCACCATTTGTCCATATTTTTTTCAAGGTAATTTATTCCTTTTGCATTGGATATCCCTCTGATATGATATATGAAAAGGGTTCTAAAAACATCTGTTAAAGAGTATTTATCCAGTGGTTGCCACAAATCGGTTTGGTACATCTCCATTCTTGAGACATATGCTCTGGCTATAATTTCATAATTCATATCATCACGATATAATCCCTCCTTGATACCTGTTTCTACATTATCAATAATATGTTTGTAAATTTCTTCACGCTTAAATTCAAGTACCTCATCCCATATTTCCGGATAATACTTTTGTAAATCATAGCTTAAAGCAGCATTGGAGTTTTTCAGGTGTTCAGCAAAAAACCGGGTCATCATAAGTAATTTATCTATAGCATTGGTGCTTGCCTTATTGACGACCTCACTTATGCCGCATTTTTGGACATGGATGAGATGATGTATGACTTTTTTTACCACATCTTTTTTATCACTGAAATGATTGTATAGTGTCTTTTTTGATATGCCCAGTTGGCGCGCCAGATCATCCATCGTTACACTTTTTATTCCATAGCGAAAATAAATGTCAGCAATTTTTTCAATGATATCCTGCATGGGTTTTATACTTTCGATTTTTGTGGTTTATTACTTATGTTATTTCTCAGAGAAACCCCGGAAACTAAAAATATAAAAAAAGTTTCCCATGTGCAACAAGTTTTTTTATTGATTGTTTTCAACCCGGGCGAATTTTAATGAAAAATTAATATATTGATGATTTGCAGTGAATTAATTGCCCGATTCGGGTATTTTACCTGCTGCTTACCGCTCTTCTTACGGCATATCTGCCAAACCTGCGCCTTATCCTGTCGAGTGTCTGGTAGAGGCTAACCATTTCGGGAGTATCTTCAAACATGTGCAGTTGCTGCGAGCCGCTTACAAGGTGGCTCAGGCGCACACCTACCAATCGTATGAGCATGCGGCGGGTGTAGAGTTTGTGAAAAAGTTCGCGCGCAGTTTGTATCAGCACATGATCGAAGGCGGTATAAGGAATGCGCTTTTGCAGGGTATGGGTGTCAAAATTTGCGTAACGTATTTTTACGGTGATGCAGGATGTGAGCTTATTTTGCGAGCGCAGGTCATAACAAAGACCTTCCACCATAGTGGCCAGCAGGTTGTTGATGCCGGCTATGTCGATGGTGTCCTGCTCAAAGGTGTGTTCGGTGCTTATGGACTTGCGCTCCCAGTGATTGTATACGGGGGTGTTGTCGATGCCGTGTGCCCGCTTCCATATTTCAATGCCGTTTTTACCCATTAAACGTTCCAGCATTTCCATGGGCATTTGCTGCAGCAGTGCCACTTTGTCGATACCCAGGTTGCGCAGGCTGATGTAGGTCTTTTCACCAATCATGGGGATCTTACAAATGGAAAGGGGAGCCAGGAAAGGGATGATGGCAGGCTGCTCCACATATAGCTCGCCGTTGGGCTTGGCTTCGCCCGTGGCAACCTTGGCCACGGTTTTGTTGGCCGATAGCCCAAAGCTGATGGGTAGACCGGTTTCTTTGATGATGGTTTCACGCAATTCGTGTGTCCATTTCAGGCTGCCGAAAAAACGATCCATTCCCGTGATGTCAATATAGTGTTCGTCGATGGATGCTTTTTCGCACAAGGGTGCCTTGCCGGCAATCACTTCTGTTACCAGGTTGGAATATTTGCTGTAGGCTTCCATGTCGCCCCGTATTACAATGGCATCGGGGCAAAGCTGCAGGGCCATCTTCATGGGCATGGCTGAACGTACTCCGTAGCGCCGAGTCTCATAACTACAACTGGCTACCACACCCCGGCCCGATATCCCTCCGATAATAACGGGTTTGCCCTGCAGGCTGCTGTTGAGCAGCCGCTCTACCGACACGAAGAAGGTGTCGAGATCAAAATGGACGATATGTCGGTTGTTATATGTCAAGTATCAGATTGTTGAAAGCCGGAGGCTTGAAATCCCGTTCATACGGGACTGAAAACCGAAGGTTCGAAGTCCCGCTTGTGCGGGATCAGTTGCTTTTTGATGGTTTTACAATCATAAATTATGTTTGTAATTTAATCAAAAAGATGTACCTTCGTGTGAGAATTTTGTTAAAAAATCGGGTAAGATCTTAACTTGTTGTTTATCAATCTGCAAATATTTACAGCCATGGAACTTTATTTTGCCACCAATCTGAAACTGCTTCGCAAGCGCCGCAAACGCACCCAGGACGAAGTAGCATTTTCCACTCAAATCAAACGTCCTACTCTGAGCGGATACGAAAACAGCGGGGTGCTGCCCAGCGTGGAAAACCTGCTGGCCCTTTCCGATTATTTCGGCATATCGGCCGATACCTTGCTGCGGGTAGACCTGCATAAGCTTTCAGAATTTCAGCTTTCGCAACTGGAGCGTGGTGGCGATGTGTATGTGCGCGGGAGCAACATACGCGTGCTGGCTACTACCATTGATAAAAGCAATCGCGAAAACATTGAACTGGTTGCCGAAAAAGCCAAAGCCGGTTACAGCACCGGTTTTGCCGATCCTGAATACATAAAGGAATTGCCCCGGTTTCAGTTGCCATTCCTTTCAGGTAATAAAAAATACCGAAGTTTTCAGGTGAGTGGCGATTCCATGCTTCCTGTTCCCGAAGGCGCCTGGATCACCGGAGAGTTTGTGCAGGACTGGACCAACATTGCCAGCGGTCAGCCTTATATCATTCTTACCCTCAATGATGGCGTTGTTTTTAAGATTGTGGAAAACCAGATTAACGAAAGGGGGGTGCTGCGTCTGTATTCTCTCAACACCCTTTACCAGCCCTATGATGTGAATGTGGCAGATGTGCGCGAAGTGTGGAAATTTAAAAACTTCATTGCCGAAGAAATACCCGGCGAAGGTACATCACAGCAAAACCTTGCACGTATGGTGATGGATCTTCGCAGAGATGTTGATGAGATCAAACAAAGGGTACTTTGAACGGTTTTATTCAGGAACTTGAAATTGCAAAAAAGTAACGGATATCATGGCGCGAACAATTATTTTTCTGAATCTGCTTCTTTGGATAAGTCACACTATGGGGAACCTGCCTTTCTCCAACAGTCATATATCAGAAGTAGATGTAGTAAAACTCCATTATCGTTTATGGGAACCGGTCGATGGTTTGCCCCAAGGGAATGTGCTTATGGTGCATGGTTTCAGCGGTTCCACCTTTTCGTGGCAACAAACGGCCGACAGTCTTTCGAAAGTGGGTTACCGTGCTGTGGCTGTGGATGTTCCTCCATTTGGTTTCAGCGACCGGGCACCACGACAAAACCATTCAGTTACAGCTCGTGCTTCTTTGCTTATCGCCTTCCTTGAACAGGAGTTTCCGGGTGCC
>REDJ01000159.1 GCA_007693555.1 Bacteroidota bacterium
TCAACCAGTTGCAGCAAAGCACCGATCAGGGCATCAGGCTGTTTGGCAAAAGCCCGGAACAAAAATCCCAGCCTGGTTTCAAACTCGCCCCTGTCACCTGAGATATCAGCAATTGTTTCAAAATTCCGAAAGGTTTTGTTGGTTACAATAATTTCTTTCACCAGTGCATCCAGGTTTCCTTCATTATCTTCCCAAAGAATATCCATAGCAGGATGTCTGAAAAGTCTTACCAGGTCTTTGTGATAAAAGGCAGGATTGTTTTCACGACCTGCCGTATCCATGCGCAGTGTGGTAAGATGCATCTGAAAAATGGCATCAAACAATCCGTAAACGGAAGTTTTGCGCAGCGGATAACCCATGGTGATATTTACCTTGTCCACATGTGCGGGCAGGGAATGCATAACCGGCAGCAATAGTTCCTCCGAAGCCAGAACCACGGCGCACTGGTTTTCAGTAAAGCTTTCAGATGGAAAGGTTTTGAGAATATTACCGGCCAGTTTGGCCTGATTCACATTTTTGGCCACACCGTACACGGAAATATTTTTGGGTTGGATACTGAAATTGTCTTCCACCCCTTCGATAGGAATATTCCATTGTTTGCGGTATTTCCTTAAAAAATGGCCCGCTTCGTGGCTCTCGTTTTCCAGGTAATAGCGGTCGGCATCCCAGAAAACTTCAGCCATACCTCTTCGCATCAGCATTCTCATGATGGTTTCCTCGGCCCGGTTCAGGGCATTGAAACCAATGAAAAGAACCTTTTCCCAGGGCATTTCAGCCTTTTCAGCCTTTACCACTTCAGCCGTATGACGAAAAGCCAGCCCCTGATAGGCCGTTCTTTTTTTCAGCAATTCTTCCCTCAGAGATTCATGATAAACTTTCATCTTACGGAAAAACTCCAGGTATTTCTGCTGAAATTCTGAGGGTTGCTGCCCATCGGGGTTCCATGCTTCTATTCTTTTTACATCCAGCACATTGCTGAAAAGCTGCTCCGGCTCTTCCACATGTGCGTCAATGTCATTGAAATCCTTCATGAGTACAGGTGCCCATTTTAGAAACTCCTCCAGGGAATCGGCATTTTCTTTTTCTATGGCAGTATACACGTCATAAAAATCCAGTAGCAGCGCAAAGGGCTCCTGGATGGTGATGCCGCTTACGCGGGAAATGAAATCCTCCATGCTCATCACATCCGGCGCCCATATAGCCTGGGTTGCCCGCCGGCTGAAATATTTTTTCAGAAACAGACCTGCCCTGCGGTTGGGCGTTACCAGGCAAATCCGGTGAAGCCTTTGGCTGTGCTTCTCCAGGACATGTTGCGCTATTTTGTCGAGAAAGGGCATAGCATCAGAATTTTTCGGGGTGTGAAAGCAGAAGCTTTTCAGCTGCGGCAAGTTTTTCCGGGGTGCCTATATCGGCCCAGTAACGGGCATCGTGCTCATAGGCCATGATAAGTTGCTCATAGGCAAGACGCAGATACACCTGGTTGATGGAGAATTTCCCCCGTTCGGTAATCAGGTCAAAAATTTCGGGATTGATAATATGAATACCACTGAAGGCCAGGCTTTCAATATTACCCTTAACGGGAAAGCATTTTATCTCGTTGCCGGTTTTCAGGTTTTTCCAGCCGCATAAGCGCCCCTCATGCCAGTTGAAATACCTTGTGGTTTCGCGGCGTGCCACAGCCAGACTGGCCAGTACTTTCTTACTGATGTGGTTATCATACATCTGCTGCAGGTCAATATCAGAAATCACATCCACATTATGCACAATAAAGGGTTTGTCGCCTTTAAGGTGTTCAGCTGCTTTCAGCAGTCCTCCTCCCGTATCCAGCAATTCCTGGCTTTCATCGGAAATGATAAAATCCACACCTTCATAATCCAAAGCTTGAATGGCAACTCGCATTTTTTCGGGAAAGTGGTGGATATTTACAATGATTTTTCTGATACCGGATCTGATGAGTTTTTCAGTCGTTCGCTGCAGCATGGTCTTTCCGGCCGGTTCAACCAGCGCCTTGGGCCGGTCGTGGGTAAGCGGGGCAAGACGAGTGCCCAGTCCTGCCGCAAAGATCATTGCTGTGTCGGTCATGTCAGGTTATATTTCTTTGGGTTTGCACAGATGCTTCTCTTTGGCTGCTGTCAAACCACATTTCTTACATTCAAACTTTCCCTTTTTGGGTTTGATTTTACTACTGGTTTTACAAATTTTCTTTGACATTCAATTCACAATTAGGGCCATGATAATTCTTCCACATGCTGCAGATCGATGGTGACATCAAACTTTTGCGCAAGCTGCTCTGCAAGCCTTTCAGCACTGTAAACCGAGCGGTGCTGCCCGCCGGTACAGCCATAGCATACCATCAAGTGGGTGAAACCACGCTCAAGGTAAGCATCAACTGATCTTTCAACAATACGGGATGTAGTGTCAATATACTCCCCCACAGCAGGTTCATTTTCAAGGTATTCAATAACATCTGCATCCTTACCGGTAAGCATTTTGTAAGCAGGTTCTCTTCCGGGGTTGGGCAGGCTACGGCAATCAAACACAAAACCTCCGCCATTGCCCGACTCATCCACAGGAAAACCTTTTTTGTAAGAAAAGCTACGTATGCTAACTTTCAATCCGGTGGAAGGCTTGTCGTATTGCTTCAGACGCGGCGATTTGATAATCTTCTCAACAATCTGTTTCAAATAGGGTGTAGTTGCCGGTATTTTGTCGTTTTCCAGCAGCCACAGCATATTCCTTTTGGCATAGGGTATGCTTTGCAGAAACAGCGGCTTTTTCTCATAAAAACCCCTGAAACCGTATGCTCCCATGGCCTGCATTATGCGAATGAGCACAAAACCGTAAAAGTGGTCTTTGAATGTTTCTTCCTTTACGGGTATATGATTTTTCAGACTTCCGATGTAATAATTCAGCAACTCTTCACGCTGACGGGGATGCAGATTGGCCTTGGCGTCAAACAAAAGCGAAGCAATATCATATTGAAGTGCACCTTTGCGGCCACCCTGGTAATCGATAAACCAGGGTTCACCACCGCGGATCATGATGTTGCGCGACTGGAAATCGCGATAAAGGAAATACTGATCATCGGCCTCCAGCAGATAATCGCAGAAAGCCTGGAAGTCATCCTCCAGTTTCTGCTCATCGTAAATGATACCGGCCAGCTTCAGAAAATAATATTTGAAATAGTTCAAATCCCACATCATGGAGTTGCGGTCAAAAGCATGGCGCGGAAAACACACAGAAAAGTCCATATCCTTTGCCGCACCGATTTGAAAATGCGGCAGGCGGTCCAGGATCTTTTTGTAATAACCCATTACTTCCTGACCAAAACATACCGGCTCACGCTGATGGGGCAACAGCGAAAACAAAGTAGTATCACCCAAATCTTCCAGCAGATATACAAAGTTGGAAGTGTCCTCTGCCAGCACCTCAGGCACCGGTAACCCTTTCGACCTGAAATGTTTGGTAAAAGTCAGGAAGGCGGTGTTTTCTTCCTCTATGGGATTATAGGCGCCTATAACGGAGCCTTTGCTGTATTGAATTCTGAAATATTTGCGGTCGGAGCCCGAAGGGGGCAATGCGCTGATATCTGCCGGGCTTTCACCGCTCCATTGCTCAAATAGCTGACTGATAAGTTCCTGTTGCCGGGAATGACTATGCATGGTTAAATTTTCAATTCTGTTAATTTATAAAATGCAAATGTAATATTACTGTGGGAAAGTTGCCGGGATTTTTGATTTATGATTTGTGATTTATGATTTATGATTTTAGGAACCGGGGAGACAGGGAAGCGCGGAGTTGCGCAGAGTATTCTCCGGGTACGACTTCAGTTCGTGCCCGGAGTTATTTAAAATCTAAACTCGTTTCTCAATCATCTCAACAGCATCCTTAAGCCCGCATACGTATGCATCTTTTTTTATGGGATATTTTTCGTTAACAGGAGCAATTACAAGCGTGAGAGAGGGTTTTACAATTTCATATGCCCTGGCAAAGCCCTTATTCAGCTTAGGGGCGGTAGATGCTTTACATTCTATGGCAATGGTAACTCTTTTTCGCTGCATCACTAAATCTATTTCATCACCTGTTGCACTTCTGTAAAAGGAATATTTCCAGTCGGGAAAACAGGTAATAATATTCTCAATCACCAACCCTTCCCAGGATGGCCCAAATACCGGGTGTCCCATAAGTTCATTAAAATCATCTACTTGCAGAATCCTGTGCAAAAGACCCGAATCACGAAAATATATTTTGGGTGATTTAACTAATCTTTTTTTGATATTGGTCTCATAAGGTAGCACCGATCGCAGAATAAAGGTTTGTTCCAGAAGGTCAAGATAACGTTTTACGGTTGGATGGGTCAACCCCAGAGACTCGCCAAGTTTTGACGCATTAAATATCTGGGCATGCAAATGTGCGCACATTTGAAGCATACGGTTGATTTGCATGGACGGTATCTGAAACCCCAGTTGAGGAATATCACGCTCAGTGTAGGTTCGCAGAAATTTTTCTCTCCAGATAGCACTCGCAGAATCGGATCTGGCCAGATAGCTTTCAGGGTACCCGCCTCTTAACCAGAAACGCTTTATATCAGAATCACTCTCTTTCTGCAATTCTGAAAAAGTAAAAGGTGTTAACTCAACAACTCCTATCCTACCTGCAAGCGATTCGGAGCTTTTCTGAATTAAATTGCGCGAAGCTGAACCCAACAGGATAAATCTTCCGTTACGCCGGTTTTTATCTATTTCGCTCCGCAGGATTGAAAAAAGATCAGGCATTAATTGTATTTCATCAAGACAAAGGATTTTCTCCCTGTTGGTATCAAAAAACAACCCCGGCTCAGTGAGTTTTGCCAGATCATTTCTGTCCTGCAGGTCAAGATAAACGAATGCATCAATATCATTGGAAAGATTCTTTACAAAAGTAGATTTGCCACTTTGGCGCGGTCCCGTGATAAGAACGGCAGGAAACACCTGCATGTTTTCCTTTACAAAATCTTCTATCTGCCTGTCAATATATTTATGCATATTGTAAATCACATTTTCAATTTGCACAAATTTAATGATTTTATTTGAATCTGCAAAGTTTGGATTGAGTTTAAGGGAAATTTAATGGGTGTTGGAGCACAGCGACAATCCCGGGAGTGATTAGCGATTCGGGATTGAAGAGTTGAGAGGTTTGGGGTCTCCGGGCTTCACACTCCCTCTCAAAATTTTTCACTTTTTTCTCCCGAATTACCCAAAAAACCCGTAGGTTTGATAAACAAAACGTAAAGACAATAATTTAAACTAAAAAATCATAAACCTATGGAAAGTAAAGTAACCGACATTTTGAAACAGGCCATCATCATGGAGAATCGCGGAAAAAGTTTGTACCAGATGGTGGCAAACCAGACTCCCAATGAAGAGGTAAAGAACATTTTTAAAACCATGGCCGATGAAGAGCAGGCTCACATTGAGTTTCTGAGCAAGCAGTTTACCCACTACAAAAAGAACCAGAAGTTTGACAAAAACCAGCTGGAAGCCCTGGCCAAAGAAGATGCCATTGCCAACAGTATTCTCACCGAAAAAATCAAAAAGGACATTTCGGGTGCGGGATTCGAATCTGCTGCCATTTCTGCTGCCATTGACATGGAAAGCAAATCCATTGAAGTGTATGAGCAAAGAGCAAAAGAATCTGACGATCCCAATGAGAAAGAGCTTTACCAGTGGCTGGCCGACTGGGAAAAAGGTCATTACGAGCTTTTACTCGACCTGAACAAACAACTTACCGAAAAGGTATGGAATGATAACAATTTCTGGCCGTTCTGATAGTTATAACAGAAAATATATGCAAAGGCTTTCCTGATGGGAGGCCTTTGTTGTTTTCAGGAAAAAAATCCGTAGGTTTGCATTTACAATTAAACAAGCTGATAAACTGCGGGGTTAACAATTGCACAAATCCTTTTTATTTATGAATGCATCCAAATTTCCCAAGATAACCACTCACGTGCTGCAGGAGATGAAACTCAAGGAGGAGAAGATCTCTATGCTTACCTGTTATGATTATTCCATGGCCCGTATCATTGACGAAGCGGGGATTGATGTGATACTTGTGGGGGATTCGGCTGCCAATGTAATGGCCGGACACAAAACCACACTTCCCATAACGCTTAACGAAATGATATATCACGCCGGCTCTGTAATGCGTGCAGTGGAGCGGGCACTGGTGGTGGTTGACCTGCCTTTCGGTACCTACCAGGGTAACAGTCGCGAAGCACTCAACTCTGCCATCCGTATCATGAAGGAATCCAATGCCAATGCCGTAAAACTGGAGGGTGGTCGTGAGATAAAAGATTCAATAGATCGCATACTCTCGGCAGGAATTCCGGTAATGGGACACCTGGGGCTTACACCACAGTCTATCAATAAATTTGGGACTTACGTGGTTCGTGCCCGGGATGAGGAAGAGGCCAACCGCCTGCGGGTAGATGCAAAGTTACTTGAAGAGATCGGTTGCTTTGCCATAGTGCTGGAGAAGATACCCGCCAGGCTGGCCGAAGAGGTCACCCAAAGCATCAAAATCCCCACTATCGGCATTGGTGCGGGAAGTGCTGTTGACGGCCAGGTGCTGGTGATTCATGATATGCTGGGTATAAACCAGGATTTCTCTCCACGCTTCCTGCGCCGCTATCACAACCTTTACGAAGAAATGAAAGGCGCCGTGGAATTGTATATCAAAGATGTGAAAAGACTTGATTTTCCTAATGAAAGAGAACAGTACTGAGGGAGACCGGAGACCGGAAACCGGGAACCGCAGAGACGCGGAAGCGCGGAGTTGCGCAGAGGTATTTTCTCTGCGTTCTCAGCGGCTCTGCGGTAAAAAATCTCAACCTTAACCTTAAACTCAACCTATGACCACCGCCCAATCCCTCATATCCCGCATCCTTTACGAAGACAACCATATCATTGTAATCAATAAATTACCATCTGAGATCGTGCAGGGTGACAAAACCGGCGATATGCCCCTGAGCGACCTGGTTAAAGCTTATATTGCAAAGAAATACAACAAACCGGGCAATGTGTTCCTGGGGGTTGTGCACCGCATTGACCGGCCGGTGAGCGGTGCTGTGATATTTGCCCGGACATCCAAAGCCCTGGCACGGCTAAATGCCATGCTGCAAAAACGTGAACTGCAGAAAAAATACTGGGCAGTGGTAAAAAATGCTCCGCCGGAGCAGTCGGGCACACTGGAGCATCATCTGCAGAAAAATGAGAAACAGAACAAGTCTTACGCAACCGGCCCAGATGCCCCAAACACCAAAAAAGCAGAGCTGAACTATTCTCTCATTGCCAAAAGTCGCGATTACTATTTGCTGGAAGTGGAGCTCATTACCGGCCGTCACCACCAGGTGCGGGCCCAACTGGCAGAAATGGGCTGCCCCATCAAAGGCGACCTGAAATACGGATTCGACCGCTCCAATGCCGATGCCAGCATCCACCTGCATGCCCGCAAATTATCGTTCAAACATCCCGTTAAGGATGAAATCATTGATATCTTCGCCCCGGTACCTGATGATAAGCTGTGGAAGTTTTTTGAAGAAGAAGTGGGTTGATTGGTAACGGATGATGGGTAACGGGTAACCAGAGACTAGAGACCAGAGACTAGAGATTGAAAATTGAAGAATGGAAATATTGCCGGCCTATTCCCTCTTCAAAGGGGGTTAGGGGGATGTTATTTTGGTTGAAAGGTTTTGAAGTTTAGCGTCGGTCCCTGAGCCTGTCGAAGGGAGCCTGGTGTATTTTGCCACAGTTGTTTTCCCTCACGCAAAGCCGCAAAGACGCAGTTATGAAAAAATCACGATGTGATTTTTGGTGGCAGAAACTTCAGTCTTTCAATTAGAATTTTGGTGACTACAAAGCCAAAAAAATGCAGAGAAAATAACAACTCTGCGCAAACTCCGCGCTCTCCGCGACCCTTGCGGTTACCTATTCCCGGCAAATAACCAATAAGCAGAAAAATATTTTACCCCTATTAGAACTTTTTTAATGAATTTTACGTCCATTAGTTGTTTATAAATTATGTTCTTAAATTTATACCTCTTAATATCCGGCTAAAAACATTACAAATGCACAAACATACCATTGGCCTGCCCGGCTTATTAATGATATTGCTGCTTTTCAACGGATGTATGCCTGACGATGAGCTCAGTGCACCGGTAAACGTGAATCTTTATGTGGTAATGGGTACAAATACACCCGGGATCAACTACGTTGATTTCCATAATATCGCTATTGCTGTGCAGCAAATAAAATTTTATGGCGTACGGCAAGAGGGAAGTGATATTTTCTTCAACTCCCAACCCAACGCACCCTATGGTATATACGCCATAAGAAAAGATCAATCTCCACCGCTTATCAATGCCTTCGATATTCCCCAGGGTGTTTATAACCAGATGCGATGGGAAATACAAACCAGGGAGATCGACGATGATTATTATGAAGATTATTTTGATGAAGAACTGGATGAATTTATTGACGTTGATGACTTCGGAATTATCATAGAAGGTAAATATACAAAGCTCGACGGCACCCAAATATTGCTGTTTATTGCCATCGATCCTATAGAAATACTATTGATGGAGACTTTTGACACAGGTGGTAACAATCAGTTATCGCTCTTATCGGGTCAAAGTTATAACGTGCGGCTTGAGATAAACCCTTATGTAGCGATTGAAAACATTGAAAGGTCTTTGCTTGAGAATGCCGAAACCGACGAAGAAGATGATATATATTTTATAGAAATATCTTCCGATGAGAATGAAGATCTTTACGAAAGGATATTATTCAGATTAAAAAATACTGTAAGAGCTATTATTGAGGAACAGTAGATCCATGACAATGTATTTTGATCTTTCGGAGCAGGAGTTGATCCGGGGCTGCCTCAATAATGACAGGAAAGCCCAGGAGCAACTATACCGTAAATTTGCCGACGACATGTTTGTGGTTTGCCTGGCATACGAATCGGACCTGGATGAAGCCAAAGATATTTTGCAAAACGGATTTATCAAAGTTTTCAGAAGTCTGGATCAATACGATAACCAGGGTTCATTGAAAGGATGGATACGAAGGATCATTGTTAATACGGCCATAGACCATTACAGGAAAAAGAAGAAAAAAGATGATTTTGTTGATATAGAAAAGATTGAAGATGATAGTCAGGGTTTTGATGTTAACCAAAGTAATGAAAACGTTAAGGAGATACTAAGCCTGGTAGAACGGTTGCCCGACAGAGCACGATTAATTTTTAATCTTTTTGCCCTGGAAGGTTACTCACACAAGGAAATCGCCACACAGCTCAATATTGCCGAAGGCACTTCCAAATCCATGTACAGCAGGGCAAAGTTACTCTTACAACAATGGCTTGAAGCATCTTAATATTATTATAGCATGACGGAAAAAGAACTCATAGAACTGTATCGCAGGCAAATGGCTGAAAAAAAAGCATCTGCCCCGGAAGGGCTATGGACTGACATTTCCAGAAAGCTCGTGGTAGAGGAAGCCTGGGATAACATTGCAGCCACACTGGAAAAAGATACCCAAAAGAAAGGTTTCTGGTACTTCGCACTGCGTGCTGCTGCCGTTGCTGCTATCATAAGTTTTGGGGTGCTGAGTGTATGGTTGCTTAGCCCCGGTGAATCAGAGCCCCGCCTGGCAGAAGAAACCCGGATTACCACCCCACCACCGGTTGATACAGAAACTATTGAACCAGCACAAGATCAGCAACCGCTTACCACTGATACCCGCCCACCGGCAACAGAACTGGCAGAATTACCCGGGACTGTAGTATCAGACTCTGAAGATACACAACCCATAACAGAAACAGAAGACCTCATCGCACCACAACAGATTTCTTCTGACGAAGAACTCTACACTCCGGCTTTGGCAAGCATTCCGGAAACACTTATCCCCCGGACCATACAAACCGGTATTTACGGCGATGCGTATTCAGCACTCCTTTCTTCAATGAAGAAACCCATACAAATGAATTTGGATGACCTGAATTTATCAGACGTAAGCTATGCCTTTTCTTACAACAATACCCCTCCCGGCTCATTCTCCCTGGGTATTACCACCGCCATAAAAAATACCTGGCTCATCAATAATGAAACTTTCGAAGGATTCGACCGGCTGAACCATAACCGCACCGATCTGAAGTTTTATCCTGATATCGGCATCAACATGCATTACCAGCATACTCAGCGTTGGGGAATGGAAACCGGATTGTTCTTGTCATCATCCACCGGACAAACCTACCGGCAATATATCCATGGCAAATATACCCACAGAAGTATATCTCTCAACTATTTGCAATTTGAACTTATGGCCAGCCATACAACCGGCAACCGGCTGTTCCGGAACACGGGCTCAGTCAGGTTAAAAAGCATGCTGGGTTTTTATGCTTCTTTGATGAATTCAGCCACCGAGATCATTGAAAACGATCAGTTCGATGTAAAGCCTTTGTACTCAGGACTTGATTACGGCCTTGTACTGGGTCAGTATCTGCAATGGCAACCGGCCCGAAGAATTGTTTTTTCACCCGGCGTACATGTTAAATGGGGGTTAACAGATATTTATCTGGGCGGAACCAACCTACCCCTAAACTTCAGCAATACCTACAACCGAAGCATCGAATTCAGGCTTAACGTATATTATACCCTGGGTAGATAATAGTTAATGTTTCCTTGCCGGGAAAACGGATCACCTGGCTTAAAATATTATTTTCTCCTATCGCAAAAAAAATCATTACCCATTGCAACCTCCGGTATCAGATTTTCGTCCCTAAGGAAATCTTTTGTGAAAAAACAGATTCACAAACAAATCAGTAACTAAATTAAAATTTGAAATTATGAAAAGAATGATTTTTGCAATCCTCACTTTAGTGGCAGTATTTTTCATCACATCCTGTAACGATGATTCTGCCATGGATAAGGAAAAAACCGGTGTTCAGCTTATTATCCGCACCTTTACAGATGATTTCAAAAGCCAAAGCAACTCGCAACTTGTTATCGATAAATTTCTGATGAACATTGATAAGATTGAGTTTGAACTGGATGATGATTGGGATGATTTTGATGACCCGAACAACTTTTTTGATGATGATGAAATTACCATTTACGGCCCTTTCCTCATTGACCTGATGTCACCTGAAGCATTTGACGGCATCAAACTGGGTAATGTATTTATTCCCAATGCTGTGTATGAAGAAATAGAAGTGGATATTGATATCAGCAAGGACCAAAGCGTGCCCGAGATTTACAACAAATCGTTATATATTACAGGTACCATTAACGAAACTCCATTTATTTTCTGGTACGATGATGACTTTGATTTTGAGATTGAATTTGACGACGGAAAATATCTTGAACTTGATGGCGAATCCGTTGAGCTTATGATCCAGTTCTATTTGCCCAGACTCATTGATGCAATGATCGACAGTGGTATACTTAACGCAAAGGATGGCAACGGCAATGGAATCATCGAAATATGGGAAGATGACCCCGACGGAAACGACGACCTGGCCGACGATATCATTGATGCCATTGAAGATGCACTGGATGTGGAATTTGATGATGACTAATGACCCGGCAACTCCTGAGTTTCCATAATCATAATACCCCCAAAAGCCCCGCAGCGTTAATCAGCAGCGGTGCTTTTTTTTGCAATCTAAGCCACGGTGTTTTCCCTCACGCAAAGCCGCAAAGGATGCGCAAAGTAGGCAAAGAAATAATTATACCCTTGCGCTCCTTGCGAAAAAACTTAGCGACCCTTGTGGATCCAATACTCCTTAATTTCCCATTTTCTTACTTTCCTGGTTCCTTATATGCCTTATATGGTTAATTGCCACGAATACACGAATTTTCACGAATGTTTTCTCTCGCAGAGACGCAGAGACGCAGTTTTGAAAATCACGGTGTGATTTTTTGGTAGGTTCACACACCTGTGTCAGCACTTAAGCTCCCTTATTTTCTTATTTTCTTATTTTCTTACTTTCTTACTTTCTTACTTCCCAACTACCTTATATGCCTTATATGGTTTAAAAGCGTTTAACATTCTCTGCGCAACTCTGCGCTCTCTGCGTCTCAGCGGTTCCCTACCCAAACATCATCCCATACGGCCTCCCAATCTTCCCCTCCAGCTCCTCCATCGATATCATGCCATTGG
>REDJ01000229.1 GCA_007693555.1 Bacteroidota bacterium
CAAACGATTGCCGGTGGTATTCAGGAGAGTTGTGAGGAGGATGTGATTTTTATTAATACCTTCACGGAAACCGGGAAAAATTAGCAATATGTCTTCTAAAATATGAAATTTTGGAGGTGATTATTGAGATTTGAAAGGTTTTATACATCCTCATCTGCTTGAAAATAAAAACCCCGAAAGTTTTTTCCGGGGTTTTTATAGGAATTCAATTTTCCTTTCCGATTTAATCAACTATTTGCAATTTTCTTACAAATACTCCCTCCTTGGTATATATATTAAGAATGTAAATACCAGATTCAAAGTTACTCAGGATATGTATTTCTGTATTATTCACAATACGGTTATACACTACTTTCCCGGTAATGTCAGCAATTACAATACGATCTATAATACCTGATGCACTGATTTTGAAATGGTTTTCTGCCGGGTTTGGAAATACATTGATCGATTTCTCTGCAAATTCTGATACTGACTCCTCAATGTCAAAGTGAGCAACAAGAGTAACATCCATTGCGGGCATAGTAAAATCATAGCTTTCACTTGTGCTGATTTCGATATCTTCTTCATCGGTCCATTTGATGAAGCTATAACCGGTATTTGGTGAAGCAGTTACTGTAACCTCTTCCCCTTCTTCGTATTCACCGGCACCTTGCACAGTACCACCTGCAACTGGTTCGGCCTGCAATGTAAGTGTGTAGGTGGGTGGAGGCAGTACTTCAAAGTTGGCTACCAGGGTTACATCAGATGCAGGCATTGTGAAGTTTAAGGAAGGATCACTAACTATAACAGTACCGTTCTGCGTCCAGTTTACAAACACGAAGCCTTCATTGGCTATTGTGCTTACGGCAACCGTTTCGCCTTCTTCGTACTCACCACCGCCAGTTACAGTTCCACCTTCCGCCGGATTGGCCTCCAGGGTTAAGGTAAAGGTTGGTATAGGTGGATCTATTATACCCCAGGAGTCATTGGTTTCCATGTCTTCGGTCACTTCAATCTCCCGGTTATCACCACCTGGCCATTCGCCATTATCCCATCCGGCATTGAGGAAGTACTTATATTCGTATACTCCGGCTTCCAGCTGCAGTGTTTTTGTCCAAATCCAGCTGTCGCCTAAACGGCTCATGGTCTGGTTGTCGGGGTCATCGCCCGGAACAGCCCATTCCAGCATCGATCCGGTGAGGTAAACGATATCATTTTCAGGATCGAAGTTATCGGCAGTGCTCATGTTCACATTAAAAGTAACATCGAATGTAGGTTCAGGAGCAAGGTTTACACCCACATCATCGAGATACCATGCATGCCCGTCGAAACCCTCATAGCGGAAAGCAATGTAGATAGTTTCACCGCTGTAGTCTTCAAGGCTCAGCACAGTCTCTACCCATTCGTTGACCACAGAGGCCGGGCTCCATACTTCCATATACCCCTCATCATCCGGGTCACTGCTGCCTGTGGAGATCAACACACTGTTCTTGGTGTAATAAGAAGGGAATGTATTGCGCGACCAGAAAGAAAGCTGGTAATTGCCTGCTTCTGGAATTACCAGACCCGGGGTGATCAGCCAGCCATCCTGGTAAGCAGAAAGGTTGTAATTGTGGAAGGCACTTTGTGTTCCGTCAGGGGTATGGTTCTGTGCTGTAGAAAGGGTCCATTCCACGGTGGGTCCTTCTGCATTTACGTTCATCCATCCTGCAGGCGGGAAAAGGGTTCCTTCGAAGTCTTCCAGCCAAGGAAATTCTGTAATAAAGATAGGTTCAGTATCTACCTCGAAGTTTGCCACCAGGGTAACATCACTGGCTGGCATGGTATAGGTGTGAACAGGAAGTTCGCTTATAACTTCTTCATTCTCTGTCCAGTTGACAAAAAGATAACCTGGAAAAGGAGCAGCAATGATATTTACTTCGTCTCCGGGTTGATATAATCCATCTCCTGAGACTGCACCTCCTTCCACGGGGTTGGCGATAAGAGTAAGACTATAAAACGGAGGTTCTTCAATATCAAAGTTTGCCACCAACGTAACATCTTCAGCGGGCATGGTAAAGGTATAGTTGTCTTCGTAGCTCTGGATTATACCATCTTTTGACCAGTATTCAAAAACAAAGCCTTCATTGGCCGTGGCAGTTACAACGACTTCTGTACCCTGCTCAAAATCTCCTTCCCCTGATACAATTCCTGCTTCCGCAGGATTAGCCACCAGTGTAAGAGCGTATGTTACCGGAGGTTCACCCAAAAAGCCCCAGAAGTCATTGGTTTCCATATCACCGGTCACGATGATCTCGCGATCATTGAATTCACCGTTGTCCCATCCGGCATTGATGAAGTATTTGTATCCATAAATACCGGCTTCCAGTTGCAGGGTTTTGGTCCATATCCAGCTATCACCCACACGGCTCATGGCCTGGTTGTCAGGATCAGTGCCCGGTTCAACCCAGCCCAGCATACTACCGGTAAGGTAAACTATATCGTTTTCAGGATCAAAATTTTCGGCCGTATTCATATCAACATTGAAAATTACACTGAATAACAGCTCACCTTCTTCATGTGTTACATCAATCGAAAGAGGTTCATAATCCAGAGTAAACTCACCTGTAAATGGTATAAAACCGGTTTTGACAACAGTGAAATCATATTCTCCCGGGAAAAGGTTAAAGGAGGTCTGGCCTGCAGGGTATGCAATGCCCCCGATAATTATAATTTCACTCCCGTCAGCATTGGTTATATCAAAATAAACCGGTACCTGATTTACAATCCTGAGATCATCGAAATAAAGAGTAGCAGAAGATGTTGTGCCTTCAGTATCGCGGGTTATCTGGAAACTATCAAAATAGAAATTGTTTCCATCCATAATACCATTCCCATTTACCCAGCCCATTACATTCTCATCATCGTTATAATCCCATACAATTCTTTTCCATCCTGACCAGTCAATGTTATACCATTGTGAGCCTTCCAGGGTATTGTTACCATCGCGAACCATAAAACGAAAGCGGTTCCCGGAGTTGTCTCCATAAATCCAGACTTCCAGTGCCTGGCCCGGCTGGAATCGTTTTTCAGGAATGTTGGCATTAGCTGGGGGCATATACTGACGAACCATGTGACTGTGCGTCCCTGTAGGAGTGGGTTCAGTCCATTCAACCTGATCATCCCATACAATTGCAAGTTTCATAGACCCAGTGCTTTCAGTTGCAGGATTCACAATGGTTGTTTCATGAGTTCTGTATGTTAAAAGATTACCTTCATCATCTTCAAGGATAATTCCTGTAGTTTGCCCTGAACCCTGAGGAAGCCACCACAGGCCTACTCCGGTTTCAAAATCGTCAATAATACCTATTGTAGATACAAAGGTTTCAAAGTGGGCAGTAAGTGTAACATCTTCTGCGGGCATTGTAAATGTGAAAACCGACAAATTGCTGATTTCATTTCCATTTTGGGTCCAGTTAATAAACTGGTAACCAAAATTGCTGTTGGCATGTACAACGACCTCTTCCCCTGCTGGATAATTCCCTGCGCCTGTTAGGTTACCACCTGCTGCCGGCTCTGCTGTCAAAGTAAGAGTATAAGTTTCAGTAACAGGAGTAAGACCAATATAATATTCATTGTCGCCATTCACTTCGGTAAATGGCAAAACTTCAATTTGATAATCTGTCAATCCTTCAAACCCATCAGCAGAAATATTCAAAAGATAGGTGCCTTCTGAAAGTGTAAAATCAACCCATCCGTCCGGACCGGTTATGAAGGTTTCTTCGGTTTCCTGCACATAAATCTGAGCATTATCAATGGGCATATTATTTTCCTGGTTGAAAACATTAATTGCCACCCACCATGTGGGATCTGTGAAGGTGATTGTAAAACCGGCAGCATCACCTACATCAAAAACTACATTTCCTTCAAGGGTAAAGTCACCATTCCTGAAGGTTGCTTTTTTATCCTCTTCATCGGGAAGGAAAATGTGCAGAGAAGCAGTTTCATTATTAATATCAGTTACAGTAAAGTCAAATGGGATATTTTCCTCACCAATTATAATATAAACTTCTTCCACTGAAGAAGCATCATTCCAGGTAATGGTTGTAAAAGCACCTGTTTCATCAAAATCGGGGAAATCGCCAAAAGTAAATGCATTTGGGTCGATTGCAGCTGAAATATAATCATTAAGCGTTATTACTCCGCTATTACTGTTTTCGCCATCCCATGGTCCTCCCAATGCTCCGTAAACAAATTCGTCAAGGCCATATTGATAGCGGAACACATAGTAGTAGGATCCAGGGTCTTCTGCAATTATCATGTTTGCATCGATGGTGAATTGATATTCTGCATCGTTGCCCACGTTAACATTGAATTCTGCTTCCTCCCATTGATCCTCATTGGTCCAATTTGCCGGATTGGTATTTTCATCGTTTACTCCAAACCATACAGTTAGTCCGGTTACTGCACCTTCACCTGAATGCCCGTCAATCCATACTCTTCCATAAGCAGTATAACTGGTGTTTTCATCACTTTTAAAGAATTCCATGGTTGGGGGAAACTGCAGGTTTGCCCAGCCAATAGTGGGAGTGGCCCAGGTGTGATCAAACTGATTTACACCATCAATTATGGTGTATAAAACATTATCACCCGGTTGTGCATTTTCCCAACTGCCATTGAAACGGAATTTAAATTCCAGCAACTGATCAACGTTGAATACCTCGACGGTAGTGAAGGAATAGATGGATGTTTCACCTACCTGCTGAAGCACATTGGCGGGGTCGCCCCAGCCATTGAAGTTTCCTGCAATATCCACAAAATCGGAAGCAGGATTGAAGAACCCTTTTGCAATGGCATTGCCAAGGTCAACATTGAATGTCATGGAAAAGGTGTTCCGCTCTGCAAAAGCTGTGTGAGCAAGAAGAATCCATCCCATAAAAAATAAAAGTAGTTTTGTTTTCATAAGAGCCTGTTTAAGTTAAACATACGAGTGAATAATGGGGAGTATAATAGTGCCTTTTGCATTTTGTGCGAGAGATCATCCTATTGATGGAAGAAAATTTTGATTTTTAAAAGAAATTATCAATTTCAAGGGTCGTAAATATAGATGGAAAAGTTTAATTTTCCTATAGAAAAAATGGGAATTAACATATCGTCAAAAAAGAATTTTTTGAAATAGGGATTTGTGGAATGAGGAAAGGGGGGGAGTTATTATTTTTGCAATTGATCTTTTGTTTTTCTGAACTGTTTTTTTCCCCATGGCCACAGCTTCTTCAATTTGCTCATTGTTACCGAATGCTTCGCCGTTCCCTCTTCGCCCAGCAGGAATGCGTAGGGACGCATGGAATCGATACGGGAAAAAATGATACGCATAATGGCCAGGAAGGGCACAATAAGCAGCATGCCCGGAATGCCCCAGATGATACTGGCGGCCACCAGGCCGGTAATAATAAAAAATGGGTTTACCTTTACATTACCGCCTACAATATTAGGGGTAAGAATGTTGTTTTCGATAAACTGGATGATAATGAAAAGGATGATAACTCTGAATGCCAGTACCGGATCATTCTCTACAAGCAGGGCAAAGAGGAAGGGTACCAATCCACCCAGCAAAGTTCCAAAATAGGGTATAAAATTAAAGAATGCCGAAATGATACCCAGTGCAATGGCAAATCTAACTCCAATGATCCATAATCCCAGCGAGTTGAGAAAACACAATACGGTTACAACGGCAATAACTCCTCCCATATACCGTGCTGATACTTTTGATATTTCCCTGAGTATTTCAATGGTTTCTTTTCGTCTTGTCGGGCCGGCAATTTTCAACAGGAAGTATGCAAACTTTGTACGGTAATAGAGAAAAAGAAAAATATACACGGGAAGCAATCCGATTGCCACAATAGTGCTGGCTGTAGAGCTGAAAATATCCTGTAAATACTCACCCCCTGAAGCAATGAATGCAGAGGTTTGTTCCTGTATCAGTTGTCTGGTTTCACTGCGGTCAAATCCGAAATATTCACCTACTACGGCAAGCATTGCCGAAAGGTTTCGGATACCGGTATCAATGAGTTTAGGCAGTTCACCTGCCACGGGTGCCACCTGGCTGTAAGCAAGTAAGATGAGACTTATCATTATACCCAATACGCCAATTATTGTAATAAAATTGGCAAGTATCCGGGGTACTCGTTTTTTTTCAAGCCAGTTAGCGATAGGGAAAAGAAGATATGCCAGCAAAAAACCAAATGCAATGGGATAAAGAAAATTGCGAATGGCAATGAGGCCGTAGAGAAAAAGAATGATAGCCAGCAAAGTATAGGTCATGCGTTGTGCCAGCAGAAATCTTTTTTCCGATTTTCTCATTGCATTATCTTCGGTCATGTATAATGCTGTTTATGAATGTGCAATAGGATGGGTTAGAAAAATGTAAATTTAATAAAAGTATTTAAGAAATTTGATGATATTACCTGCAGCATCACCATTGCCATAAAGTTCTTCAGGGAAATCAATATTTTTATCTGAAAAGTTTTTATAGGCCAGTAATATTTTTTCTGTTTCAAATCCTCCCAGTTGATTGATGCCATTTTCCACCAATTCCACCCATTCGGTTTCGTTGCGCAGGGTAATACAGGGTTTTCTGAAGAAATAGGCCTCCTTTTGCAGTCCCCCCGAATCGGTCATAACCATTTTACAATTTTTGAGCAGATAAATCATTTGCAGGTAGCTTTGAGGCTCAAGAATGATGAGTTTTTCAGCATATTGTTCAATGTTTTGTTTTGCAATGATATTACGCGTTCGGGGGTGCAGCGGTAAAATGATGGATACCTCCTCAGCAATGATTTGAAAAGCCTTCAGTATACTCTTTAACCGCGCCGGGTCATCAGTATTTTCCGCCCTGTGCAATGTAGCAAGGATGAATTTATGGGGTAAGTCAATGTCAGGTTTCTTTGCCTTGTCTGCGTAAAAAAGTGCCGCATCATACATCACATCACCTGAAAGATAAATATGACAGGTATCATTGGCGAATCCCTCCTTTTGCAGATTCTCTTTGGCTTCCTGTGTGGGGCAGAAAAGATATTTACTAATGCGGTCTGTAAGAATTCGGTTGATTTCCTCGGGCATTTGCATATTATAAGACCTGAGGCCGGCTTCCACATGTGCCACCGGGATGTGCAGTTTTGCTGCTGCCAGGGCTCCTGCAAGCGTGGAGTTGGTATCTCCGTAAACCATTACCAGGTTGGGTTTTTCATCCAGCATAAGTTCCTCAAGTTTTTCAAGCATCCGGCCCGTCATAGCACCGTGGTTGAGGCTGTGTATATCCAGGTTGTATTTGGGTTTTGGAATATTGAGTTCCTCGAAAAAAACACGGCTCATATTATCATCAAAGTGCTGACCGGTATGTACGATTACTTCCCGGAAATTATTATTCAGTTCAATAGCCCTGCTTACTGCAGCTGCTTTGATAAATTGTGGTCTTGCACCAATTACGGTTAAAATTTTCAGCATAAGTTAATTCGGTTTATTGGAAATGTTTTTTTCATAATTGCGGGTCATCCTTACAATGAGGATAAGTAATAAACCATAGGCAATGAGGTCTATCAAAAGATAAATCTTCAGAAAGCTTATGATATCTGCATCCTGGAATAAGAATAAGGCACATATAAGCACAAAATAAAAAGCCTGCCAGAAGCTTATAATTTTGATTTTTTTCAATGCAGGAAATATGCTGCTTAAGGGCGATACCATAAGTTTCATGGCTGCTCCTGCTACTATGATTTGTGCGTATACTCCTGAAGTGTAATAATCTTCACCGGCATACAAGCTGAATAACCCCGGTGCCCATAGCAGCATAATGACAACCATACCGGCTGCAAGGATACCCAATCCCAGGAGTATGCGATAAATATCCTGGCTTATGCTTTCCATTTTGCGGCTTTTTTCAGAAATATTCTGGAGTAATACCTGCGAAATACTCAATGCCAGAATACTTGCAGGCAGCACAAGAACCTGTTTTGCCAGGTCAAAATAGGCAGCAGTTTCCTGTGCATAAAATTTATTTACAAGAATAAGCGGGAAATGCATACAAACAGCATTCAGGAAAGCAGGTATCAAATTATACATAGGAAATTCCCTGTATTTCTTCATCAGTTCCCACTGTTTTTTGAGGGAAACTACCCGCAGCGAAAAACCATGGCGTACCATTTGAATCCATCCTGCCAGCACATTAAATATATGCCCGGCAATGTTGCCCCATATCAACCCCGTGCTGAATTTACCGGCAAATCCCAAAACAGTATGCACAGCACCCTCCGAAATCCTGCGGCTTATTTTATTTAAGGAAACCGCCTTGTAAGCCTTATATCTTACAAGGTAATAATTCATAGCCTGGTACGAACTGAAAAGAAAAATTGCTGCAGGCAGATAATAAAGAATAAAACCGTGGTCGGGGCTCAGGTTGAGAAATCTCACCAGGGATGGGTTAAATACCCAAATAAGAAAAAGTAAAACCACATTAAAGACCAGTGCCGACAGGATACCTGCTATTGTCAGATTTATGGCATCCGACCGCTTTTCGGGCAATACCACTGCCATCTCATAACGCAAACTTGCCACCACCATCATGATACCGGTAATGCTTATAAACACCGCAAAAGCTCCCCAGTCCTCAGCAGGATACAATCGCCTGAGAAGCGCCTGCAACAGCATGGGTACCAGTTGTGCAAGGAAAGTTCCTACTACAAGGGTAGAAATATTCCGGAACAAATCTGATACAGGCAGAAGTCTTTTAATCATTGATTTTTTGAGATTTCCCGTATTTCTTTAACATTGCAAAATTAATTTTATTCCTGTATAGATAATGATTATTCTCCATAATATGGATGGGTGTTGGTAAATTCACTTTATTTTTTTAAAAACCTGCTTATTTCATCCTGTCTTATCCCTGCTTTGCCATCCCATAATTTCGGTGTAATTTTAGCTGATTAAATTTAATCTGTATTTTCTGATATGATAATTTTTCTGATAGGTTTTATGGGTAGCGGTAAGTCAACTCTGGGCAGGAGACTGGCCAAAAAGCTTTCGTGGGAGTTTATAGATATGGACCATTTTATTGAAGAAAAGGAAGGTTTAAAGGTGGATGCAATGTTTGAAAAAAAAGGAGAAGAATGGTTCAGGAAACAGGAACAAGACTTACTTCACAGCTTAGACCCCTCTGAGAATCTGGTTGTTGCAACAGGCGGTGGTGCTCCTTGCTTCGGCAATAATATGGATGTGATGAATGAAAAGGGTGTAACGGTATATTTGAAAATGCACGAGCTCAGTCTGGCTTCACGTCTGGAGAATGCACGGGTGGTAAGGCCTTTGGTGAAAAATCTTGGCCCTGAAGAGTTACTTGCCTTTATAAGGAAAAAGCTACAGGAGCGTGAATCTTTTTATAACCGTGCACATTGCATTATCAAAGGTGAAAGTGTAAAACCCGACCATATTATAGCACTTGTTTTTGGCAACAACTGGCCTTAATGGGTTAATCTTCCCGCTTTATAAAAATGTTGCTGGTAATAATTTTTTGAAAAATCTTCAATTACAACTCCCGAGCCGGCTGACGAATGCACAAATTTATCATTGTTCAGGTATATGCCCATATGATTGATTTGCGAGCTGTTGATTTTGAAAAACAGCAGGTCGGTTTCGCGCAATTCTTCAGTTGTTATTACATTTACCTGTCTGAAAATATCTCTTGAACCTCCCTTAAGTTGTGTGCCAAAAACAGAGTTGAAAACTTTTTTTACCAAACCTGAGCAATCCAGCCCGTCTCTTCCCGCCCTGCTCCTGTGAGGAATACCAATTAGCGGATAAAGTGTATTGTAAAATTCAATGTTGCTTTCAAGGGTAATATCAATACCGTTTTCATGGAAAAAGGAATAGCCCGCTATCATGGTCGTATCAAAAACAGAGTATCTTGCATTTTCATCCTGCTGAGTTGCAGGTGGTGGAATTAAAAACAAAATGATTGGTAAAGCAATCAGAATCAAAATGATGCGCATAATTCGGTTTTTTTGTATGTCATATTCCCGTGTTATCATTGGGTTGTTTTTTTGTAAATCAGGTGAAAATACCGGGTGATACTGATAACGAATATACGGGTAGAAATCGTGTAAACGCCTGCGTGTTTTACTGACAGATAATTATGCAGCTTATTTAATTTTACCTCATGTTTTAACCGAATGCTTTTTTTACTTCACTATTAACATAATAAATATGAAAAAGTGGATTACAATATTCTTTATACTTGTTTTTACTCTGGAGCTTTCATCCCAGGTAAGACCTGCAGGTCGGCGAGATGTACGTCGTTTCTTTGAAAGCACCACCTATGTTGTAAAAGACAGGGCTCCTTTTTCCGGTTTTAATGAGCATTTACAAAAGGCAATGGAAAAGCACTGGCATATTACACCTTTCGAATTTATAACCTTTGATGAGTTTGAGAGGATGCGCACTGATGAGAATGCCTCTTTTATGATATTTGCAGATATCAAGCAAAGAAATCTTGACGAGGTTTACGAGTTTATCAATTTTGTGATGGGCGACCGTAAGCGTGATTTTGAAAGCATGCCTGATCTGGGTTCGGTACCACTTGCTTATGTGGATGCTGATCAGGAATTGTATTATTATAAAATGGGAGCATTTGTAAAGTTTATGCAAACCTATGTACAGGAGCAGGCCACAACGCCCCGGCTCCGTTTAAGTCGGTTTTTCAATGTAAAGGATGAACGTTTAAAATCCATGGAGCTATGGCTGCTGGAGGAGGAAATGGCGCCCCAGATTGATACAAAGGAGAAGATTCGCCGTATTTATCCATACAGAGTAAGGTTTGTAACACGCGAAATGATAGCCGAAGCCATTGATCAGAACAGGGAAGATGTTGCTTTTCTGCACAAAATAGGACCGGAAGATACCATTGCCCCTTTGGGCAGGAAATGCTGGAAATTTATAATAGCAGCAAAAGACGGCAGAGTTCTGTATGCCTCTTCACATGATATCGACAGGCAGAGTCCTGACGGGCTTCTGGCCTCTGATCTGGCCAAAATGGCCAAGTAGAATTTAGTTAAGAATTGGGTCAGCAGGGAAGTTTGCCCAGATGGCATAATCGTAACCCATTTTTTTAAGCATATTACCCCACATGGCTTCCGGGCTTTTGGCCAGAACACTTTCATGGGAAGCCTGTGTCACTATCCACGATTTTTCGCCCATCTCGCGATCCAGCTGGCCTGCTTCCCAGCCAGAGTAACCGATAAAGAACCTAACCTGATCCATCCCTACAAGTTTGAGGTCAATGAGCTCCATAAGCTTATTGATATCTCCTCCCCAGTAAATATCACCGAAAATATGGATGCTGCCGGGAAGTTTTTCTCCCAGGGTATGAATGTAAAACAATCTTTCAGGATGAACCGGCCCACCCAGGTACAGCGGAAACTCATTCTGGGGAAAATCTTTGACCACTTCGTTGAGTTTAAGATGTACAGGCTTGTTGATTATCAGACCGAAAGTGCCTTCTTCAGGGGTGTGTTCAATAAGCAAAACAACGCTTTTGCTAAAATAAAAATCTCGCAAAGCGGGTTCGCTTATCAGAAGTCTGCCTTGTGAAGGTTGCAAATTACGTTTCATTTTTAAGCGTTAAGTGGTGATTAAAATCGATTCAGAATATGGAGAAAAATAAGTGATACAATTAAAGCCTTATCTTTGTATTGGTCTTCACCGAGTCAAACAACAAAAAGAATACCATTGTTCATATGACCCGATTGAGTATGAATAAAAAATTTGAGCAGCTCAGAAAACACTATCCTGTTTTCACTTTTGAAGATTTAGGCTGGGATATGAAGGATAAAATTCTTACCCTGCGGTTTCACTTCCATTTGGACAATCAAATACATTTCTATCCTGAGCATGCTATTGACCTGAAAGGTTTTCCCAATGTTGAATTTGAGGAGGAAATGATGAAAAACCTGGTCTTTCACCTGGGAATGGCAGAACTGGTAAGCTATTGGAAAGCAACCTGTTCACCAGTAGTGTATATCAAGTCTTTCAGAATGAACACCATACAGGCTAACTGGTGGAAAAAGCTGTATTACCATGGTTTGGGAGAGTTTTTCTATTTAAATCAAATTGAAACTTCCCTGCATGAATTTATGTCATTCAGTTATGATAAATGGGCACGCTCTTTCCCTATGCCCTTCAGACTGAACCTAAAAGATGATTTTATTATTCCCGTCGGAGGAGGCAAGGACTCGGTTGTAACGCTCAGTATACTGGGAGCAACATCCCCGTCAACTTATGCATTGGTTGTTAATCAGAGAGAAGCAACAAGGCAGTGTATCAAAGCAGCAGGTTTGCAAAAACGGGTTCTGGAAGTAAAAAGAACGATTCATCCTACATTGCTTGAGCTTAATGAAAAAGGATTTCTAAATGGACATACACCGTTTTCATCGTTGCTTGCATTTGTGAGCCTGATGGCATCAGCAATTACAGGCAATAGAAATATAGCTCTTTCCAACGAGTCCAGTGCCAACGAGGCAACAATACCTGGTACCGATATCAATCACCAGTATTCTAAATCCTACGAATTTGAACAGGATTTTCGCTGGTATGCAAGTAAATTTATTTGTCCTGATATAAATTACTTTAGCTTTCTAAGGCCACTGAATGAACTTCAGATCGCAGCTCTTTTTTCAAAAAACCAGGAATATTTCAATGCGTTTAAAAGCTGTAATGTGGGAAGTAAAACCGATACATGGTGCTGCAACTGCTCAAAGTGCCTGTTTACATTTATCATGCTTTCCCCATTTCTGGAAAAAAGTGTGATGAAACAGATATTTTCTGAAGACCTTTTGGAAAAGGAGAACCTGAAGCCCGTTCTGGAACAGCTGGCAGGAGCTGCCAAAGAAAAGCCGTTTGAGTGTGTGGGCACCATCAACGAAGTTAATTCAGCATTGGGGCATTTGTGTAAGAATTATCCTGAAAATGAGCTGCCTGCTCTTTTACAACATTTCAGGAAAATAACAGCAGGTATAAGTTTCACGCCAATTAAAAAAGAACTGGAATACTGGAATGTTTTTCACAGCCTGAGTGCAGATTTGGAAAAAATTTTAAAAGACAGATTAAAAATGGTACAGCAGCAGATTTTATGAATTCAGAAAGCATCAGGGATTATTTTGAAATGCGATTTGCCGGTAAAACTATCTGCCTGCTTGGCTTTGGGCGGGAAGGAAAATCAAGCTATAACACTATACGAAAATATCTGCCTGACATTCCGCTCATAATTGCCGATAATAATTCACTTTGCCGGGAAGAGTTTTTAGCCGGGTTTCCTGAAGATAAAAATCTGAACTTTTTTTGTGGAAATGATTATTTATCCGCACTTAGTAAGTGTGACATCGTATTAAAATCTCCCGGGGTTTCGCTGAAAGTATTGGATAAGGACAAATTCATTTGCCCAATTACTTCACAAACCGAAATCTTTCTTGAGCTTTTCAGAGACCAGGTTACAGGGGTAACCGGAACAAAGGGTAAAAGCACCACGGTCAGTCTTCTTTACCAGATACTCAAAACAGCAGGTAAGGATGTTTTACTTGGTGGCAATATCGGAATTCCTCCTTTTGAATTTCTGGATAAAGTAAAACCTGAAACCCTTGTTGTTTTTGAAATGAGCAGTCATCAGCTGGAAAATCTGAGTATTTCACCGCATGTGGCTGTTTTGCTCAATATATTTCAGGAGCATCTCGACCATTATCGTTCTTACAAAGATTATCAGCTGGCAAAATATAATATCGCCCGCTGGCAAAAACAAAGTGATGTATTTATTTATAATGCAGAAAGTGAACCAATACAATCTCTCCTGAAGGAAATTCCTGTTCATTCAAAAAAAATGCTGATTCACGAATTATCAGTCTACAAAGGCGGAGCAGCCTGTGTAGGTAAGAGTCTCCATATCAGTTATAGCGGAAAAATAAGAGTTTTCGATAATTTTTGTAACCGGCGAAAGATTCCGGGGCAGCATAACATCACGAATATTTTAGCTGCTGTTTTGGCGGCAGTAAAATGGGGCGTTGAAGAAGAAATTATCCGCAAGGTTGTTGAAAGTTTCAGAGGTTTGCCTCACCGGCTTGAATTTATCGGAGAGCTTAATGGAGTGGGTTTTTACAATGATTCTATCAGTACCATTCCTGAATCTACCATTGAGGCTCTGAAAACATTCAGCCGTGTCCACACTATTCTGCTGGGTGGTTACGACAGGGGAGTAGATTATAAAATGCTCATGAGCTTTCTGGCCCAAAATCCTGTAAATCAAATTCTTTTTATTGGCAAGGCCGGAAAAAGGATGCAGCAGGAGCTAAGTGCTACAAATCCTGGAATGGCAGAGAATGCAACGCTTTTCGAAGATTTTGAAAGTGCAGTATATAAAGCTATTGAGATTACTCCTTCAGGTGAGATTTGTCTGCTTTCGCCTGCAGCAGCCAGTTACGACATGTTTAAAAATTTTGAGCACAGAGGAGAAAAATTCAGGCAGATAATCCTCGGGAAAAAGGAATCATCTGCCTGAATCAGGATTTTAAAGTAACCCCTTTACTTTTTGGTTTTTGCTTTTGCTTTTGTTTCGGGTTTAACACCCACGGGGTTTTTTGCACTTTTGTCACGGGGTCTTAGTTTACCGTAAGTACCTCTGAATATTTTACCTCTTCTGGTTTTCATATCTCCTTTACCCATGGCTTATCTTATTTTGGTTTAACTTATATTTATCTGCATTCAAACAAATATAGTAAAAATTCCTGGTTTGAATAATGAATCATGTAAGACCCAGTTCCATTTTCATGCGGTGCACAAAGGTTTTTGGGTTCTTAATAGATTTCAGAGCGTAATCAAGCAAAAGGATATCTTTTTCCTGTTGGCTAAGTTGCCAGTTTTTCACTTCCCTTCTCATTCGACCGGTAAGTTCATAAAGACACAAGGCAGCAGAAACCGAAATATTGTAGCTTTCGGTAAAACCGTACATGGGTATCTTTACAAAAGCATCAGCATGTTCAATTGCAGTTTCTGAAAGCCCATCTCCTTCGGTGCCGAAAACAATTGCAGTTTTTTTATCAAGCGGAAGCTCTGTAATCAGGGAGTCATCTTTGTGAGGAGTGGTGGCCACTATTTTATAACCTTTTCCTTTAAGTTTAGTGAAGCACTGCAGAGTATTGTTTTCAGATTTACTGTACTTATGCATGTTTATCCACTTATCGGAACCTACCACAATATCGCGGTTTGTTTCATAAATGTTCCGATTTTCAATGATATGCAGGTCCTGAATTCCCATGAGTTCACATGTGCGTATTACCGCACTGGCGTTATGGGGCTGGAAAATGTCTTCAAGGACTACGGTAAGATATCGGGTTCTGAGATCAAGTATGTGGTGAAATTTCTGCCATCGTTCTTCAGAAATCATTTCTTTAAGATGACCCAGCATGTAATTTCTGGTGTGCTTATCGGCTTTCATTGTAATTTACCGTTGGATTTCAACATAATGGCTATGGTTTTGTATAACAGGCGACATGCTATTATCCCATCCAGTTGGCCGCTTCCGGTTTCCACAAGGTCAAATCCGATTATGGTCCTGCCTGACCGGGCGAGTTCCTCAAAGAGATATAAAACCTGATTGTAGCTTAATCCTCCGGGTACCGGAGTACCTGTAGATGGGCACCACGCAGGGTCGAGCCCGTCGATATCAAAACTGATATAAACTTTTTTGGGAAGTTGTTCAATAATCTCCTGGCATATGGTTTGCCAGGTTTGCCCCTCAAACAGCCTCCTGTGGATATCCCTGGAAAAAAACGGCTTCATCCTTTTTGGGTTCTCTTTGATAACCGCAATTTCCTGGGGGCAGAAGTCACGAAGACCAACCTGCACAAATGTTGAAATCTGAGGCAATTGCATGGCATTGTGCATGATGGATGCATGAGAATGGGAAAACCCTTCATAAGCAGGGCGAAGGTCGGCGTGGGCATCAATCTGCAATATTCCAAAGTCTTTATGCTTTTCAGCCAATGCTTTTATGAGGCCCAGGGGAGTGCTGTGATCACCTCCAAGTATGACCAAAAGTTTGTCCTTTTGAAGATATTCACCTGACCTGTGACGGATATTTTCAACCAGATCTTCGCATGCCTTGTTTATTTCATTACGTATTGCCGTCAATTCTTCGTCATCAGCTTCTACTTCTTGTTTTTCAAGCCACTGAATATATTTTTGTGCCATAGGACGAAGGTTTTGATTCCTTCTTAAGATGTTGGAGGGGATTTCTTCCATTGCAATACCTGCTTTCCAGGGTTCGGAAGTAAACTCATCGTACAGATCAATCTGCGATGATTGGTTAAAAACATTTTCGGGGCCGTTGCTGGTTCCGTCAATATTTGATACTGTTACATCCCATGGTACAGGAATGATTACAACGTCCGATTCTTCCACCGAAAAGGGTAGTCCGAAAATATTGGCCCGGGTATTGCCAACGCCATCAGGATCAAAATTTTTTATTTTTTCCTCCTTGCTTTGCTGGGTTTCGTTCATAGGAAGTCACAATTAATTATACCGGATAAAAATACTGGCTTTTGTTAAAGTGTGCAAGGAAAATAAAGATGTTGGATATGTATATTCAATTATGGCTCTGAGAATATTGAGTTTTCGGGCATAAAAAAACCCCGGAAGTGGTTTCCGGGGTTAAATCATTTTTTGTATGGGTTATTTTACCACAGAGGCAAGTTCTGCACCAGCTTTGAATTTTACAACCTTTTTAGCGGGGATTGTAATTTCTTTTCCGGTTTGTGGGTTTCTGCCTTTGCGTGATTCTCTCTTAGAAACAGAGAAAGAACCGAATCCTACCAATGCTACGCGGTCACCTTTTTTCAGTGCGGCAGTAGTTGCGCCAATAAATGCGTCAAGAGCTTTCTTTGCGTCAGCTTTTGTTAAGCCTGCGTGCGATGCCATTGCATCAATCAATTCTGCTTTGTTCATTTTTAAAGTTTTTAGTTAGGTTTCGTTTTTTTTAATAAGGTAATTTTCCTTTAACCTTTGCAAATATAGGCTATTTATAAAAAAAACCAAGGCAAATATTAGAAAAGTACTGATTTTGTTGATAAAAAGGGATGTTTTGTTAATAACTCAGACCTGATCGCCTTTGTTTATAGTGCTTTTGGAAGTTTTTGCAAAATATTTAATCCAGGGGGTTTGCAAAAGAAAAATCAAATCCACGCAGAAATTCTTCAGTTTCCATGCGCTTTTTACCTGCTGCCTGCATGTTTTTTACTTCAATAAAGCCATCGGGTGTGCTGAATTTTATATATTTCTTGTTATCGGTAAATAGTTTTCCGGGTGAGAAAGCATGCTTTTCCTTTATAGGTTCAGCTTCAAATATTTTCATCATAACAGGTTCATCATTGCTGGAATATATTTCGGTAAAAGCACCCGGTACAGGATTGAGGCCTCTGATAAGATTTACAATTTCTTCAGCAGGTTTATTCCAGTTGATACGGCAATCTTCCCTGTATATCTTTGGTGCTTTTTTAAGAGACTTATGTCCGGGGATAAGTTCCTGCTGATCTGTTGTACTTAACTGACCGGTGCGTATTTTTTCAAGGGTTTCCAGTACAAGTTTTGCCCCCAGTACCTTAAGGCGGTCATGTAAACTACCGGCTGTATCATCAGGAAGAATTTTACTTTCCTTCATGGCAATGATTTTGCCCGTATCAATTTTTTCATCCAGAAAAAAAGTGGTAACACCTGTTTTGGTTTCTCCGTTAATGAGTACCCGGTTTATAGGTGCTGCTCCGCGGTATTGGGGCAGGAGTGAGGCATGCAGATTAAATGTGCCCAGGGGTGGTAATGACCAAACTGCATGGGGTAGCATGCGAAATGCAACCACTACCTGCACCTGGGGTTGTAAATCCCGGAGTTCATCTAAGAATTCAGGTGACTTGAGATTTTCAGGCTGCATAAGGTGCAGGCCTTTTTCCAATGCAAATCTTTTCACCTCAGAATATTGTATTTTTCTTCCCCTGCCTGCGGGTTTATCAGGTGCGGTAATTACTCCCACAACATTATACCCTTCATTGATTATTGCCTCCAATGATGCCACAGCAATTTTGGGTGTGCCCATAAATACTATTCTGAAATCTTCTTTTTGCATACTTTTATCATGATTGGCTCAAAACCCATTAACGGTGACCAAATATACTTTTTTTGAAATAATAAATAACCGCAAAGTCTTAAAGAACAATGCGGTTATTAATTGGTTTTTTCCGGCCTGCCTTATTTTTTATTAATTTCTGACAGGCAATATTATTTCAGAGGTTTCTTTTTAGATGTACCATTTTGATGGCAGTGATGGCAGCTTCATCACCTTTGTTGCCATGTTTACCACCTGCCCTGTCTTTGGCTTGCTGCCAGGTATCGGGTGTAAGCACACCAAATATGACAGGAATATCGGTTTTCAATCCAACATTTGTAATACCAACAGCTGCTGCATTGCAAATAAATTCAAAATGTCTTGTTTCACCTTGTATTACACATCCGATACAAATAACTGAATCAACTTTTCCGGTCTGTGCCACATATTGGGCTCCGAGAGGCAGCTCAAAACTTCCCGGCACATAATGAATCTCAATATTCTCGTCTTTTGCCCCATGCTTTTTCAGCGTGTCAATTGCACCGCGACACAATTCAAAAGTGATTTCATCATTCCATTCCGACACTAAAATACCAAAGCGCATATCCGATGCGTCAGGGACAGCATGAATATCATATTCGGAAAGATTTTTCTTTTTATCTGACATAATTTTACAGATTCAGATTCCCGGGAAGTTCAATTTCAATTAGTTCGCCGCCGTCCTGGCTCTGGCAATAAACCTCTCTATATTTCTGCCCTCGTTGGTATTAGGATATTCGTCCTTGATTTTCTGGTATGCTTCCAACGCATCGCCATACCTGCCTTTCATTTCATAGACCATACCTGCCTTCATGAGAAATGCCGGAGTTGTAAGTGAATTTGGCTGATGGCCGGCAGCTCGCTCGTAGTATCTGAGGGCATTTCGTGTGTCTTCAAATTCAAGGTAAGCATCGCCGATTGCTCCCAGTGCCATGGCACCCAGTATCTGGTCGCGCCTTCTGAATTTTTTCAAATGATCAATCGCTTCTTCGTATTCGCCCAGATTTAAAAGCGCTATACCGGCATAATATCTTGCCAGGTTGGCCGATTTGGTCATACGGTAATCAGCAATAATGTCAAGAAATCCCAGGTTGGTGCCATCACCCTCAAGGGCAAGTCTCATACTGTCGCGCTCAAAATGTTGCTCAGCCATATACATTTCTTCCCGGGCTTCCTGCTCCCTTGGTTCCAGGATAAAACGGGTATATCCCATATAACCTGCTATAAGTAAAACAATTACTGTAACTATACCGATAAGGTAATTTTGATTGCGTTCAATAAACTGTTCACTCTTACTGAGTGCTTCTTCAACGGCAACTATATTCTTTTCGCCCTGTTCTTTCTTTTTATTTTTCTTTTCTTTCATGTATCAGTTATTTTTTTGAGATTTTCTGCCTCACTAAGCAAAAAAACAGTAATTAATCTTCTGAATATTAAAGATTCCTTTAATTTATGAAGACTTTTTTTGGATTCTTTTTTCAGGCTGCAAAAATAAGCTAATTTTGCGTGTTTCAAATAATTTATTACATTTTTTTGGGGATTGTGCTGACATAATAACGGGTCAGACAGTTTTTCACATAAAAAATTATGCTTTAAAACTTTATTTGAAGCAACTTTATAAAATATTGGCAGATTTTAGCGTTACAAGAATACATCTGTTGCTTTCAAAAAAGTATTTTACCATTATGCAAAGGTTTTTTTCACTGCTGGCAGTTATTATCTCTTTTATTATCATCATGCAGATACAATCCTGCCGGCAGGATGATTTTGATACTTCTCCCTCGCTGAGGCTTGAATTTTCAGCAGATTCTCTTCTGTTTGATACTGTATTTACTACAGTAGGCTCTTCTACCAGGTATTTTAAAGTATATAACCGAAACAACTCACGGGTAAATATTTCCAGACTGGAATTAGGGGGTGGCACATCATCTTATTTTCGTATCAATGCTGATGGACGCTCGGGAAATGTAATACAGGATATTGAAATCGGTCCGCGTGACAGCATTTTTGTTTTCGTTGAGGTTACAGTTGATCCCGTTAATCAGGATCTTCCTTTAATTATTTCCGATAGTGTGTTATTTTATATCAATAATAATTTACAGGATGTAAAGCTTGTGGCCTGGGGGCAGGATGCATACTTTATACGTCCCAATTTTCAGGATACTATTTATGTTGATGATGAACCAGTACCTATAGAATACCATCTGATAACAGAAAATATGATTTGGTCAGGACTTAAGCCTTGGGTGGTTTACGGACTGGTATTGGTGGCTCCCGATGTAACACTTCGCGTTGAAGAAGGAGCTAAAATACATTTTCATAATCAATCGGCGTTGATATTCCTTAGCAGATCGAGTTTCCAGGTTGAGGGTACAAGTGAAGATCCTATCATATTCCAGGGAGATAGACTCGAGTCAGACTACCAGAATCTGCCCGGGCAATGGGGTTATATTTGGCTGACTGCAGAAAGCCGTAATCATAAAATAGAAAATGCTATTATCAAAAATGCTACTTATGGAATAGTTATGGATTCAATAGGCAGTCTTACTGAACCTACTCTTCGTATCAGGAATACAATCATTAAAAATATGGATCAGACTGGGTTGGAACTCAGGGGTGCCTGGGTAGAAGCCCGGAACCTGGTTGTTGCCAATTGCGGGGTTCATGCCATATACATGGGCCTGGGGGGCAGTTACGATTTCAGGCATGTTACCGTGGGAAATTATTACAGTCTGCCCGGTACGATAAGGCAAACCCCTTCCATTGTATTTAATAATTACTACATCGATACTACAAATACAGTTCAGGTGCGTGAATTTGATAAGGCTTATTTTGGAAATTCAATTATATACGGAAGCCTGCAGGAAGAGATACTGCTGGATCTCTATCCGGATAATTCAGTTGCCGGTTTTACCTTTGATCACAGCCTGGTGCGCACATCCATTCATAACTCACTGGGCCATCTTTTTGAAAACAGTCTGTTTAACCAGCAACCCCGCTTTCTGGATTCGGGGCAGAATGATTACCGCCTGCGCGAAGACAGCCCGGCAATAGGGGAAGGTGACCCCAATATCGCAATAGATATACCCTACGACATACTGGGCAACAGCCGCCTGGAAAGGGTTGATATAGGGGCGTATCAGTATTATGAGATTGAGGAAGATAGTGATTAGTGATGGGAAAAGGAAAACGGAGACCGGAGACTGGAGACCGAAGCTAAGGGCGACAGCCCTTAGTCCCGAGAGCCGCAGGCGATTCGGGAACCGAAGACCGAAGACCGAAGACCGGAGACCGACGACCGAAGACCAAAAATATTAAAACTAATTATACAAAAGTAAAACTCCCCGAACTTTTCACCTTAGCATCTCAGTGGTGAGAATCCTAAATCAAAAATCTGAAATCCTTAATAAAAAATTAACCTGCTTCTCCAAGGCGTCCAATTTTTTTAATGAATCCGATTTATTTGAATTTCAGGATTTTGGACTGGACTCCGCTTCCAGATTGACTTTGAGCCATAAAAAAAATTAAACAAATATTTTATTTTTATTACTTTTTTGATTAACTTCATATGACAGTCGTGTGAATGTTTGTAGCTTTTGCCCGATTGTCAATCCAACACATCTGTTAATCTAATAAAAAATGAAAATGAAAAAGTATGCTTACCTTTTATTTGTTTTATTGAAAACAATTGCCTTTGGCGCAACAGCTCAGTTTAACAATCCTTTTGAGTTTGATACCAAAAGGTATAATTCAAAGGATATTATGATTGTATGGAGTAATCCCGAAAATACATCCCATATCAATCAGCAAATCCTCGGTTTCGATTGGCCTGCATATGCAAGCGAACCGAATCAGTTTTCCTTTTTTGAACAAACACCCGTTGTTGTGGATGAACAGACGGGAATGAATAATCCGGGAAGGCTGATTATAGCCTCCGCCGATATTAACGGGGATGCCTTTGATGATATTCTGATTGTATTTCGGCAGGGCAGTAATTTGAAATATGCATTGGCGAATAAAACAGTAGAAATAGAGGATGGCTCAATTTACAGGGATATTTCACTTGAAAATCCATCGGGTTATGAAACTATTCCTATTGGCAGTGCCACAGGAAATGAACGTGGATTGATACAGGTTATCAGTGGTGATTTTGATGGTGATGGTACAAAAGAGTTTGCATTGATAATTGGAAACTCCACCCTGAATAAAATCCAGATTATTATTCTGGACAGCGACGGTACATTGAACCTTCAGCAACGTGCATCAATTGCAGATGAAGACATTGTTCCATTTAATTTCAATGGCTCTGAAGGGTTCAGTGCCCTGGCAGCCGACCTTAATGGCAATGGAAAAGATGAAATTGTGCTAATGGCAGTGGAGAACAATACAACAGGTAGCGGAGATTATGCAACCTTTATTAAGGTTTATGAAGTTTCAGGTGAGGGCAGCACGGAAATAACTCCAAGAGCCAGGCTTACGCTTGAAGATACTGCAATTGAATTGGTATCACAGCAAACGTACACCAATAATATTGTTTATACCCAAAATGCCATTGCTGCTGTGGGCCCGATTGATGAAAGTGCCACCAGGTTGGTTGCCGGCCTGGCAATTTACTCAAATATTAACGATAGTTTTAATGAACAGGACAGAGAAGACAATTTCTTCTTTTTTCATCTGGAAGTAAGTAGTGACCTGAATACCATTACTGTACATGATGAATTGCAGTTCTTTAATCTTTTTGTAGAAATTGGAGGGAACCCTGGTTTGCCCTTGCTTGCCTCCGGCGGTGATTTGAATGGCAATGGTATAAAGGAAGCTGTATTCTACTCTTCTGAGGAATTGTTTATTATTGATGTGAATGATGATTTTGAACTTGAGTTAAAACATGTAGAGGGATTGGGTACCGGCAACGAGGTACAGGAATCTAATTCATCTTTTGCTGTAGGCGATATTACCAAAGATGGCAGAGATAACATAATTGTTTTCAGTAAAACCCTGTCAGGAACAGTAAATACATTTACATTAAATGCTTATGTAGCAAATCAGCAATTGACGGATGTGAGTTTGTTTAATAGCTTTTCATTTAATGACAGCAGCGGGCAATTTTACCGCTCCTTTGCCCTGGATATTGGGAATTACGATGGCGATGATTTTTTCCTGGGAGAAGGTACACTCTATCAGTGCGATTATTACAAACCGGTAATGATTATAGGAGCACCTCCTGTGCACTGGGATAAAATAGATGGAGTTGTATATGATGTCAATAATTGTTTTAGCGGAGGTCCCTGCAATTTTGGAGCAACATTTTCACAAACCACCACCGATGAATTTATTACTTCAGTCGAACTAACCAGTGACTGGGCAGTTAGCGGAGAAGCCACTTTGGGATTCAGTGGTTTTGGTTTTACAATTGGTGCCAGTGTGGGTGCACGTTATGGCGAACAATTCAGCAATCTGCAGGAATCTACCATAACTCTGGAACAAAATCTTACCAGTGAGGCAGTAATTGATGACAGGGTGCATTTTTTCAGAATTCCTGTGGATGTTTGGGAATATCCCGTAAAAAATAATCAGGGTGAAATTATAGATTATGTATTGGGAGTGTTTCCCACTCAACCCAGTAGTATGGTGTTGAATATTTCTACTACCAAAGCACTGGGTAATTACCGGCCACATCATGAGCCCGGAAATATTCTTTCGTATCCGGTAATCAATTCCATTACTGAATTGCCCGACTTTCCCGAAGATCCTCAATCCAATGCTATCATTTTTGAGGGGTTGGCCAATATTACTTATTCGGTTTCAGGAAGTAACAGTATTTCGCTTTCCTACAGCGAAACATTTGGCGAAACCAGCACTTCAAGCTGGAATTCAGGTGTAACCTCAGGTTTTTCAATATCAGGGTGGGGTCTTGGTTTAAACCTGGATGGGGAATACAATGAAGGAGCTATAAATATCTCTGGCACCAGTGTGAGCAGTACCACAAAATTTGAATTTTACATAGGAAATATTATGGGTCCTGATGGTGAGTATAATTATGCAGCCCAGCCTCTTATTTACTGGTCTCGCGATGGTGCCGGAATTGTAACTTACAGGGTTACACCTTTAACAAGTGGTTTGGGAACATTCTGGGAAGACCAGTATAGCACACTTCCTGATCCGGCACTTAATCTCCCCTGGAAGAATGATGTCTTTCATTCCAATCTCAGTCCTGATGATCCCAAAGTAGACCGAACAAAGTCCATGTTTTTCTCCAATTCAGCTCCATTACCCGATGATACAGTAACTGTTTTTCTTACGGTTTTAAATTACAGCCTCGTGGGAACCGGTCAGCCAGTGGAGGTAGAGTTCTTTAATGGGAATCCTGATGAGGGAGGAATACTGCTGGCAGACATAAACAATGAAACCATTTTCTCAACCGGGGAAGCATTGTCACCCAGAGGGAGAAAAGTTGTGGAAATGGATTTTGTTTTTACACTTGATATGTATCAGACTGACGATTTGCGAATATACGCAAGGCTTGATCCTGACAATAAAATCAGTGAAATTCATACTAACAACAATCAGGGCTGGAGTCCACTGGGATTGAGCTGTGGGCAGGAAATTATTACCTCAGTTTCAGAAGAACAATATAGCACATTCATGAAGGAACTGGAAGTGCTTGCATATCCCAATCCGGTTACAGATGAGTTGAAGCTTGTTTTTCATCTTGCCAGAAGAGAATCTGTTAATGTGAGAATTTTTGATATGACCGGTCGCATGGTGCAGGATGTGGTACAGTCAAATATGCCTCCCGGTGAGATAAGGGTGTTTACAAACATCAGCAACTTGCCGGCAGGTTTATATCTTGCAGAGGTTATAATCGGGAACCATAGAAAGACTGCCAAAATCATCAAAAAGTAAATTGCATTAAATAAATAAGGGGTAGAGAAGTTTAACAAATACTTTTCTACCCCTTAGCCTCAATGCCGATACTCTTAACTTCATGTGCCGGGTATCCTTTCAGTTTCAGGATTTCAATGCGTTTAATTTCACTTCTGCTCAGCTATTCTGTTTTCTTAATCAATCCCCCGTGCCCCCTTTTCAATGGGGAATTCGCCCGGTAAAAACCTGATTTACCCGTCATCTATTACCCATAAACTTTTCAACTTATCAACTTATCAACTCATCAACTCATCAACTCCCTCAACTTTCTAAACCTTCTAAACCTTTTCAACCCATCAACCTACTTCCCCAGTACCTTCTTCATCGTAATTCCTATATCGGCGGGAGAATCCACATAGGTAACACCGCATGCGGTGAGGATTTCTTTTTTTGCCTCTGCGGTATCGTCTTTTCCTCCAATAATGGCACCGGCGTGGCCCATGGTGCGGCCTTTGGGTGCTGTGGCGCCTGCAATAAAACTGACTACCGGTTTGGTGCCGTGGTCGCGGATGTAATAAGCTGCTTCGGCTTCCATGCTTCCGCCTATCTCACCGATCATAATAATACCTTCGGTCTGCGGGTCGTTCATCAGCAGTTCAACTGCTTCTTTGGTGGTGGTACCCACGATGGGGTCGCCACCGATACCGATGCAGGTTGACTGGCCCATACCGGCTTTGGTAACCTGATCAACCGCTTCGTAGGTTAGTGTCCCTGAGCGTGAAACAATACCGATACTACCGGGTGTATGGATAAACCCGGGCATTATGCCCACTTTGCACTCACCGGGGGTAATAACACCGGGGCAGTTGGGGCCAATAAGCCGGGCTTCTTTGTCTTTGAGGTACTCTTTTACCATGTTCATATCCTTAACAGGGATGCCTTCGGTAATACACACAATCACTTTAATGCCGGCATCGGCAGCCTCCATAATGGCATCTGCAGCAAAAGCGGGTGGAACAAAAATGACACTTACATTGGCACCGGCCTCTTTTACGGCCTGGTCAACCCGGTCAAAAACCGGAAGATCAAGATGCTTCTGACCACCTTTCCCGGGTGTTACTCCGCCCACTAATTTGGTGCCGTATTCAATCATCTGTGTTGCGTGAAAAGTGCCCTCTGAGCCGGTGAAGCCCTGCACAATTACCCTGGAATCCTTGTTAACTAATACGCTCATGTGTTATTTGTTTTTTTATATTTTATCCTGGTTAATACCTTTTTTGAAGCCCCAAAAATAGTATTTTCCTGAGAAATTTTGTAATAAATCTGACTCAACATGCGCCTCTGATACTCCTCTTTCTTTTTTAAAGCCATGAACCAAAGCGAAGCCGAGCCCGACAAAGTCAACGCACGAATGTTGTTTCTTTCACAGAGCCGCAGAAGACGCTTATTTTTAATCAAAGTGTGATTTTCCGGATACGAATCCAGCTTTCGTCCTGAATCCGGCCAAAATGGTTTTCTGTCTTTTTTCAATTAAAAAATTTGTAATTTTATGCTATGGGAACCAAGGAAAAAATAATTGAAAAACTTAACCAGATTAAAGATGAAACCGTACTGGCGGATTTTTTATCAGTGATTGACCTTGAATTATCCATGTGTGAGGAACCGGTTGTTTTAACCAGTGCGCAAAAGGATTTTTTGGATGAAGGTCTTGATGATTTTCATAAAGGGAATATTCACTCAGATGAAGAAGCAAAAAAAGTGGTTGAGCAATGGTTAAAAGAGAAATAAAATGGACAACCAAGGCCATTTTTGATAAAATCAGCATTCTTGAATACTGGATATGGAGGACAAAATCCAAAAAGTATAGTTTGAAATTGTCAGGGATGTTTGATAATGTAATTTCTCAGCTTGCCCTGAATCCTGAATCAGGAAAAATTACAGATTACAAAAACATCCGGTTCAGGATTGTAAAACAATACCTTATTTTCTATACTATCACTGAAAAGAACATTTTTATTATCAGGATCTGGGATTCAAGAAGAAATCCTGAGAATTTACGTTTTTAATTATCTTATTTTTCCACACATCACATAATCCCAATCCCAAACCCCAATTCCCTGATGAACTTCAGTTTTTCATCATCGCAATCAAACAATTTCAGCATATATGCCCCGGGTTCACGCCGAATGGGATAGTTTTCCCTTTGCCGCTCAAAGGTTCCGGGTGATTTTTTCAGTGTATCGGAATCCTGCAGGATGTTGTAGCTCAGCAGGCTGAGTTCGCGGAATATATCCTGCCTTTTTTTGTTGCGGCATGTAAAGCTGGCGTTTACATTAACCGGAAGTGGAATATTATCCGGGTACCAGTCACCCAGACCCAAACCAAAAAATTTACTGATGGCCTGCACGCTCATGGCTGTGCCATTTGCCTTTCCGTCGGCTGAATATCCTGCAATGTGATGAGTTGCAATATCGGAAAGTTCAAGTAATTCAGGGTTTATTTCAGGTTCATTTTCCCAGACATCAAGCACAGTGCCCGCGATATGTTTGCTGCGGAGGGCTTCCAGTATCGCATTTGTATCAGCCACTTCACCACGTGATGTATTGATAAACCAGGCTCCTTTTTTCATGTGACTGAAAAAATCTTTCCCGGCAAGGTGAAAGGTGTTGTTTTCAGGGGTTTGTTCAAGCGGGATATGCAGGGTTACAATATCTGACTTTTCAAGCAGGGTATGGAGGTCTGTAAAATCTTTGGGGCCTTCTTTTTGCTCGCGGGGAGGGTCGTTGAGCAGGATTTCCATTCCCAGTGTACTGGCAAGTGTTTCCACCTGACGCCCTGTATTCCCTACACCAATGATTCCTAGGGTCATGTCATGCAGTGGCTTTTCACTTTTGCCTGAAATGTACGCAAGAGCCGATGCAATATATTGTTCCACAGATGATGCATTACACCCCGGGGCATTGGCCCATCGGATATTATGGGCTTCGCAATACTCTTTATCTATGTGATCGTGACCAATGGTAGCGGTGGCAATAAACCTTACGGGAGTTCCTGCAAGGAGTTTTTCATTGCAGCGGGTTCGGGTGCGGATAATGAGAGCATCGGCATCTTTGATGTGTTCGTGTGTAATTTCTGCTGCGGGCCTGTAATCAACTTGTGCCACTCCCTCCAGCGCACCCTTGAGAAAAGGGATCTTGTGGTCGGCGACGATCTTGATCATGGTGTTTGGTTTGGTTGTGCTGTTGCAAAGATGGGATTTTTTTGGGAAACATTCATATTTGACTCGCTTGCCAACTGAGCAAGGCCAGGAAGGGCCGAAGATAGCAACCAGGTTAAGATTAAGTATTTTAAAACGCAAAGTGCGCTATGGTTGCGCAAGGCACGCAAAGAGTATGACTAAATCCTTGCGTTCATTGCGAAAACCTTGCGATCCTTGCGGTTTTCTTTTCGTTTCTTTTTTAGTCTTAAATGGTTTAAAAACTTCAAACCTCCGTAAATTTCAACTACAATATATTTTTTCCTTAAAAAAATGTTTAGGTTTGTATGCACAAACCAAAGGAGAACACGCCATGAGCCATTCCACCTACCACACCGAAGACACCATTTGTGCACCTGCAACACCCGCAGGCACAGGTGCAATTGCAGTGATAAGGGTTTCAGGAAAGAATACCTGGAACATATTGGAGAAAATTTATAAGCCTTACGGAGAAACAAAGTTTGCCGACATGGAATCTCACAAAGTCGTGCTGGGGCAGATCCTGGAAAACGACAAGCCCCTGGATGAAGTGCTGGTGACAAAATTCGTCAACCCACATTCCTACACCGGCGAAGATGTGGTAGAAATATCCTGTCACGGCTCGTGGTATATCCAGCAGGAGATGCTTCGCGTACTTGTTGACAATGGTTGCCGGATGGCCAGTCCGGGCGAGTTTACCCTGCGCGCATTCTTTAACGGTAAGATGGACCTGAGTCAGGCTGAAGCGGTTGCCGACCTCATAGCTTCCAACTCTGCTACATCACATACCATCGCCTTCCGGCAGATGCGCGGACATTTCTCCAAGCGCATCCAGCAACTTCGCGCCCAGCTGCTCGACTTTGCCGCCCTCATAGAATTGGAGCTTGATTTCAGCGAGGAGGATGTGGAATTCGCCAACCGTGAAAATCTGCTGGAACTTCTCACTACCATAAAAAAGGAATTGCGGCAACTGATCAAATCCTTTGCCCTGGGCAACGTGCTCAAAAATGGTATTCCCATCGCCATCATCGGCAAACCCAACGTGGGAAAATCCACCCTGCTGAACTGCATCTTCAATGAAGAAAAGGCCATCGTGTCCGAAATTCCCGGCACTACCCGCGACAGCATAGAAGACGTGCTGGTGGTGGATGGGGTATCCTTTCGTTTTATCGACACGGCCGGACTGCGTGACAGCGAAGATACCATAGAAACAATCGGTATCGAACGTACCTACGAAAAGATCAGGCAGGCAGCCATCATCCTTTACGTGTTCGATGCCAGCACAACAACCATGGATGAGATCAACGAAACCATTGCAGAATTCCGCGATACGCTGGAAGACAAGGAAAAACGCCTGATACTCATTGCCAATAAGATCGACCTGATGGATGAATTACCCCACAACTTCGCTGACCTTGTGGAAATGGAAACCATTTTTGTTTCGGCCAAACGTAATGAAAACATCAATATGATCCTGGAGAGTTTACTTTCATCCGTATCAGTGGGTGTGGAAGAGGCCAACCAGAGCATAGTGGCCAGCAGCCGCCACTACCAGGCCCTCAAAGACACACTGGAAGCCCTTAAGCAGGTACGTTACGGTATCGATGACGGCCTTAGCGGCGATCTCCTTTCATCCGACCTGCGCGCCGCTCTCCACAGCCTGGGCACCATAACCGGCGAAATCACAAATGATGAACTGCTGGGGAATATATTTGGGAGGTTTTGTATCGGGAAATAGGTTGATTAGTTGATAGGTTGATAGGTTTATGAGTTGAAAAGTTTGAGAAGCTGAGCGCCAGCGAAGTTGAACGAAGTGAAATCCCGAGACTGAAAGAATTCGGGATCCCGAGAACTTTAGAGGTTTGGGAATGTGTGACGGATTAATTAAGCTTATACCGGCCTAATTCCCCTTTGAAAAGGGGGTACGGGGGATTGATTTTGAAAGCAGAGAAACTGAGATTGCTGCCTGATCCTTAATTCTTTTTTAAAAAATATTTCTTAGCCTTAACCTTAGTCTTAACCTTCGCCTTTGTTTTAACCTACTCATGCCTCAGTGCTTCCACCGGGTTTTGATGTAAGGTCCGCCATGCATGGTATCCGACGGTGACCAGAGATACGGAAATGGCAAGCAGAGCTGCCGTTACAAAGGGAAGGATGCCCATGTCGATTCTGAAAGCAAACTGTGCCAGCCAGGTTTCCAGAAAATATATGGCAGTCCCTGATGCGATCACAATAGCTAAAAGCATCAGTTTTCCGTAATCTTTATATAGCAACCCAAGGATATTCATCAAAGAGGCACCATGCACCACCCTGATACCTATCTCCTTTGTTTTCTGTTCTGCCGAGAAGCCCGACAGCCCGAAGAGCCCCATCAGGGAAAGAAAGATACAAAGCAGGGCAAACAGCCCAAACAGGCGTCCCTGGTTTTCCTGGGTCAGGTATGCCATCCGGTGTCGCTCATCCAGAAACTCATAACGCATAGGAAGCATTCCTGCCATTTCCTGCCAGACTTCCTGCACTGCCGAAACGCTTTCCCGGACAGGCCCGGGCGATAATTTCACATGAAGAAAAGCTCCGTTTCCCTCTCCTAATATCACAAGGGGTACGATATCGCTTTCCAGTGAAGAAATATGGAAGTTGCGGACAACGCCAACCACACGCTTTTGCTCATCCCTGCCGGCTCTGCCGAGCCGCATTCCAATGGGATCCTCCCATTCAAACAGCCTGACCGCAGCTTCATTAACCACAACGGCATCCACCAGGTCGGTAGGTTGATCAGGATCAAAGAACCTGCCCAGGGTCATTTCAATGTTGTACACGTCACGGAAGTTTGCATCCACCATATATAAGGGTAGCATCCGCTCCATGAATCCGTCCCGGGTTTCCACGCTGAGGCCCCAGTTAGGCAATACCGACCCCGGGCCCGGTATGCTGTTTGCAAGACTGGTCTTTTCAACCGCTGCAAGCTGATCCACAGCACGCTGAAGGCTTATACGCCGCTCCTCAGAAAGGTCGGCCAGATTCAGTACCATCATATTTTCTGTGGTATAACCCAGGTCTTTGTTGCGCATGTATGAAATTTGCTGCATTACCACAAAAGTGGCAATGACCATGAAAATCGATATGGTAAACTGCAGACCCACCAGCACTTTGCGTATCAGCAGGTTTCGGTCGGACAGTGCCGTCTGTGATTTCAGAACATCGGAAGGACGGAAATGCGAAAGGTAAAAGGCCGGGTAACTCCCCGAAAACAATCCTGTTATCAAAGTCAGCAAAAGCACAACTCCGATGATTCTCCAATCAGAAAGGAGTGCGATAAAAGCCAGGTCTTTCAACAGCAGGTGATTGACCACCGGCAACAGAAGCTCCACCCAAAGCAATGCGATCAACAGGGCAAGTACTACGGTGAGCATGGACTCTGATAAAAACTGCCGGATCAGACTGCCTCTGTCGGCCCCAAGCACCTTGCGCACGCCCACCTCTTTCGACCGGCGGCCTGATCGGGCCACAGCCATGTTCATATAGTTGATTGAGGCAATTACTGTAAGAAAAACAGCCACTGTAATAAACACAAAGACAAACATCCGGTTTCCCTTGGCGGGGATATTCTCGGGATTTGCCGGTTCATATAATTCGCCCTTTAGGAAGTAAAGGTCGCTCAGGGGGTGCAAATTCAATCTGTATACCAGGTCCATATTTCCGATAGGTTCACCGGCAAGCACACGTTCTTCGATAAAGGTTTCAAGCTTTTGCTGCATCTCAGGAGTGTTGAGGTCGTTGCCGGATCGCAGATAGGTAAAGATGTTATTGTCGAAAAAACTGTTTGAAGACATGTACGCTCCTGTTAGCTGATTAAGCGAATTCCAGAACAGGAGCATGCGGAACTTCAGATGGGAATTGTTGGGGATATCTTCAATCACCGCACCTACCTCAATGTTAAACTCCTGAGCCAGGCGGAATTGTTTGCCCACCGGATTGCCCGGGCCGAAAATACGTTCGGCTGAACTCCGGGTAAGGACAGCCACATCGTTATGCCTTAGCGCCGCTTCGGGGTCACCATAAACCACCGGGTGGGTGAACAAATCAAAAAAGTTGGAATCCACCAGCAGGATGCCTTTTTCGTGCAGGGCATTATCGTTGTACTCCACCAAAGCTTCACTTAGCATCATATCGAGAGAACCAAACCGCACAAAGTCGGTGACCCCCGGGAAAAGTTCTTTCAGGGCAGGACCGGCAGGATAAGGACTGACAGCCGCTTTCACCGGTGGGCCGCCAATGCCAATCTCAATCCCCACGCGATATAACTCATCAAAATGCTCGTGATGCTTGTCAGCCGTAAGTTCATGCTGCACATACAGCAGGATCATTATGGTGGCGGCAAGCCCCACGGAGAGACCCAGTATGTTGATCACTGAATACAGCTTGCCTTTAAGAAGGTTCCGAAATGCAGTTACAAGGTAGGTGGTAAACATGTTCTATAAACGATTAAAACCAGATATTATTAAGCTGAAAAAATATCAAACACCATGCAAATTGCTGTACTAATTTGATATTTAAAATGTTACCATGTTTCTTTTGTGCATTGCCAGCCGCCTTCTGTGCGCTAGCGGACATTTAATGACCGCAGATGTACAATTTTTTTAAGTCAGGTTACAATTTATTTTGACACACTTATTTGAACAGTCTCTTTCGGGGCAATATATTTTTCTAACTTTGATCCCTCGAACCATCCGCAAACAAATTACCAGAGCTTTAGACCTTAAAAAAAAGTCATTTTAATTGACAACAAAACAATAATAACAATAAGTTTACGAGTTAATAAGATAAGACAATAGTTCACTTAATTAAAGATTTTAGGAAAATTCAAATAAAAAACTGATATGAGTAAAGAAAAAGAAATCCGGGCCATTGAAATTTTCAGGGGGATGATCTACCAGGCGCACATGGTTGTAAATCTGCTGGAAAATGCCGGTATTGATGCCTATCTGCAGGATGAGATTAGCGGAACCCTTAACATGCCCTGGGATAGTTCCGGAGGCGTGGGAATGGTGAAAGTAACTGTTTCCAGTGCTGATTACGAAAAAGCACAGGCGGTTGTTAAGGAGTATGAACAAAACCTGCGGAGTGAGGGGTAATTTATGAACTTTCGGATGCGACTTTGAGGTCGTACCCGTGCTAACCCGGAAGCTGGAAATTGCTCCGCAAGTTTCCTGTTCCTGACAGGGGTAGGAACGTCCAGCTTGCACAGCAACTGGAAGCTTCCGGATGAGAAGGTTCCTGGGACATTTATTCATACTTCAACGCCTCCGCCGCGTTAATTTTTGCTGTTTTGAAGGCATGGTAAGATACTGTAAGCCAGGCTGCCAGCAGCAACACCAACCCCAGCAATGTGCAGGGCATTTGCCCTACAGGGTGGCATGTACCCAGCGATGCCGAATGGACAGAATTGTTAGATTATGTAGTTGCAAAAGGTTACCCCAATTACAACGTGTTAAACGGCGCCGGCAACGCCTTAAAATCCTGCCGGCAGGTATCTTCCCCTTTGGTGGGCGATTGCGCCACCTCAGAGCATCCGCGATGGAATTCTAACAGCACTCGTTATGGTACGGATGAGTTTGGATTTTCTGCCCTTCCGGGCGGCCGCCGCGGTACCGATGGTAACTACGCCAACCTTGGCGTCTACGGCCACTGGTGGTCTTCTACCCAGTTTTCAACTTCCATCGCCTGGTTCCGGTTCTTGAGAAACGACAATGGGCACATGTACTACAACTATCTAAGTAAGGATCTCGGGTTCTCCGTCCGCTGCGTCAAGGATAATTGATTATTGGGTTATTTGAATTATTTGATTATTAGTGCGAATTTATCCCGTGAAATGCAAAGCATATTTCACGGGAGCGCTCGATTTTTTTTTGAAATGCAGGTAAAAGACATTGTTACACTTGAAAAGGATAATCAAGCCAATAACCTAATACGCGGGGGGTTATTCTGGTTGGCTTATGAGAAGTCAATGATTAGTTTTTAGTGGTGGGGCGAACCTGGAGTCGTCCGGCCACGGGTTGGTGTTTAGTCAACCGCTAAGATGAAGGTTTTTTATTTAGTTTGGTGGTACTTTTTGATTGCGAAAAATTGGATATGCAAAGTTGCTGATTACAGTTAAGTTTTGTAAATCCAATATTGCATCATTTTTGTTACAGGATTCTTGATAAATTACCTCATCTCTATTGCAATTAAAGTTCTAAAATGTATTATCTTTGTTACAAATAGTATATTTTGGTATTTGTAAACGTTAAATAAAGTTTTGATGGAGTTGAAAAGAGCAGCACACCGTTTCTTAAGGCAATGGAGAGGTTCTTCCAACAGAAAACCTTTAATCATTCGGGGCGCAAGGCAGGTTGGAAAAACTACTCTGGTAAGGCAATTCGCCCATGAGTTTGATCATTTTATTGAGCTTAACCTGGAACGGGAGAAAGAGAGATCTTTGTTTGAATTGGATGATGTAAATAAAATACTCAATGCCGCTTATCTTTTGAAAGGGAAAACGATAGGCAGTGGCTCTGTGCTATTATTTATTGATGAAATCCAGGAATTACCTAAAGCCATAGCTTTATTGCGGTATTTCCGTGAAGAAAGACCAGATATTTACCTGATTGCTGCAGGTTCTTTGCTCGATTTTGCTCTTCAATCAATTGCCAGTTTTCCTGTTGGGCGGGTGTCTTATCTGTATCTTTCACCCTTAAATTTTGAAGAGTATCTGCAAGCCCTGCATCAGATGCCGGCCATTGAAGCCATGAAACAAATTCCTGTTCAGGATTATGCTCACCAGACCTTATTAAATCTGTTTCATGAATATGCCATGCTGGGTGGAATGCCTGAGGTGGTTTCAGAATACATTGAGAATAAAAATATCAGTCGGGTAATTCCAATCTATAATGATCTTTGGCAGACTTATAAGGATGATCTGGAAAAATATGCGCGTAATACCACGGAAAGAAATGTATTGCGACATATTATCGGTTCAGCCCCATCGGAATCAGACAGGATAAAATTTGAAGGGTTTGGGCAATCAAATTATCGCTCAAGGGAGGTAGGTGAAGCATTGAGAGCGCTTGATATGGCAAATATCATAAGGTTGGTATATCCTACTACGTCCTTAAAACCGCCCGTTACAACAGATAGAAAAAAACGTCCCCGATTGCAGTTTCTGGATACAGGGCTTCTGAATAATGCACTTTCTTTACAATTTGATTTGTTGAAGATTCAGGATATGAACCATATCCACAGGGGTAGAATCTCTCAGCAACTGGTTTCACAGCAATTAATCTCAATTGAAATAAATACAAGATACCAACCCCATTTCTGGGTCAGGGAAGAAAAGGATTCCAGTTCAGAGGTTGATTTGGTTTTTCAGTATGGCAAATATTTAATCCCTGTTGAGATTAAATCGGGTAAGCAGGGAAAACTTCGTTCCTTGCATCAGTTTGTGGAAAGAGCTGATCATCCCTATGCTGTTCGTATGCATGCAGGTCCATTCAGTATTGAAAAAGTTAAGACACCTGCTGGTACGCCTTATTTATTGATGAATATGCCTTATTATCTGGCAACAAAAACCCCCGAATACATTGCTTATTTTGTTGAAAGCCAAACATTGTAAACTTCCATCCCTATTATTTGCACGAAGCTTAGCTTGTGCTACCAGAAGGCCGAAATTGCTTTGCAAGTTTTCAAGTCCTGGTGGGTAGGTATTTCTAACCCCTTCAAGGTAATTTCATCATAACAAAATTGTTTTAAGGGTATGATGGAATACCTATGTGGCTGATTTTGTTATCATTGTGTTTGTGTTTGCAAAACATGGGTGTTTCGTCAGGTTTTTAGGTGTGTGATGAGCTTGGAGTCGTCCGATCACATGTTACAATCATAAAGGATATTCACCATATCAGTAAGGGAAAGACCATTTTCTTTGCATCATAAATTCTTACCTGGGCATCCTCAATCCGGGTTCTAATAACCTAAATGGCAATGGATTATATAAAACGTACCGGTTACAGCGGAAAATGATCAGCTGGCATTTGTCGGGGTGGTTGTGTAATTTGGTGGTGGTGCGGGGGTATGGGAAGGTGGGGTTAACCCGGAAGCTGGAAATTGCTCCCCAAGTTTCCTGTTCCTGACGGGGTAAGAACTTCCAACCCCGAAGCATCGGGCCAGGCTTCCAAAGGAATTGGAAGTTTCCGGATTGACTTCAGAAAGCTACCGGAAAGTTCACTTTGCCTATTCGATCTGATTGGGTTTTAAACCTTATATTTGCAGGTTTTTTAAAACTTTTTCATTATAATTAAAAATGAGTAATAAAAGAGAGATCATACTGCTGAATATCAGTGGAAAGGACAAGCCGGGGCAGACATCAGCGTTAACGGATGTTTTGGCGCAGTACAACGTCAATATTCTTGATATTGGTCAGGCTGTCATTCACCAGGACCTGGGGTTGGGAATATTGTTTGAGGTACCGGCCGAGGCTGAATCGTCGCCCATTCTGAAGGATCTTTTATTTAAGTCCTATGAAATTGGACTGAATGTAAAATTCACACCCATCACTGAAGAAAAATATAAGGCGTGGGTTACGCGTCAGGGCAAAGAACGGTTTATCATAACCCTGATCTCACGCAAGTTGACCGCAGCAAACCTTTCGGCAGTTACCAAAGAGATCTACCGGCAAAATCTCAATATAGATATTATTTCGAGATTAAGTGGCAGGATTCCTCTTGATGGACAGGAGGATAATAACAAATCGGTGGTGGAGATGTCTCTCAGGGGCAAACCTTTGGATATGGAAGCCATGAAAGCCCGGTTTGTTGAAATATCCGGCTTTACAGGGATTGACATTGCGTTTCAGAAAGATAATATCTTTCGCAGAAACCGGCGCCTGGTTTGTTTTGATATGGATTCGACCCTTATCCAGGCCGAAGTCATTGATGAACTGGCCCGTAAGGCAGGTGTATATGAGGAGGTGAGTACTATCACCGAATCGGCCATGCGCGGCGAAATTGATTTCAACGAAAGCTTTGTAAAACGGGTGGCATTGCTCAAAGGGCTTGATGAAGGAGTAATGAAGGAAGTGGCTGAGAACCTTCCCCTGACCGAGGGCGTTGACCGTCTTTTTAAGACACTGAAAATGTATGGGTACCGTACAGCCATACTTTCAGGGGGATTCACCTATTTTGGAAATTATCTGAAAAACAAACTGGCCATCGATTATGTATTCGCCAACGAGCTTGAGATCCAAAATGGTAAACTCACCGGCCGGCATGTGGGAGAGATTGTTGATGGCGATAAAAAGGCAGAACTGCTCAAACTGATTGCCTTTAAAGAAGATATTAACCTGGAGCAGGTAATTGCCGTGGGTGACGGATCCAACGATTTGCCCATGATACGGCAGGCAGGTTTGGGTATTGCATTTCATGCAAAGCCCAAAGTAAAGGCCTCTGCCGACCACGCTATCTCTAGCATTGGTCTGGATGCTATTTTATACCTGATGGGATTCCGCGACCGGGAAATTAATCTGTAAGCAGAGCCTGCAGAAAGAGTTTATCCAGCCGTTTACTCTGTTAAGATATTGAATCACCCCGCCAGAATAAAATCCCTACCTTCCTTAAAGCCCAGCGCCGAGAAATGCTTGCGGATGGCTTCGCCGACACCGCGACTGTTAATAACATTGACAAGGAACCAGGTTTCGGGTTGGGTGATTTCTTCAATACTGATGAAGTTGACCTGTCGGTTGGAACGTTTTTTTACATCGGTAAAGCCAAAAATCTCCACACCGTTTTCTTTCAACAGGGCTGCTCTCTTGCGGCCGTTGCGGCTGCTGCCGCATACCACAATTTTTTTTTCTGAAGGCACATTTCGGAGGAGCCATTTCGACAGGTACAAGGCCTTTACATGATAAAAAGCTTCGCGCGAGTAGTTATCGTGGGTGCGGGTGAGCCGCCCTGAATGGTCGTGCCAGGTTAACAATGGTTCGGGAATCTTGTAAAACCTGGCTCCCTGATCCATCCACCTTAACCACATCTCATAATCTTCAGGCACTGGTCCAGTATTGTAAAGCCCGTAATTGTCTATGAGTTCTCTTCTGAACATAATGGTGGGATGGGCCATTGGCGATTCTATAAACCGCTGCAGATCATGTTCTTCAGGCGTAATAATATGGTTTTGCCAGTCAATAAAAAGTGCAAAGCCTTCACTGCCCGGGATGTCGCTGCTGAAAATGGTTTGAGATGAAACCACATCAATATCCGGATTCTTTTCCAGGTAATCAAGTTGCTTCTGTAACCTTTCCGGATGCGAAAAATCGTCCGCATCCATACGGGCCACATAAGGTGTATTGCAATGTTTTAAACCGGCATTGAGTGCATGGGCAATTCCTTGCTGTGGCTCATGGATGAGTTTGATCCTGGAATCTTCTTTCATCCGTGATGCTGCAATTTCAAGTCCTTCAGGGTTTCCATTGTTGCTTACAAGAAGCAACTCCCATTGCCCGAAGGTTTGGTTTACGATGCTATCGATAGCCTGGTCAAATTCATTTCTTACCCTGAAAAAAGGAAGCAGGATGGTGATCATAGGTGGTTTCTCCTGAAGTTTCATAATCTGGCCACAAAGGTAATTAAACCTTAAAGCTATATTTCATATTTATGCCCCATGAATAACTTTCTATTAACCCCAAAACTGAAAATTGCTCCGCAAGTTTTCGGTTCCTGACAGTGTAAGAAATTCCAGCTTCCGAAGCAATTGGAAGCTTTAGGGGAATTAATATCCATAAAAATGCTTGAAATACAATCTCCGCAAAATACTTAATCTATAGAAAAAATAATGTATTAGTTTTGGGATTTTGTCATTTATATTGAATACACCTGATTTATTCTTGCGTATCAAATATAAAAAGCCATTAATAACAGTATAAGGGAAACATAAAATTCTTTCATGAAAAATCTACAACGTATTGCCTATCGATTATTTGCTTCAGTTTTTTTGCTTTTATTTTCAATCACAGTTTATTCACAAACACCGGAACAAAGGGCATTCTTGCAAGCTCTTTCTGATGAACTGGCGGAACAATATAATATTAGAAGGGAAGCCGCCATTGGTAAAGCCGATTCTCTGGGGCTGCCTGTTCGTATGGAGATAGGCTATGGAGTAATTGAACTTCAGGATTTTCTTAATGGCATTCCACTGTATTATACCACATACAATCTGGAAGGAGCCCAGGTAATTAAAAGCAGTGAAGTTTGGTCAGGAGGTGGCGCCGGTCTGGGGCTGAGCGGAGCAGGACAAACCCTTGGAATGTGGGATGGTGGTGCCACGCGTTTGTCACATCAGGAGTTTCAGGGCAGAGTAGTTCAGGCCGATAATGCAACTTCGCTAAGCGCACATGCCACACATGTGGCAGCTACCATGGTGGCAGGAGGTGTTCAAAACGCAGCCAAAGGAATGTCTTTTCAGGCCAATCTTGATGCATATGACTGGAACAATGACCTTTCCGAAATGGCTGAAGCAGCCAGTCTGGGATTAAGGGTTTCGCAGCATTCTTATGGATTTATTACCGGTTGGCGTTACGATGGGAGTGATTGGTATTGGTATGGTAATACGAGCATAAGCGAAACAGAAGACTACCGTTTTGGTTTCTATGATGCCAATGCACAGATTTGGGATCAGATTGCCAACAATGCGCCTTATTATCTGATCGTAAAATCAGCAGGGAATGACAGGGGTAGTGGTCCGGCACCTGGTACCGGTCATTATGTAATAAATGGAAACCAGTGGGAGTGGTCAACACAGATACGTGATATTGATGGTGGCGATGATGGCTATGATTGTATTTCTACCAACGGCAATGCCAAAAACATAATGACTGTTGGAGCAGTAAATGCTTCCGGTGACATGTCAAACTTCAGCGGATGGGGACCAACAGACGATGGAAGGATAAAGCCTGATATAGTTGCCAAGGGAGTGGGAGTGTATTCGGCAACTTCACAATCCAATACCTCCTACGATACATGGAACGGAACCTCCATGTCGGGTCCGATGATCAGTGGGTCTGTTGGCTTGTTACTGGAGCACCACGAAAACCTGCACGGACCCTCAGCACCATTGCGTTCTTCTACCATGAAAGCACTCATCATTCACACTGCGCAGCAAATGGGAAACCATCCCGGACCTGACTACCGCAATGGATGGGGATTGATGAACACACGCAAGGCAGCAGAAGTCATGACGGAGAATGCTGAAATTGGTATCCCCTTCAATATCCGGGAGCTTACATTAAATGAAGGACAAACCATTGAGATTTCTGTTGTTTCTGACGGCACCTCTCCTCTTAAAGCTACCCTGGCATGGAATGATCCGGCAGCTGTACCTCCGCCACCATCCCTGAACCCTGAAATATCTATGCTGGTCAATGATCTTGATATGCGCATTATCCATAACCAGGAAACCTTTTATTATCCCTGGATTCTTGATCCTTCCAATCCCTCCCTAGTGGCCACAACCGGCGATAATTTTCGTGACAATGTTGAGCAAATATTTATCCAGAATCCCATAGCAGGAGAAACCTATACAATTACAATTGGTCACAAAGGCAGTCTTGCAGGGTTAAATCAGGATTTTTCACTTATCATTACCGGTATTGCAACAGAAGGCCTGTTCAATACCGTAACTTTTAATGTAACTGATCAGTATGGAACCCCGCTGGAAAATGCTATGATAAGTATCATGGCGGATACGAATAGAGAATCTGAAATTTTTACTTTTAATGAAAAGAATGAAAAAGATTTTGAAAAGACTCTTAACCAAAAAGATCAGGATTCAACAAGAAAATTACTTTTCCATTCTGATGAAAAAAATCTGAACCAAACGATATTGCCATTTCAAAAAAATGAAGAAGAAGAATGGATACATTGGGACAATGGTCAGAATTTTACCAGTATAGGCACCAATAATCCAGCAACATTCAGTATAGCCAGCAGGTGGGAACCTTCTGACCTTACAGATTATGATGGGATGCAAATTTCGAAGATCAGCTTTTTCCCGGGATATGATGACTGTACATATACTCTTAAGATATGGACAGGACCGAATGCTACAGAAGTTTATTCCCAGGTAATTAACAATGTAAATATAGATGAATGGAATATTCAGGAACTACATCATCCATTCACTATTGATGCATCTGTTGAGTTATGGTTTGGATTAAGCATCAATACGCAGGGTGGGTTTCCTGCTGGTTGCGATGAGGGCCCTGAGGTGGCAGGCAAGGGTAATATGATTTTCTGGAATGGAGAATGGAATGAACTCACTGAACTGAACGATGAATTAACTTTTAACTGGAATCTTCAGGCTATGGTTAAAGCTCCTGAACCCATTATTCTGTTTACAGATGCATCCGGTATGGTAAGTTTTGAGGCTTTGAACGGCAGTTATAGCTTCATTGCTGAAAAAGAAGGATATTCTTCTGTTGAGGAAAGTTTTATTGTGGATGGTGATGCGATAAGTATTCCTGTTATCCTTCAGGGTGAAACCCTTACTTTTACTCTCGATATCAGTGCTAATCCTCAAGATGGGGGTTTTGTCAGCGGGGCGGGACAATATGAGCCGGGAGAAGAAGTTCTGGTTAATGCCAATCCTGCAGCCACATTTGAGTTTGTCAACTGGACAGATGAAGAAGACAATATAATCAGCATTCAGCCGGAGTTTATTTTTACCATGCCTGCTGAGGATGTTGAATTAACGGCCCATTTTGCGCTTGCAACCTATGCGGTAACTGTAAATATTGAACCCGAAGGTGCCGGCACTGTCAACGGTGCAGGTACTTACAGTATGGGCGATGAGGTAACCCTGGAGGCCATTGCTGCTGAAGGTTATGAGTTTGTGA
>REDJ01000121.1 GCA_007693555.1 Bacteroidota bacterium
GATCCGGATGGGCCGGTATGCTTCCGGTATTGCCTTCAGCAATTTTCAGGCAAATGTCGAGCTTACGGGAGTAAACCATTAACGTAGCATTCTTTACATTCTTATCCTTCCATACCCTGGTGCGGAAAGTTTGCTCAATTTTATATAAAACTTTTTCTTTTTCCATTTTTACTTATTGTTTGCCGGGAACCCTGTTTCTTTATAAAAATTCAGTCTGCTTTGAGGGCTTGCATTCCCGTTTAGATTATATAGTTATTGAGTTCTGTATTCATAACCTATTGGAAAACTATGCCATTAATCGTAACTACCACAAATACAAAAGTATACTGGTAAAACCAGGATTAAAGAATGGGGTTATTTTTGTTCGATTTCGCAAGAAATGTGTTCGGTAATGAACATTTTTTTAATTTAAAGTGAAAAAGGAAGCTTTTCCTCCGGTCTGCAAACTTCCAACTTCCGAAGGAATTGGAAGCTTCCGGGTTTGGGTGGACAAATATCGGAAGCTGGAAGTCCCTTCGGGAGCTTCCAGTTCCTCCGGCCCCGGAACTTCCAGCTTGCAAAGCAACTGGAAGCTTCCTGGTGGGTAACGTTGAACCCGGAAGCTGGAAATTGCTTCGCAAGTTTCCAGTTCCTGCAGTCATGGAACTTCCAGCTTGCGCAGCAATTGGAAGCTTACCGGTCATAAAGAAATTGGAAGCTTCCTTGTTTTTAGGTAACTTTATTATAAATAATTATAGCAACTACTTATAGTTTCTATCTTAGTATTTTCATTTTCGAATAATTCTTTACCTATGAATACCCCGATTGAGTACGACCGGTTTTACCACATCTATAACCGAGGAAACAACTACGAAAACATTTTTATAGATCATGATGATTACCAGTATTTTCTGAGATTATATGATATTTATATTGACACTGTTGCTGACACATATGCCTGGTGTTTGCTGAAAAATCATTTTCATATTTTATTAAGAATAAGAGCGGATGATGAAATTGGCTATTTAAATTCTGAAGATGCCCGATCAGATGAGTTGGATAAAAAATGGAAGACCTATTTTCCTGATAAAGTTGACGGAAATTTTAAACGAAAACCCAAGCCATCAGAGCAATTTCAGCATCTATTTGCTTCTTACACAAAATATTTCAATAAAAAATATGGTAGGGCAGGGTCATTATTTACTAAAAACTTTCATCGAATAAGAATAGATAATAAGAAATACTTTACAAATCTTATAGTTTACATCCATAACAATCCTGTAAAACATGGATTTACAGAATATGCAATGGATTATCCCTGGTCATCTTATCTAACCGTTACTTCCACCAGGAAAACCAAGCTCAAAAGAGAGGATGTGATCAACTATTTTAATGATCTGGATAACTTCAAGTTTATGCACAAAATTCGAATCCAGGAAGATGACGAAGATTTAAAGAGATTGATTGTGGAATAGGTGGGTTAAATCGTTAGGAACTTCCAACTTCCGAAGGAATTGGAAGCTTCCGGGTTTGGGTGGACAAATATCGGAAGCTGGAAGTCCCTTCGGGAGCTTCCAGTTCCTCCGGCCCCGGAACTTCCAGCTTGCAAAGCAACTGGAAGCTTCCTGGTGGGTAACGTTGAACCCGGAAGCTGGAAATTGCTTCGCAAGTTTCCAGTTCCTGCAGTCATGGAACTTCCAGCTTGCGCAGCAACTGGAAGCATCCGAATTTTTATTCCGTCCTCAGAAAGTCGGAAGGATTTTTCCCGGAAACCCTGAATGCATGCCAGGATACCGTTGCCATGGCAATAAATAGAGTAAGAAAAACCGCCAGCAAAAACGGGCCGGCACCCATCTGTATGCGGTAGGGAAAACCATCCAGCCAACTGCTCATAAAGTACCAACCGGCAGGGATAGCAATGAAGGAAGCTATGACAATGAGCAAAACAAATTCCCTCTGCAAAAGCATGTGAATGCGAAGCATCGGAGAACCCAGCACTTTGCGGAGGGCAATCTCTTTGCTTCGTTTTTCTATCAAAAAGGAAGAAAGGCCAAACAAACCCAAACAGGCAATGAATATGGCAAAAAATGAAAAGAACGTGAGGATAGTACCTGTTTGTTCTTCTCTGGAGTATAAAGCCATAAGTGATTCATCCAGAAATTGCCAGGAGAGGGGCTCGTCGGGATAAAACTCAAGCCACGTGTTGTTGATATGATCCAGTGTTTGTGTGGTATTGTGGGGATAGAGTTTGATGCTAACCATCTGGCAGCGTTCTTCATACCAGACAAGTGCCATAGGGGCGATGGCGCTGCGCAGCGATCTGAAATGAAAATCATTGACTATGCCAATTATGGTAATTTTGCCGTTTCCCCATGGGATGCTCTGGTTGATGATATCTTCATAATCCTGGTCGAGGTCCATAAGTTGTAACCACTGGCGGTTTACCACCATGTTATAATGCTGATCGGTAGCCAGCGCCCTGTCTGGCCACCTCCCGGCCAGAAGCTCTGCTCCCAGCATGGTAAAGAACTCGGGGGTTGCAGGCCAGTAATAGAACTGGCGTAATTGTCCTTCCAGATAGACACTTTCCTGCCAGCCCACACTGCCGGGCATGGCATTGGTAAGGGCAACCTGTTGTATGCCGGGCGAACTTTTCAGTACATTCCTGAATTCATCCCACCTTTGCAATACAGGTTCGTTAGCCCTGAAAAATACGATGTTTTCAGTGTTGAAATTCAGGTCTTTGGTTTTCATGTAATGAATTTGCTTATACACGATAACAGTGCCGGAAATAAGAGTAATGGCAGTGGCGAACTGAAATGCCATTAGTCCTTTCCTGAAAAAGGCGGCACTCCTGCCCTTGGTAAGCTCTCCCTTTAATACCCGGGCCGGCTCAAACCCGCTCAGATAAAATGCGGGATACATTCCGTTGACAGTTCCTACGATTACGGCAGCTGAAATAAATATGAGCAGGTGCCAGCTTATTGACCATTCTCTCAGATTGATATTTACTCCTGCCAGGTTGTTGAAGGAGGGCAGGAAAATTTCCACCAGGGCTACAGCTATTAGCATACCGGCTGCAGTAATGATGATGGATTCGAGCAGAAACTGCATCAACAGGCTTTTGCGGGTGCTGCCAAGCAGCTTCCTTATTCCCATTTCCCTGGCTCGCGATGTGGAATGGGCCGTGGAAAGGTTAATGAAGTTTACCACGGCAATAAACAGTACAAATGCGGCAATGATCATAAAGGCGATACTCAGGGTCTTGTTGCCACGTACTACCCGCCCTTCCACCAGGCTATCTGTTGCATAGTAAATCTGACTCACAGGTCTGAGCCGCGTTTCCCTGTCGAATTTAATGCCGGCAGTTTCGAAGATATAGTTGTTAGTTCTTTCTTCCACTTGCCCGCGCACGTGGGAAGGGTCTGCTTCGGGGTGAAGTTTAACATAAGTAGGGTGGTTCCAGTTACCGGGGCGTTCAAAATAATCTGTTCCATAATAAATTCCGAAGATAAAAAAGGAAACCAGTGCATCCACTCTCACATGAAAATGGCTGATGTCATCAATCACGGCCGAAACCACCAGGTTGTGCTGGTCGTTGAGACTGAGTACTTCTCCAATGGGATTTTCTGTATTAAACAATCGCAGGGCCTCGCTTCGGGTGAGAACAACTTTTCCTATGTCGTCAAGTGCTGTGGCTGCTTCTCCGTGAATAATGGTCAAATCAAAAAAATCAAAAACTTCCGGGTCGGCAGCCACTATATTTCTGATGCGCACCATTTCATCCCCTTTGCGCAGCGCAGAATTATGAAACACACTGGTGTTGAGCCGGAGGGTTTGTTCAATATCTGCACTGGACTCTTCAATCAATCGTTTGAAGGCCGGGCCTATGATGCCCCATTCTCCATACTCCACACGATAAATCCGCTCGTGGTCGGAATACCAGCGGTCAAAGCGATGCTGGTCGTGCAGGTAGAGGCCGATAAAAATAACCAGCGCCAAACCTACACCCAACCCAACTACGTTTAGGATACTGTAAAAACGTTGGTTAAGAATGCTGCGCAGGCCAATGATGAAGTAGTTTTTTAACATTGTAGCAGGTTGGTTTTTTGTGGAAAACTTTTCCAAATGTAATGATTTGTATCCGGAATGTTATTGGGTACTCATTTTATCATTCCAATATCGGGCCATATGTGTTAAATGCTTTACTAACAATAATCTATGATTTTTTGTGACTCTTATTTGTATGCTGGCTTGTCCATCTGCGTACAGTGGGTGTAGTGGAATGAACAGGTGTTTAGAATTAATATAAAAGTTGTGGTGTAGATTGATGGGGATGCTTTAATACTGAGCACCCTTCCGGTTACTGGTGTTGGGAAATTCCCGCTTTCATATTATATGGAAGTATCTGAAGCTGAGAATTTCAAAAACGTTTTTTTTCTGTTAAAAACAACATGTATATCAAAAAAAAACACATATTTGTAGTATAAGAAAAAAAATCCAAGGTACTTTGCAGATTGGATTTTTCAATTAATTATCACTAACCGCAACCGAGGATCATTCCATAGCAATAAACGAATCTAACCGAACCTATAAAACCCCAAAACCATGAAAAGACATTTACTACTTACAATTTGCAGTTTGTTACTGGTCCTGGTGGTAAAAGGACAAAACTACCAGACAGTAAACCCTGAGGTGATTTCCAGCTTTGTTGATGAAAACAATCATTTGAGTTTTATCAGGATTGACTCCACAGGTTATGAAAACAGCCTGATTTTATATCCATTCTCAGTAAACCAGTTCCTTTTTGACAATTGTTTTTCACCACGGGCCGGTTCATGGATCGGATCGGAAATTATCATTAAGGATAACGGTTATAATATTTTCCTTAATCATCAGCAGGATTCAGTCAAAATAAACACCCTGGCAATGGAAGGGGATTCCTGGATTGCTTATGGAAAACCCGGTCAGATGCACATTGTTGCTTCAATTATTGAACATGATGTTGCAGAGTTCCTGGGATTGACAGATTCGGTAAAGGTTATCGGATTTCAGGTAAACGATTCCGATGGTGCACCTTTAGAGTCAGAAATAAATGAAATGCAGGTAAAAATCAGCAAAAATCATGGGTTTATACAAACACTAAACTTTTACCGTTTTCCGGAGCCCAATTCATTTTACGATACGCCTACTGAGCTTATCGTTGCCGGGCTTTCAGAGCCTGAAACCGGAGTTCAGAACTTCACATGGTATGATGCTCATGATTTTCAACCGGGCGATGTGTTGCATGTTCTGAGAAAAGATGGAACCTGGATAGGAGAGGAAGACGGTTATTTTCAAATAACAGAAACCCGAAAAGTTTACGAGTATCTTGAACGATCAGACCATAATGATTCTATTGTGCTCACTTATTTTCTTACTAAACTGGTAATGAAACCGTGGCTCGATAGCGTTGCCTTTTATACAGACACTCTTCAGGAGGTAATAAAACCCAATCCCGGATTTGACAAATTACCCGGTGAGCCGGATTTTCAACCTGATTATTATGGCAATGAAACCATCTACAGTTTTTCTAATATGATTACGGGAGAACATCTTAATAAAACTTTTGAAAATAAATGGTATGAAGAACTTGATATAGGTTGTTGGGTGGAAATGCACTATGATGGAATTCCACAAAGCTGGCATTATATAAAAGGACTCGGGGGGCCCTATTATCCATACCAGGCATTATTTGGCAGCATGTTGAAGAAGGAACCTGTTTATTATGAAAAGAATGGCGAAACGTGGGGAACCCCGCTTGATATGACAAACGTTCATGATATTTCGATTCCGGAATATGTAAAGGTTTATCCCAACCCGGTCAGGGAAATTCTGACTGTAAATATTGACCATTCAGGCTATGAAGGTTTCACGCTCAGGTTAATTGATTCAACCGGCCGTTTGGTCAAGTCAAAAGATTTAGAGCCCGGTGAAAATAGCCTGAAAGTATCGCATATTATACCCGGATTATATTTTCTGACCATCAGCAACAGCCGGGGCATTTTAGAAGCCCGTAAGATTCTGGTACAATAGATTTGCCGCCTATTTCCATTGCAAAATCTTTCTATGCTGCCAATAGCAAAAAGATTATAATGATCATCAGAACAGTAACTTTCTCAATGATCCTGCCTTTCATCATTTCAGGGCTGTTTGTTGCAGTTGAAGAATTTGTTTTCATGGGTATAATATTTGAAGTCAGAAAATTGTACGATTCAATGTTATTCAACAAAATTTTACAATATTAGTTTAACTGAATTCTTTAATGAAAAAAATGTGCCGGATTAATTATCGGCCAGTATATCAGAAGTTTATGGGAGTGATTGAAGATAATGCACCCGAAAAGTTGTTCAAAAAAGAACAATGGTGTTCGGTACAGGACATTATTGGTTTTGAAAAAAAAGGCAGGTCTGATAGACTCCTCAGAATTTGGTAAAGAAAATATTTCGTAATAAAGCAAAATTCTAATAGTTACAGGTATGTACTTGTAAGAGTCTTAAAATCATTTATTTGCTTCAAGGTAATCTAAACTTAATACAACAGTAACTTTTTGTTAATACAATTATTTAAATTTCTCTATACTTTAGTTTTAAATTTATTAATGTATTCATGTTAGAATAATATTTTCAAATTTGAATTATAAATTAAAGATGCCTTTTACTGTTTTTTAAAATTTCTTTCCTCAAAAGTTTAATCCTACTTTATTTATTAACCAAAACATCTTTTATGAATGTAAATTAATTAATAAAAAAAATTGGGAGAACGGCCATTCTCCCAATCTAAAAGAAATCGTTTCAGAAAATCAATTCAGTCATCAGATTTTTATTACATGCAAAACATGTAAATGACATTTTTTACCAAATTAAAATTCCAAAACAAGTCAAATATATGAAAAAAAAATCTCAATTCTTATGTTTAAACAACTTATTTAGAATAAATTGTAATCTTGATGGACGTATATTTATTTTATTGAGTTTAATGTTTGTACTGCTTGGTACCGTTTCAGTTACTGCATATGCAACTGAAATGCGTCCTATGGACGAAATAACCATTACCGGTCAGGTAACTGACTCCGAAACTGCAGAATCATTGCCTGGTGTAAACGTTACTATTGAGGGTACCACAAGAGGTACCGTAACAGATAGTGAGGGAAGATATTCTATTACCGTTGGAGACAGTGAAGTTGTGCTTGTCTTTACTTTTATCGGATATGAGTCTACCTTCATCAGAGTAGGGGAGCAACGAATCATTGATGTTTCATTGGTTCCCTCATTAACAACCCTTGACGAATTTGTTGTGGTAGGGTATGGAAGGCTGGAAAGGCGGGAAATAACAGGTTCAATTTCTTCAATTGACCGTGCAACCATAACCAGCGAACCCATTTATTCTCTTGAAAACTTGCTTCAAGGCCGGGCTGCAGGAGTGGAGGTAACTGCTGACAGCTACAGGCCCGGTGCCGGTGCAACCATTCGTATAAGAGGCATCAGGTCATTTGTTGCCGGCAATGATCCACTTATAGTTCTTGATGGAGTGCCAATGGAAGGTGATTTATCGAGTCTTAATCCTTCTGATATTGAATCCATTGAAATATTGAAAGATGCTTCAGCAACTGCTATTTATGGCTCAAGGGGAGCCAATGGTGTCATACTTATTACAACATTAAGAGGACCAACAGATGCTACCGTGATTGATTACTCTATGAATACCGGATTACAGCGACTTGCGCACAAGGTTGATTTAATGAATGCCGAAAGATATACTGAAATGCAACGTGAAGCTGCAAGGCGCGAAGGTTCTTATACCACTGATGAAGATCTTTTTCTTGACTGGGAGCTTGAAGCTATCAGAAATGGGGTTGACACTGACTGGCAGGATTATGTATTTAATAATGGTATTCAGCAAAATCATAACCTGAGCGTGAGAGGGGGTACAAGAAATACCCGTTATACGTTTTCAGGAACTTATACTCAGCATGATGCTATTGTTGATAACAATGATTTTAACAGGTATGTAGGAAGAATTAACCTTGACCAGGATGTCACAGAGTTTTTCAGAGCAGGAGTGTCTACCCAGGTAACGTTCAGCCGTGAACATCGTGGTGGGAGTTTCAGGGATTTGGTTCTCAGAAGCCCTTTAGACTGGCCTGAAAGAGCTGAAGAAGCTATCAGGAGTGAGTTTGCAGTAGGTGAATCATTTCCAACTATTAATATTAACAGAGACTACTTCATTGATCAGCGGGATCGAACAAGAATATTTGCCAATGTTTTTGCGGAATTGGATATCATTGAAGGGCTTACCTACAGATTTAATTTTGCACCTGATTTCGAAACTTTTGAAAGAGGATCACATAACTGGCAGAATTCGACGGCATCGGTTGGAAACGAAAGAGTAAGAAATTTGCTTTATGAAAATATTTTTGACTACCGGAGGTCATTTGGATTAAATCACCGGTTAAGAGCAACGGCTCTTTACAGTGTGCAAACCAATAACCTGGTTGGTTCTTCTGTTTCAGTTCGTGGTCTGCCTTTTGAACAGCAACGTTTTTATAATATTGGTTCTGCTGAAGAAACGGTTTCAAGAAATTCCACTTTAAGAGAATGGGTGCTTGAATCATATATGCTGCGTTTAAATTATGCATTAATGGACCGCTACATGTTTACATTAACAGGCCGTGTTGATGGATCCTCAAGACTTGCTGAGGGTAATAAATATGGGCTGTTCCCTTCAGTGGCATTTGCATGGCTTATTTCCGACGAAGGGTTTATGGACAATAGTAATTTGTTTGATGAACTCAAGTTGAGATTAAGTTTTGGAGATGTTGGAAATACAGGGATTCAACCTTATCAAACCCAGGGAAGATTATCGCGCTTAGGTTATTCTTTTGGCGACCAGTCAGTATTTGGGTTTCAACCCCAAGAACTTGCCAATTCAGACTTAAGATGGGAAAGAACACGGCAGATTGATATTGGTGTAGACTTTGGTTTGTTTGATTACAGAGTATTTGGTACAGTAGGGGTTTACCAGCAAAATACTATCGACCTTTTGATGAACAGACAATTACCTCCTACATCCGGTTTTGCAGTTTCCTTGCAAAATGTGGGCTCAACCATGAACCGCGGCCTTGAAGTTAGTTTGTCTACAATTATCGTTGAACAACATACACGTCAGGGATTTCGCTGGCAAACTGATTTTATATTCCACACCAACAGAAATGAAATTGTAGAGCTTTATGGTGGGAAAGAGGACGACCCCGGTAACGGTTGGTTTATAGGGCATCCAATAAATGTACATTACGACTGGGAATTTGCAGGTATATGGCAGGAGCATGAAGCTGAAGAAGCAGCACAATTTGGTAAAAAACCCGGTGATATAAAATTGAGGGATATTACGGGTGATGGTGGTATAGGAGCAGATGACAGGGTTATTATAGGCTCTGAAGTACCTTCCTGGACAGGTAGTTTTAACAGCAGAATGCATTACAGAAGCTTTGATTTCGCTGTGATGGTATATACATCACAGGGAGCAACTATATGGAGCGAGGCAGGTGGCAATTCTCTGGGTGGAATGTTAAACCTGCGCAGAGGATACAATCTCAATTCACGCAATATAGAGTATTATACTCCTGATTCTCCCTCTAATGAATTTCCACGACCCAGGGTAACAGGACATCCTTTCTTTAGGCAAATGGGATATTTTGATGCAAGTTATGTTAGGGTAAGAAATATAACACTTGGATATAAATTTACTCCAACACGCCTTGCAAATATGGGTTTACGGAGTGCAAGAGTTTATGGTTCAGTGCAAAATCCATTTACTTTTACCGATTTTCCCGGTCATGATCCTGAGGGTGCCAGAAATCATGATATGCCAAATTACAGGACATTTCTTCTGGGAGTTGAGATAGGTCTTTAAAAAAAAGAAGTATTGATTATTTAAATATATTGACATGAAAAATTATTTTAAAATCGCATTAATATTTTTACTGTTAAACCAATTAAGTGGTTGTGCAGATTTGTCAGAAAACATGATAACAGACGCTGTTGCTGACAATCAATTTGCATCGGCGCAGGGCATTGAGGAAGCTCTCATTGGGGCATACGTGCCCTTTCGATGGTATTATGGACGTGAAAACGGAATGTTAATGACACTTTATGGAACGGATCTGTTTAGAATTGGTCAGACCTACAATGGAGCATGGGACAGGTACGACGCAGGTCTGAATCCTTCATTGCTGCTTGCAACACAAAATCAGCCCATTATTTGGGAGCATTTTTACAAAGGAATAAATAATGCCAATACTGCAATCTCACGTGCCAATGAATTAGATATTTTGGGTGAAGAATTCAGAAACAGAAAGATTGCTGAAGCCAGATTTCTGAGAGCACATTATTATTTCCTGCTTGTTCAACACTTCGGTCCGGTGCACCTCACACTGGAGGAAACCCGTGAAGTTGAACTGGAAGCTTACCGGGAATCAGAAGAAGAAATTTACCAGGTAATTATTGATGACCTTACATTTGCCATGGATAATCTGCCGGAAGAACAATCTCAATATGGAAGGCCTACAAAAGATGCTGCCAAAAATCACCTCGCAAAAGTTTATCTGACAATTGGTAACTGGGAGCTTGCTGCTGATTATGCCATTCAGGTAATTGATGGTGGCCGCCATGCTCTTCTGGATAATTATGCTGACATTTTTGACCCTTTTAATCAAAGAAATGCAGAAGTTATCTGGTCTATTCAGTGGGGCGATAACCCCGAAGTTAACTGGCCTGTAAACGAACTTCAACGGTTTTTTGGACCCAGGCAGTGGTTATTGCCCGGTCTTGTTGGTGACAACATGTTTCATACAGGTATAGCACGTTTCTGGCCCACCGATTTTGCTCTAACCGAGTTGTTTGGCAATGACTACAGAGAGGAAGGTTTGCATATTCGTAATGATATGCGTTACAGTGTTACTTTTAAGGAAGCATGGCTTTATAATGATGAGCCTAATTTACCTCCTGGTGCCGCTATAGGCGACACTGCAGCATGGTTTACCAACGATCCTATCGTAAATGAGATGAGTGATGAAGAGATTGAGGAATTTCCCTTTTTGGTAATAAGGATACAGGATATAAATACCATTTATGCTCCCACAATCCAGAAGCACAGGTATCCATTCATGAGAACCCATGGAAGAGATTTTATCGTAATGCGCCTTGCAGAAACCTATCTGATTGCTGCTGAAGCATTAATGATGATGGGTCAACTGGATGATGCAGCTTTTTATTTTAACGAGGTAAGAGCAAGGGCAGCTTTCCCGGGTGTGGAAATTCCACTGATAACCCCTGCTGAGCTTGAAATTGATCTTATTCTTGACGAACGTGCACGCGAACTCATGGGTGAACTTCACCGATGGAAAGACCTCAAACGCACCGGTAAGTTGCTGGAAAGAGTTCGATTACATAATCCCAACGGGGGTCCAAACATCCAGGAACATCACATATTGAGACCCATCCCCCAGGCGCAAATTGACCGCACTATGAATGATTACGGACAAAACCCCGGGTATTAATTTCTATATCCTTACACCTGGAGGTAAAGAAGTGAGTGATTGTTGTCCTCACTTCTTTACCTTTTTACTTAACTATGATTTTATTACAGTTCCAGGTAAGGAATAAAATCATTACATTATTTAAGCCCATAAAAATCCAGGCTTACACAAATAATATGTAGTATTAATTAGTATTACAATACGATTCCCTTATATTGCTCCTGCAGGTACTTCTCCGTTTTCTTAAAGTAGGATTCAT
>REDJ01000115.1 GCA_007693555.1 Bacteroidota bacterium
AGTTTGTTTATACTCCCGGTGCAGATGCTTTAATCTTTGGTGAACATGCCAATGGTCGCATGATCAGAAAAGGTTCGGATCAGGAAAACCCGCTGGGAGAGTGGAATACAATTGAGCTATTTACTTTCGGACGTACTGCCGTTCATGTGGTTAACGGCCAAACGGTTATGGTAAATACCAATACAGGTATAAATGAAAACGGTGTGATCAATCCTTTGGTTTCAGGAAAGATACAGATTCAGTCGGAAGGTGCAGAGTTTTTTATTAAAAGCATCAAAATAAAGCCCATCACTAAACTACCGGCTGATTTACTTCCTTGATTTAGTTATAGTTGAGGATGCCTTTCCTGATGTTCGGTGGGCTTCATTGTCATTGAAGCTTTCCCCCACTGCTCTGTAATGAGTCTTGCTGCCGCGGGAATGGTTTCTCTGCGGTCACCTTCACTGCCACACTCAAGACTTATGAATTTCTGGTAACCGATGTGCTTCAGTCCTTTAAAACCTTCCACATAATTATCACCTTCATCTTCACCTGGCATTATCCGGTTTTTTCGGCTTGCAATGTGCATATGGTGAAGGTAATCGCCTGCAGAAATAATAGCACCCAGGTCGCTGGTTTCTTCCCAGGTCATATGCCAGAAGTCGCCCATCACACCTACACCTTCGCTTCCCGAGTCTTTGGCAATAGCAGCGGCATCGGCCAGCAGACGCAGAAACCATGCCTCTCTGCGGTTCAGGGGCTCAAGCAGGATGCGGGTATTGTGTTGTGCCGCAAATGCACCCAGTTCCTGCATTTTTTCCACCAGCATTTCCCTGGCTTCTATGTGTGGAAGCGACTCCTGGTGGTTAAAGGCAGGTACCATAATCAGACCCTCCGATTTTAACGCACCTGCAGCTTCAAGAATGACTTTCATAGAATCACTGGCTTGTTTACGCACTGCAGGATCCTTGGCAATCAAAAATCCCTGGAAGCCTGCTACCACAGCACTTATTTTCATATTCCGGTTTTGCAGTGCCTTCTCAAACTCATCCACCCGCTGTGCCAGGTTTCCTCCATGGGGTTCAATACCTGTAAATCCATGTTCTTCCAGAAAGTCAAGCTTTTCGGTCAGGGAATCTCCCGGTGCAACACCCTCCTGGCTTGATAATTTCAAGACAGCATCTGTTGTCTTTTCATTTTCTTTTACTATTGTGGTGCAGCTTCCGGCCAGCAGGCCTGCGCTTCCAATGGCTGATAGAGTGATAAATGATCTTCTGTCCATGGTTATAGGTTTTGGTTATTATTTTATGCAGAAGTGCCGGGTACCGGAACCACTGCCTTTATGTCAACCGGTCCAAATGCGAGTTTTTCGGGTCCGAGTCTTAGGTTTGAGTTCATCATTTCTTCCCATGTAACCTCTTTACCGGTGTATGCAGAAATCCTTCCCATAATTGCCACCATAGTGGAAATCGCGCAATCTTCAGCTTCATTTAACGGTGTATTGTTTCGGATGGCTGCTACCAGGTTTATAATCTCCTGATCGTAAGCACTCTTCATAGCCTGCACAGAAGGCTGGCCGTTTTCATCAAGCGGGTATTCATATTGCCACATTACATCTCCTTTCAGGTCTGTAATCCGGTTTTGGCAGTTAGTTGAACCTTTGGTTCCGGTTATCTGTTCAGAAACGTTATTGGCACATCCGTCAATCTGCCTGCACATACTATGCATATGTGTGTTGTTGTCGTAAACGTAGTCTACGCTGAAAAAATCATACTGATCTCCGGTTAACCGGCGGTGCCGGCCACCAAAGCCCACAGCTTTTACAGGATGCTTTCCTGTAAACCAGTTGATTGCATCAATATTGTGCATGTGCTGCTCAACAATATGGTCGCCTGAAAGCCAGTTCCAGTTTACCCAGTCGGACAGCATGGCTTCCATATCGTTCCAGCCTGGCTGGCGGTTTACATGCCAAAGGCGGGGTTGATTCCAGTAACATTGTGCAGAAAGGGGTTCGCCAATGATTCCGGTTTTGATATGTGCATATGTGGTAAGATAGTCGCGCTGATGACGTCTTTGAGTTCCTGTAACCACTTTAAGTCCGGCAGCATCGGCCATTCTTGCCGAGGCCATGATGGATCTTGCCCCTACCGGATCAACTGCCACAGGTTTTTCCATAAATACATGCTTGCGCGCTCTTACCGCTGCATCAAATTGTGCAGGGCGGAAAAAGGGCGGAGTAGCAATTAATACTACATCCACATCACTTTCAATAACTTTCTGATAAGCATCAAAACCCACGAAGCATTTCTCATCGGCAATTTCCACATCCATTCTTTCTTTTAACTGCTGACGGCAACGATCAAGCCTTTCCTGGAAAACATCCGCCAGTGCTGTTACCTGGAGGTTATCGCCGGCATTTAAAAAGTTGAAGGCAGCCCCTGTTCCCCGGCCACCGCAGCCTATCAGGCCTGCTTTCAAAACCCTGCCATCGGGGGCTTTATCTAAAAATCCGGGCAGGACAACTTTGGTCCGGTCGGTGCTGCATGACTTAAGTATAAAGCCTGCTCCCAGTGCACTTGCTGCAGCTACTGTTGCTGCACCTTTAATAAAATCGCGACGATTTGCTTGTTTGGATTCCATTGTGTAACGTATTTTAAAATGATATCAATTAATTTCCTTTTCTTCACCTTGCCATTCCAACACAACCCTGAAGCCCACATCAAAAACATCAGAATACCACCAGATACTCTTGGGGATCTGCGGGTCGGTGAGCAACCATGTATCATGACGGGTATGGCTGCGACTGGCTGAACGTACCTCGTAGGCATCACTTCTGAATGAACCCCCGCGGATTACCCTTTCGTTTCCTGTGGGTGGCCCCTGCGGATTTATTATAACGGCTTCTGCCGGATACATGGCGTATACATTTTCATCATAATAGTCGGAACAAAATTCCCATACGTTTCCCAGCATATTCTTTAATCCAAACGGATTGGGATTTACATCATCCGGTGTTTGGGTTCTTGCCATACTGTTTTCTGCATATATAACGTATGAATTGATTGTTGTGGTATCGGGCCCAAGTAAACGGTTAATAAATCTTTCTCTTGTAAACTTTTTTGGGTTTCCTTCGAAAAAATAGGGAGTTTCGGTTCCACCCCTTGCAGCAAACTCCCATTCTGCTTCTGTGGGCAAGCGATAGGTTTTCCCTGTTTTCAAACTAAGCCATTCGCAGAAAACGTTGGCTGCATGCCATGTCATGGTAATGGCAGGCCTTTTGCCATAACCCCATCCCTGGTCGGGGCTCCCCCAGGGTGGGGTAGGACCGGAAATTCCATCAATCATAGCATCCCTACTGGCAGATGCAATAAATGCTCCCTGGTCAACACGGCCTTCCGACATGGTTTCCCTGAAAAAGGCCATAAACATATCCCAGCTTACCTGGATTTCCGACATAAAGAACGGACTTACTTCAACTGTCCTTTGTGGGCCTTCATTATCCCTTCTGCCGGGTTCATTCTCCGGACTGCCAATGGTAAATTGCCCTCCCGGAATGGGTAACATATCGAACGCCATTGAAGTGCCGGGAACGGTTTCAGTAAATCTTGCAAACTGATCAACAGATGCAGCTTCAGTATAAATCTCTGCATCAATGGCCACCATTTTCTCAAGTCCGAAATCAATGGTTTGCTGCGCATGTTCGGAAAAGTGACCCACATGCAAATGGCAGTTCAGGCAATTTAACTCATCGCGGTTGTCATCATAATATAAATGTGCGTGCATACCCTCTTCTGAAAGTTGAAGTGGAAAAAGATTCTGATGACAACTGATGCAGGATTCTTCGTATGTGTGTTTTACTGCCGCTGACAGTTGCCGCTTAGCCTCCCAGTTGATTTTATCGGTATCCTTAAAAACCATACCGTAAACATCGCGCAAACCGGTAACAGCTTTTGCGGTAAAATAATGAACTGTGCCGGGTGGGGGTAAATGGCACTGTACACAATGCACAACTATGCCTGATTTGTTGTCGTAATGGCTTGATAATCTCCAGTTTTCCTCGGCATGCGGATGCACATGGCAACTCATGCAAAACTGGTCGGTGGATGTATAGTCCATGACCCTTGCCGAAAGTATAATAAAAACAACACCAATTAAAAAACCATAGAAGAGAATTATACTGTATCTCCTTTTTTTGGGGAAGAAAAACTTTTTCATTTTACAGAAGTAAATAAATCAGGCCATAAAGCCAGGTGTAATTTTTTTTATCCTTTTTCTCCCAATTCTTATTTATTTTTTTCCCTGTTTTCAGGCCTCTCTCAAAAAACTCCGAAATAAAAAAGTAACAGGAAGAGTATTTGTTTTTTGCAAAGAAAAGGAAAAAATGAATTCAATAGCAGAAATTCAGAAAGTTTATAAAGTTGATCCACTTATTAATAATTCTTTTAAATAATTTCAGCTATAATAAGAACATGTTTCCTTCAGCCAATTTGGCAGTATGTTTTTGCTGGCACAACCTTTGACAATCGCAATTCGGTTAATATTAAAGTTAAACTTATAAACTGTTGAAAGCCATGCGAAAAGGTAAAATAAATGTTCAAACGGAAAATATCTTTCCCATCATTAAGAAATTCCTTTATTCAGATCACGAGATTTTTTTACGCGAATTGATTTCCAACGCGGTAGATGCCACGCAAAAATTGAAAACCCTTTCTTCAATGGGTGAATTCAAAGGCGATACCGGAGATGTCAAAATTGAAGTGAAGTTGGATTCCAAGGCCAAAACCCTTGCCATAAGCGATAAAGGCATCGGAATGACGGCCGATGAAGTAGAAAAATATATCAACCAGATTGCCTTTTCAAGTGCAGAAGAATGGATTGATAAAGTAAAATCTGCAGGAGAGAACAATGGAATAATTGGTCATTTTGGTCTGGGATTCTACTCATCTTTTATGGTTGCCAAAAAGGTTGAAATCCAAACCCGTTCATGGCAGAAAGGCGCGAAGGCCGTTAAATGGGAGTGCGAAGGAAATCCTGAATTTGAGATCTCTGAGATTAAGAAAAAAGAGAGAGGAACCGATATCATATTGCACATTGCTGACGATTCAACAGAGTTCCTGGAAGAAAGCCGTATACTCGCGCTTTTGAAAAAGTATTGCAAGTTCCTTCCGGTTGAGATTCTTTTTGGTAAGGAAACCGAATATAAAACCGAAAAGGATGAAAAAGGCGAAGATAAGCAGGTGCCTGTTGAAAAGGACCGTATTATCAATAATCCCAAACCCGCATGGACGCAAAAACCCGCCGACCTTAAGGATGAAGACTATAAATCCTTTTACAGGGAACTGTATCCTTTAACTTTCGAAGAGCCATTGTTTAATATACACCTTAATGTGGATTATCCTTTTACCCTGACAGGTATTCTATACTTTCCCAAAGTAAAGCAAAACTTTGAGGTACAGCGCGATAAGATTCAGCTTTACAGCAACCAGGTGTTTGTTACCGATTCAGTAGAAGGTATTGTACCTGACTTTTTGACACTGTTGCATGGTGTGCTCGACTCACCCGATATTCCGCTCAATGTTTCACGGAGCTTCCTGCAAAGCGACAGCAATGTGAAAAAAATAAGCGGCCACATTACCAAGAAAGTTGCAGATAAGCTGGAAGAACTTTTCAAATCAAACCGCGAAGATTTTGAGAAAAAGTGGGATGATATCAAAATATTCATCCAGTACGGTATGATTTCCGATGAAAAATTCAAGGAAAGAGCGCAGAAATTCTGCCTGTTGAAAAACGTGGATGATAAATACTTTACCTTCGAAGAGTATCGCAATCATATCAAGACGGAGCAAACTGACAAAGACAAAAAGGTGGTGCACATTTACGCATCCCATAAGGAGGATCAGCACAGTTTTATTAATGCTGCAAAAGAGAGAGGATATGATGTGTTACTCATGGATACTCCCATTGACAGTCATTTTATTCAAATGCTTGAAACCACGCTTGAAGATGTTAGCTTTGTAAGAGTAGATGCCGATGTGGTGGAAAAGCTCATCAAAAAAGATGACGAGCTTCCATCTAAACTCAGTGATGAACAAAAAGACAAACTCAAACCCATTGTTGAAAAACAACTGGAAAATCAAACCTTCCATGTTGTTTTTGAAAATCTAAGCGAAACCGACCAACCCATGCTCATTACGCAACCCGAATTTATGCGCCGTATGAAAGATATGTCGGCACTGGGTGGTATGAGTTATATGGGAAATATGCCCGATACTTACAACCTGGTAATCAACACCAACCATCCCACCATTTCGAAAATTATTGATGAAACGGATGAAACCAGCCAGTCTAAACTTATCAGCCAGTTGATTGATTTGGCTATGCTTTCAAAAAACTTGCTGAAAGGCGAAAAGCTTACTACCTTTATAAAGCGTAGTGTCGATTTAATATAAATGTTGAAAAGTTAAAAAGTGGAAGAGTTGATGGTTTGATAAAATGACACCAAACTATTCAACTTTTCAACCCCTAAACTCTTAAACCCATAAACCCACAAACCATTTCTAAACATAAAAAATATGGAAGCAAAACACAAAAAATGGATCACCATTGGAGTAATAGTATTGGTTGTCCTGATGATATATGGCAGTTTTCGTGGTAGCTACAATACGCTGGTTACCCTGGATGAAGCTGTTGAAGGGCAATGGGCCCAGGTAGAAAATGTATACCAGCGCCGTGCCGACCTGATTCCGAATCTTGTAAATGTAGTAAGAGGTTTTGCTGCTCACGAGCGCGAAACCCTTGAAGGAGTTGTGGAAGCCCGCTCCAGGGCTACCTCGGTTAATATTGACCCAACCAATCTTACCCCTGAGTCGTTACAGCAATTTGAACAGGCCCAGCAAGGCTTATCATCTGCTCTTTCGCGACTCATGGTGGTTGTGGAAAGATATCCCGACCTGAAAGCAAATCAGAACTTCCTTGAATTGCAAACACAGCTCGAAGGCACTGAAAACCGGATTTCAAATGAGCGCAGAATATTCATAGAGTTGACGCGGGATTACAACACCAATATCCGAAGGTTTCCAAGAAATATCTATGCATCAATGTTTGGATTTGAAAGAAAACCAACCTTTGAATCCAGACCAGGCTCTGATGTTCCACCCTTAATTGAATTTTAATCATGGGAAAAGCAGCGACTGATTTTTTTACCCCGGAGCAAAAAGAAGCCATTAAGCTGGCTGTTCAACAAGCAGAAAAGGAAACATCCGGAGAAATAAGAGTGCATATTGAGAATGTATGCGAAGGGGATGTTCTGGATCGTGCAGCCACTGTTTTTGATAAGCTGGGTATGACCCAAACAGAACAGCGCAATGGTGTTTTATTTTATGTTGCCCTCAAAAGTCATAAGTTTGCCATATTGGGTGATTTGGGTATTAATGCAAAAGTACCGAAGGATTTCTGGGAGTCTACCAAAGAAAAAATAATTGAAAATTTTAAGGAAGGACTTTTTGCTGAAGGCCTTGTAGAAGGGATTACCATGGCCGGAAAAGAATTAAAGGAATGGTTCCCTTACCAGACTGATGATGTTAACGAATTGCCCGATGATATTTCATTCGGAAAGTAATTCATTAAACCGTCAGATTCTCTCATTTTACTCACAAAATCTCAATATATCCACAGCGAAATGATGCAGCAAATAATAATATACACCAACAGGGTCACACAACAGTTATTGGGTTTTGTCTTTATTTTTTTAATTGGCAGCTTACAGGCGCTTCCGCCTCAACCATCGCCACCCAGGCTTGTCAATGATTTTGAAAATATACTTACAGCAGCCCAGGTTAGCACTTTGGAGAGTAAACTTGCTAATTATGCAAACACACATCAGACCCAGATAGCAATTATCATCACTGATGACCTGTATGGATTAGAGATTGCCGATTTCTCCACACGTTTAGGTACTGCATGGGAAGTAGGCAAGGCGGGTTTTGAAAATGGGATTGTAATTACAGTAGCTCCGCAGAAAAGAGATGTTTATATTGCCGTGGGTTATGGATTGGAAGGAGTAATCCCGGATATTACTGCCAGAAGGATTGTTGAAAATGAAATTTTGCCGGCTTTTCGCAGTGAAAACTATTTTCAGGGGCTCGACAATGCCACCAATGTTATAATGCAGCTGGCAGCCGGTGAATTTCCTGCAAGTGAATATGCACAGCAGGAAGAGGTTCCTTCGGGGGCTGTTTTTGTACCTTTTATTTTGATTATTCTGTTGGTTTTCTTCCTGTCGCGCAGGCGACGCAATTATACCAGCCCGGGAAAGAGCATTCCTTTCTGGACAATGCTCTGGTTGTTAAGCCACGGTAGTCGGGGCAGCAGAGGTTCTTATGGCAATTTCAGCTCCGGACGTGGCAGCTTCAGTCCGGGCAGAGGAGGCTTTGGTGGTGGCAGACCCGGCGGATTTGGCGGATTCGGCGGCGGACGATTTGGAGGGGGTGGAGCCGGGGGGTCGTGGTAAAAGAAGGGTCTATTAAACCTACCAGGCATTCATCACTTTCAAGCTAAGCCAGAAAGTTGCTTTATTATTCCTCGTTTTTATTAAACTGTATTTCCGCCCATTCCAGTATATCTCCGGGTTGACAATCCAGTTCCTTGCAGATAGCTTCCAGTGTGCTGAATCGGATCGCCTAAGCCTTGCAGGTCTTTAATATGGAAAGATTGGCCGGAGTGATATTTACCCTTTCCGACAATTCATTGAGGCTGATTTTTCTAAGTTGCTGAAGATGTAAACTTTTTGAGGGCTCTTTAGCAATGGCGGCAATATTTCTCAGAAAGATCAGAGGTTGTCCTCCACGAACATTCCATTGATTCGATTTTGTAGTTCCTTGATTTCCTCGACTACAGGGAGTTTTTTGTCAAGAACATGAACGACTATGGTTTCATCGGTGATGCCGGCACTGGCTGTACCGGGAAGCAGGCTTATGATCCACACAAGAACCAGGGTTTTTCGGGGATCCGGATCGTGTTCAATAGTTATAAAAGCAGGGTCTATGGGAACAGTTCGGAAAAAGACTCGTCGGGCCACATCCCAGCCGCCCCGCAAGGCTGTTATAAGAAAATAGGGAACAAACCGGACAACTCCCCAAGGGCGCAAAACCCATTGCCCGGGGGGCACAGTATAAATGCTGATAACTGTGGTAGCGACTAAAAAGAGAATCACAAACCAAATGTCGGTGATTTGATATCCCCCTGCCAATACCAGCCAACCTGCAGCGAATATAGCAAATCGCAGAAGAAAGGTTTTGAGAAGAATACTCCTTTTCAGGTGTTTAATGCCAGTTTTCATGTGTTTATAATTTGATTAAGGGATGGAACGCTGATTTCGCTTATTTTTATGATAAACGCTGATTTAATCATATATTATCTGCGTTACTTAGTATCTGCGTTATCTGCGTTCTGCAAAAAAACAATGCATGTAAGCTAAATTGAATTGTTAATAATCATGCTCATGTGTGTTTAAAGCTTAATAATGAATGTTGCATCGCCTTAATAGTTATCATAATAAAAGGAACAAAGTTAGGAAAAAGATGAAAAAACTGATTCCGACAAATTCCCAGCGTCGGAGTAAAGATTCTGCGTATGCACTGATTTGTGATGTTTGTTTGTCATCTGAAATTCTGTAAAATATTTTTTCGGGGCCTTGTAGCGATTTCATTCCGGAATCCAGCAAAGAAACTCCCTTCCGGAGAAGTTTTGCTAACTTTTCCAGGGCCAGTAGGATTACATGAAGAAAATCGCCCGGAGGCAAAAGAGGATTTTTCGTTGGCCACCTGTTGAGCATGGCAAACTTCAGAGTAAAAGCCATAACAAGCACTCCTATGGTGATTGGCCAAAGCGCACCCCAATTCGTGAGCAGATTCCAGAAAAAGGCTATTATCCCTTTTTCTTTTGTAATGTAGTTCATTAAATCATTGGGCAGCAGTGCAGGAGACATTGTCCACCAACCTCCGGCGAGCAAAAGAAGTATCCAGGGAAGCAGAAAGGCCGGTGCCACATTTTCAGCAGGTGCTTTAATCTTGTGCAAAAGGTGCAGGAAACGACTCAATAATAAAGTTGTAGTGACAGCAGAAAGAGTTAGCAAAAGTAAAAAGGTTTGAGCCCCTGGAAGGGTTGTTTCGCCAAGGAAGGTTTTCACTAAGTATTTGGTCCAGAGCCCACCGGTAAGAGGTCCACCGGCTATGGCCAAAACACCAATTCCTAAACCCGCCCACATGAGTATTCGCCAGGAACCACCGGCCTTGGCAGGTAGCGCCGTGCCCATAAATAAAAGAGCCTTGGCTGTTCCGTGATTAAACGCATAAAGAGCAATTGCGGGAAGGAGCATAACGGCAGGGATGCCACCATACAACCCAATGCCCAGAAGTACGGTCATAATCCCCATCTGGCTGATACTGGAATAAGCGAGAATGGTTTTGGGGTCAACCTGGGTTAAGCCGTAAATCGCTGCCCCCAAAGCCGCCGCAAAGCCGAGGGACACCATTAGCATGCTTAGGGAAGGCCATTCCACCAGACCTACCGGAGCAAAGTGCATCCAGCCCACCAGGCCGGCTTTGATCATAGCGCCACTAAGAACCGCACTGGCCGGAGCGGGAGCTGCCGGATGCGCCAAAGGAAGCCAGAAATACAAGGGGATTGCCCCAACTTTTACTCCGAAACCAATCAGGCCCAGCAAAAAGATGAACGGGCCATTGGGCGCTTGTGCCAAGGCGGGTGGGATATCGGCCAGGAGCATACTGCCGGAACTTTGCACGGCGAGATATAATGCTGTGATAAGAAACAGCTCTCCAATGATTGCCATCACCAGGTAGATCTTGCCCGCCCGGCGGGCTGACGGGGTGCGGCTGTGGACGACCAGACCATAAGAGGCAAAAGTCATTAAGGCAAAGAAGGTGTAGAATGAAGCTACCTCTGCAGAGATCAGAAGTCCGAAATTTCCCGCCATAGCGGCGCCAAAATAAAATGAGAACTCACCTCGCCGGGCATCGTCCTTTAGGTATGAGCCGGCGAAAAGACCAGCGGCGGCCCATAAGATGCCGGTCAACAGAAGGATAATTCGCCGCGGCGTATCGAGAGAAAAGTGCGATTCCAATAAAAACCACTGCGCTGTGACCCCGGATACCTCCACCAGCCCGAGCCAAAGGGCGGGTAAGGTAGCGCCAACAAAAATAAGTCCGGGTCCTCGCCTTCCGGCGGGTAGGAACGCGGTGATTATCGCAGCCAACAGTGGCAAAACTATGGTGAGGAACCAGATCATGGAAGATAAAGTTTTTCGGCGATTTCACGGGCAATGGAAAGAGGACTTCCAGCCATGGCAGCAAACACTCCGGCAGCAAGGGAGAGTATGCCGGTGACCACCACCGGGATTAACAATAAAGCCTGGGACTCCAGGCGACCAGAATTTCGCAGCCTGGATACTTCGTAATCCGGCTCACAAAACCACGCCCGATAAACGATGGGCAGGAAATAAGCTGCGTTCAAAGCGCTGCTTGCAAGGAGAACCAAAATTACCCAATAGCTTCCCGCCTCTACCGCACCGAGACCGAGATACCATTTACTGATGAATCCGGCAACCGGAGGCAGGCCGATCATGCCAA